>CABUTS010000051.1 GCA_902494515.1 uncultured Muribaculaceae bacterium | reverse complement strand
GGGTGGCGGGGGCCGTGGAGGAGATTTCGAGCCGGGGAGAGGAGGGGGAGCCGGAGGGGAGGGGGTGGATGACGGGGGTTGGGGAATCGGTGGAGATGGAGGGGATGCCTGCGCGGTCGAGGACGCGACGGAGGCCGTCGGAGGCGTTCAGCACCCCGCCGCCCCAGCGGGGTGAGGTGGGATCGACGGTGGGAGTTAGGGCGGTTTCGCTGAGGATTTGCTTGACGTCGGGTGTGGTCAGGGTCGGGTCGGCCTGAAGCCAGAGGGCTATGACTCCGGCGACAAAGGGGGAGGACATGGATGTGCCGCGGTCGGCAGCCCAGTAATATTCCCGGTTATCAACCTGTTGGGAGAAGATGCAGGAACCTTTGTATTCGGGATGCGCGGTGAGGTAGGGGGATGAGATGGCCGAGACGGTGTGCTCTCCGGGAGCGACAATGTCGGGCATGGGGCGCATGCCGTCGCCTGAGGAGAAGGATGAGAAATAGGCGATGGCGCCGACGGGGTCGTCGACTGAGATGGTCTGGTCGTTAAGCATTTGCACGGATGGCCGTGAGGCCATCGCGCCGACGCATATTACGTTTTCTCCCGAACAGAGGTCGCTTATGGATCCGTCTTCGGTAAGCTGGAAACCTTCGGGATGGGGCTTGATGTTGAGAGTGCGGAGCGATTCAGAGGCGTAGAAATCGAGGGTCTGGCCCTGCGAACCGACCGCTTCGACGCCGGGGTTGATGAGGACCTCAGGCTTGCCGTCGGTGCCGTTATGTGCTGTGATATTGAAACTTACGGAGGCGTTGAAACGGTTGTTGTCGGGGTTCAGTTCGGCGGCGACGGCGATGTAACCGGTGACGGCGGAGGCGAGCTCAGGTGAGACAACGCCGGGAGGATTGCCGAGGTTGCCGAGGATTTCCTGCGAGGTCGCAATCACGAATTCCGAGGGTTCTGCAGCTGAAAACGGCGGAACCGGGATGCGGTGGGCGATGGTGTAGACCCCTTCGGTCTGGAGCAGGATGTTCAGACCGAATGAGCGGGAATCTCGTCCCCAGATATCAAGCTGGCCGAGGACATTGTCGGAAACCCATGAAGAGGCGCTGATACAGGCGATGCCGGCCGAAGCGCCGTCGGAGGGGAAGGCGCCAGTGTAGCGGTTTTTGCGATTCCCTTCGTTGCCGGCTGAAAGACAGAGAATTGCGTCCTCGGAAAGTAGATCGAGATATTGGCTGAAAAGCGAAGTGCCGTCGTGCGGACCGGTGTTGGAGCCTATTGACATGTTGATGACCGCGGGCTTCCCGGCTGTTTTCGCATAATCGATGATCTCCTCCATCCCGGCTAAAAGAAGGGGGGAATAGAGCTCGAAAGAGGTTGCGGCGACGATGTCGGCCTCCCGCGCGATACCATAATAGGGGTTCCCGGTGAAACTGCCGCTCATGATGCCGGCGACGTGGGTGCCGTGCCATTCGCGGTCGTTGTCGGTGGCCCAATCCGCGATTTCCGAGGGGATGTCGACGATGAAAACGTCGTCGGGCGAAGGACCGTAGTAGCTGAAACGGGCGATACGAGATTGGCCGCCGGCGGGGTCACGGAAGGCGATATGGTTGAGGTCGATTCCGGTGTCGACAAGACCTGTTACGACCCCTTTCCCGGTGTAAATCTGGGGGAAAGAGGAACCAGAGGCGATTTCGGGGTAGCCGCAGAAACCGCGGGCGAGGTCCATTCGGGGAGCGTTGAGGCTTCCACCTTCGATCCGGGCGATGGCTCCGAGCTGCGAGAGGTCCGGGAGCTTGTCTATGGGAACGTAGACTAAAAGCAGTGAGCCTCGGCGGTGAATCACTCTGACGAAATCCGGGAGGTCGGCGTCGGTATCTTTCAGCTTGATAATCAGGGGATAATATTGCGGCTCGGGATCGGAGACCCCGAGGCGGAGAGCCCCGGCGCGGTCGTATGAGAGGCCGAACAGCTCATTGCGGAGGGCCGGAGACATCTTGCTTCGGCTCTGGGCGAAAGCGGGAAATGCGGTGAGGAGCGCTAAAAAAGCGAGGAGAGATTTCATGAGGGAGAATCAGAGGTTGAAGAGACTGCGGGCGGAGGCGGTGGTGACGTCAGCGACAGTTTCGAGGGGGAGGGAGAGGGCGTCGGCGACAGCCTGCGCTGTGGCAGGGAGGTAGGAGGATTCGTTGCGTCGGCCGCGGTATGGGACCGGCGCGAGGTATGGGGAGTCGGTTTCGAGGAGGATCCGGTCGAGACCGATGGAGGGGAGGACCGAGGGGAGTGTAGAGTTTTTGAAGGTTACGATTCCGTTGATTCCGAAGTAGAAGTCGCCGAGCTCGCGGATACGGGCAACATCCTCGACGGTGCCTCCGAAACTGTGGAAAACACCTCGGGGGATGGCCGGGAGGCCGCGAAGCACCTCGAGGACTTCGTCGAGACCGTCGCGGCAGTGGATGATAATTGGTAAATCGAGCTCGAGAGCAAGACGACACTGACGGTCAAAGACATAGAGCTGTTCGCTGCGGTGTTCCTGCTCCCAGTAGAGGTCGATTCCGATTTCGCCCACGGCGTGGTAAAGACCAGGATTGTCGCGGAATTCAGCTTCGATGATGTCGAGCTCGGCCTTCGGGTCGGGACCGATTTCCGAGGGGTGAAGCCCCATAGCCATGGTGATTTTCCCGGGAAATCTCGCCGCAAGGGCCTTCATGGGGGCGTTTTCGGGAATGGAAATCGCGGGGAAAATCATGTGTGACACCCCTGCGGCGACGGCGCGCTCCACGGCCTCCTCGCCACCGCGGGGAGTAGGGACCGGGGGCACCTCGGGAGCGCCCTTTTTCCTGTGGCGGGGCTGCTCGGCGGTGAGAAATTCGGCGCAGTAGAGATGGGTGTGGGTGTCGATAAGTTCCATTATCGGTATTATCTGAACTGGTTGGCGGCGGGGAGATAGTCGAAGCCGGCGTCATGGAGTTTGGCTTTGAGGGCATCGAGGTCGATGTCGAGGTCCTCGGCCATGGCTTCGGGGGAGGAGTAGAGGTCGCGGAGTTTCATGTTGACCCAGCTCAGCAACATGAACGGGTCCTTGGGCATATTTTCCATTGATAATTCAGTTTTCTTTTGCAAAGTTACGAAATATTCGGCTAAAACTTCGCAAATTCCGGCTAAGTTCGTAAATTTGCAGGTCAAAAACATCGTAACCGTGAACAACTTAAATGAATACGCGGTTAAAAAATAGAAAAGGGAGCGGAAAACGCTCCCGGCTACCAGAATATAACCCAATACATCACTGTTCAAAGATATGTTAACAGAAAAAAGGAGCAGTATGCTCCACGGCGTGTTGCTGATGTGGCTCTTTTCATGTGCGGCATTTTACATCGGCAGCGCGAAAGTTTTTCAGGAATTATCATTCAGCCCGATGATCATCGGTATCATTTTGGGTATGATTTACGCCAACTCGCTGCGCAACCACCTGCCCGAAACCTGGGTCCCGGGCATCCAGTTCTGCTCTAAGAAACTGCTGCGCCTGGGTATCATTCTCTATGGCTTCCGCCTTACCTTTCAGCAGGTTATGGAGGTGGGCGTGGCCGGTATCACGGTCGATGCCATCATAGTTACGGTAACCATTATCGGCGGTTATTATATTGGTAGACTGCTGAAGATGGACCGCGACCTGGCGCTGCTGACATCCATCGGCAGCGGTATCTGCGGCGCGGCAGCCGTGCTTGGCGCCGAATCTACGATTCAGACAAAACCCTACAAGACCGCGGTTGCTGTTGCTACCGTGGTGATTTTCGGCACACTGTCGATGTTCCTTTACCCGATTGCCTACCGCTCGGGAATCCTCGGTCTGACCCCCCAGGAGATGGGAATCTACGGCGGAGCTACGCTGCATGAGGTAGCACACGCCGTGGGCGCCGGCAACGCCATGGGACCGGAGGTTTCGGACGTCACGGTGATTGTGAAGATGATCCGAGTGATGCTGCTCGTGCCGGTGCTGCTGATTCTCGGTTTCTGGGTAGCCCGCTCAGCCGGCAGCAAAGCCGCCGGGAACAAAACCGCGGGAAAGGTTACCATCCCCTGGTTCGCCCTCGGATTCCTCGGCGTCATCTGCTTCAACTCGCTGAACCTGCTCCCCGCCGCGCTGGTAGAGGTCATCAACTACATCGACACATTCATCCTGACCATGGCTATGGTTGCCTTAGGTGCCGAGACTTCGATTGACAAGTTCAAGAAGGCCGGTCCGAAGCCGTTCCTGCTGGCAGCGCTGCTGTATGTATGGCTGATTGCCGGCGGTTGGGCGCTTGCCAAATACCTGGTTCCGGTACTTCCGTAGGAATCAGTCGTTCCAGATCTGATAGGATATAAAGGCTTGGAGAAGCAACATCTCCAGGCCGTTTTTTGTTACGGCGCCATGCTCGGCGGCTTTCTTCATGAAGAGGGTGGTGTCGGGGTTGTAGAGGAGGTCGTAGCAGAGGTGTTCCGGGGTTAGACACCCGTAGGGGATGTCGGGACAGCTGTCGACGTTGGGGTACATCCCGAGTGGGGTGGTGTTGACGATTATCTTGTGGGCGGCCATGATCTCAGGTGTCAGGTCGGCGTAGGTCAGGCAGTCGGGTTTGGCGGTGCGGGAGACCTTTACCGTCTCGATTCCAAGCATATCGAGGCCGACGGCCACAGCTTTCGAGGCGCCGCCGGTGCCGAGAATGATGGCCTTTTTGTGGTGTTCCTGAATGAGCGGACGGATGGAGTCGGTGAAGCCGGGGATGTCGGAATTGTGGCCTTCGAGACGGAAATCGTCGGAGATTTTGCCACGTTTGCCGGGGATGATTTTGATGACGTTTACGGCGCCGCAGCGGGCGGCCAGGGAGCCGAGGGAATCGAGGTATTTGATTACCTGCTCTTTGTAGGGGATCGTGACGTTGAGGCCGGCGAGGTTGGGGTTGCGTGAGAAGACCTCGGGGAGGTCGTCGATTGTGGGAATTTCAAAGTTTTCGTAGACGGCGTTGATGCTTTCGGCCTGAAACTTCTGGTTGAAGAAGGTTCGGGAGAAGGAGTGGCCGAGGGGGTAGCCGATGAGGCCGTAAACGGTTTTACCGAAGTGTGCCATATTGGAAAAATTAAGTAAGTCAGATTCGGGAGTGGTCGGCGTAGGAGTAGAAGCCAGTGGGACCGATGATTATGTGGTCGAGAACCTTCACATCGATGACCTTGCAGGCCTCGGTGATGCGGCAGGTCAGGGCGTCGTCGGGACCGCTGGGCACAATGTTGCCGGAGGGGTGGTTGTGGACCAGTATTATGGCTGACGAAAGGCGGTCGATTGCGCTCTTGGCAATCAGCTTGAGGTCGACCGAGGTCTGGGCGATGCCCCCTTTGCTGATCTGTTCCTTGCAGGTCACGCGGTTGGCGCGGTTGAGGTGCAGAATCCAGAATTCCTCGTTCTGCTGACGTTCAAGGATTTCGCGCATAAGGTCGTAGACTGAACGGGAGGTGGTGATCTGCGGGTCGGGAATGGCAAGGTCGCGCTGGGCGCGGGCGCCGAAGTTCATGGCGGCGACAAGGAGGGTGGCTTTCGCCAGGCCGATTCCCTTGTATTTGCGCATGATTTCGGGGATGGACATTCGCGAGAGGATGGCCAGGCGGTTGTCGTTGGCCCGGAGAATCTCTTCGGCCAGCTCGAAAACCGACTTGCCGGGGATGCCGGAGCCGAGGAGGATGGCGAGGACCTCGGCGTCGGTGAGGGCGCTCATGCCGAGGCGGAGAGCCTTTTCGCGGGGCAGGTCTTCCTGGCTGTGTTGTCTGGCGCGGGGCGCCGGAGCCTCCTTGGCGTTTCCGGGCTTTTTCAGGGGGTCGGCAGCTTCGGCGGGCGGTGCGGCGGGGAAGGCCGGGGCATCGGAGAGCTGCCCGGGGATGTCGGGGAGATCGCCTCCTGCGCTGAGGATGCGGTCGATATCGTTGGTATAACCTAAGTCGTCCATGGTTGGTTTGTTGCCTTGATTTGCCGGCGCTTACAGGTGGGTCACTTCCCTTTGCGCATAGCGATTTCCTCCTCGACGTTGCGTCCGCGGCGGAGGATTATTTTCAGGAAGAAGGCCTTCAGGAATCCGCAGCCGTAGCCGCAGAGCTGGATTAGCGACGCCGGAACAGCCTTGAGGGCGATCACCGGCGAGCCGGTGGTTTTCAGGGCGCTGCAGAAGATGGCGAAGAGGTAGAGCACCAACGGTGTCAGCCACCACGGCGACAGAAAGACCGCCATCAGAATCGAGGCGATAACGCCCAGAACGAACACCGCCGGCAGGCAGTGCACGGCCTTGAGCGCGTCGGGGTAAAGCAGTTTCAGGGTGATTCGCGACATGCCGAAGACATAGACCTGACGCCAGAATTTCAGGAAGTTGACACGGCGCTTGTGGTAGACCGGCAGGTCGGCATAAAGCCCGATTGAGAATCCTGCGATACGGATCCGGCTCGACATGTCGATGTCCTCGGAGAACATCTCGCGGAAGCCGCCGACCTTCTGGTAGACCTTGCGTGAGAAGCCCATGTTGAAGGTGCGGGGGGTGAATTTCTCCATGCTGACCTTGCCGCCGCGGATGCCGCCGGTGGTCAGGAAGGAGGTCATGGCGAAGTTTATGGCCTTCTGGGTGGTGGTGAAGGATTCGTCGGCGGCGTCGGGACCGCCGTAGCAGTCAAGCGGCCGTTCGGCCTGAAAGGCGTTGAGCTTGTCGAAATAGTCGGCGGGGATTACGCAGTCGGAGTCGAAAAACACGAAATAATCCCCGGTGGCGTGCTCCATGCCGTAGTTACGGGCTATGGAACGTCCTTCGTTTTCCTTGAAAAAATACTTCACGGGGCACTCGGCCTCGTATTTTTTTACGACATCGCCGCATGGTACGGTCGACCCGTCCTCGACGATTATGACCTCGAAGTTGCGGGCGGTCTGGCGGGCGAGGCTCTGCAGGAGCTCGTCGACTTCGGCCGGACGGTTGTAGACCGGCACTATGACCGAATATAAATGCTTGACAGGTTGATTCATAGGTCAATCTGATGTTGGTTGCTGTGTTTGAATCCTTCCGGCCGGGGAGAAAATCCCTGATGAACCGGGACTCCGGGGGTCAGTCCATCCGGTTTTTGAAATCCTCGTAGGTGAATTCGCGGAGCAGTTCGGTGGAGCCGTCGGAGCGCCGCAGGAGTATAGCGGGGTGGGCGATGCCGTTGAACATATTGGTTTTCACCGTGGTGTAGTGGTTCATGTCCTCGAGGGTGAGGATGTCGCCGGCTTTCAGGGGTTTATCGAAATGCCAGGGACCCATGAAGTCGCCGGAAAGGCAGGAGTTGCCGCCGAGGTTGTAGGTGAAGGGACCGTTTTCAACGCTTTCGGTGATTGCCGGCTGATAGGGCATCTCGAGGGTGTCGGGCATGTGGCAGGCGAAGGATACGTCCATGATAGCGGTCTTTACGCCCTGATTTTCAACGATATCCACCACTGAGGAGATGAGGTCGCCGGTGCGCCAGGTGAAGGCGCTCCCCGGTTCGAGGATTACGTGGAGCCATGGGTAGCGGCTTCGGAAATCCGAAAGGAGTCGGATGAGATGCTCGGTGTCGTAGCCTTCGCGGGTCATCAGATGACCGCCCCCGAAGTTCACCCATTTGAGCTGCGGCAGGAACTTGCCGAATTTCTCTTCGAATGCAGCGAGGACCTTCGCGAGGTCGTAACTTGTTGACTCGCAGAGCGCATGGAAGTGGAAACCTTCAATCCCCCCGGGCAGTTCCGGGCCGAGCTGTTCAGCCGAAACGCCGAAGCGGGAGCCGGGAATGGCAGGGTTGTAGATGTCGGTTTCGATGACGGAGCACTCCGGATTTACTCGCAGACCGGGGGAGACGGTGTGGCCGTTGTCGCCCGCGTTGAAGGCTTCGAGGGTGGCGCGGTGCTGCTCGTACTGGCTGACGGAGTTGAAGGTTAGATGTGAGCTGCCGGCGAGGAACTCTTTGATGGTCAGCGATGTATATGCCGGGCAGTATGCGTGACCGAGACAGCCGAGCTCCTCATTGCCGAGCTGCAGCTCGTTGAGCGACGAGGCGGTGAACCTCACGCCGTATTCGCGGAAGATCGGGAAGGTGCGCCAGAGGGCGTTGGCCTTGAAGGCCATGATGATTTCGGCTCCCGACCGACGGGCGACGTCGGTGATGAGGTCGAGGTTGCGCCGCAGCCTATCCTCATACACTATATAATAAGGTGTAGGGTGATTCATCATTCTAAGATTTTGAAGGGGGCGAATTTCAGCATCAGGGTCTTGCGTTCGGCGCCTTTGAAAGTGACGACGATTTTCGGGGTTTCGCCGCGGTCGATGACCTCGTCGATGGTGCCTCGGCCGAAACGGATGTGATGTATTTTCATTCCCGGGAAAAGTTCCGATGCCTGGTGGAAGGTGAAACCGGCCTCCGACATCGGGTTGGCTTTCCCGGATTTTTCACCGGCGTGGAGCTGGCCGGTGGCTTCGTTACGTTTGCGGGCCATTTCGAGCCACTTCGCCGAGGCTCCGCCGGGAGCCCCCTTGCGGTCGGGGTAGGCGGGGCGGTTAGTGGGGTTGAACAGCGACCCGGATGCGGTGGAGGAGTGGAACGACGAGCGGTAGTTGTCAATCGGGTTGATGCCGTGGTCGGATTCGATGTCGGTGCCCTGCACCATTTTCAGGTACTTCGGGTCGATGTCGCGCAGGAACCGCGAGGGACGGGTGATGTTGGTCTGACCGTTGCGGAAACGCGACTGCGCGTAGGTCATCATGCAGAAATTCCGGGCACGGGTGATGGCCACGTAGAGCAGTCGGCGCTCCTCCTCGATGGCCTGGAGGGAGTCGCACGCCATGGCGGAGGGGAAGAGCTCGTCTTCGACGCCTACCACGAATATGTTGTTGAATTCCAGACCTTTGGCGGCGTGGACGGTCATCAGCGTGACTCGGTCGGTGGAGGTGTCCTGCTGGTCCTGGTCAGTGGCTAAGGACACTTCGGAGAGGAATGCAGCCATGCTGACATCCTCCTCACCCTCCTCGCGGCGGCCGGCCACGAATTCCTCGACGTTGCGCTGCATTTCCATCAGGTTTTCCTGCTGGGAGATGCTCTCGGGGGTGTTGTCGGAGATCAGGGAGGTGAGGATTCCGGTGCCTGAATATACGGCACGGGCCACTTCGGCGGCGTCGGCCCCCTCGTCGTTGATCTTCTGAAAACGGGCGATGAGGTCGCGGAAGGTTTCGAGTTTGCGGCGGGTGCCGCTGTTGATGTCGACCCCGTCGAAGTCCTGAAGGACGGCCCAGACGCTGACGCCGCGGGAGATGGCGGCGGCCACGAGCTTGCGCAGCGTGGTGTCGCCGATGCCGCGCGTCGGGTAGTTGATGATTCGGCGCAGGGCTTCGTCGTCGTGGGGGTTGATAGTCAGACGGAAGTATGCGATGGCGTCCTTCACCTCCTTGCGCTGATAGAAGGAGAGACCACCGTAGATGCGGTAGGAGAGGCGGCGCTTGCGGAGCGATTCCTCGAAGCGGCGGCTCTGGGCGTTGGTGCGGTATAGGATGGCGAAGTCGTTCAGCGAATCGTGGGTCGACATCTGCAGCCGGGCTATGCGGTCGGCCACAATCGAGGCCTCGTCGTAGTCGCTGTAGCAGCGGCAGACTTCGATTTTCGAGCCGACTTCGTTCTCGGAGAACACCTCTTTGCGTATCTGCTCGGAGTTCTTGTCAATCAGCGAGTTGGCGGCGTTGACAATGCTCTGGGTGGAGCGGTAGTTCTGCTCGAGCTTGAAGATGCGGAGGTCGGGGTATGCCTTCTTGAGGTTCAGGATGTTGCGGATGTTGGCGCCGCGGAAGGAGTAGATGCTCTGGGCGTCGTCGCCCACCATAGTCAGCGAACGGGTGTTCTTGCAGAGTTGCGACACGATGCAGTGCTGCGCGAAGTTCGTGTCCTGATACTCGTCGACGAGCACGAAGCGGAAAAACTCGCTGTAATGGCGGCAGACCTCCGGGAAGTCGCGGAACAGGACGTTGGTGTAGAACAGCAGATCGTCGAAGTCCATGGCTCCGGCGACGTGGCAGCGGTGGCGGTATGTGGCGTAAATGTCGACTATCTGACCACGTTTCCCGCGGCGGTCGTTCTCCATCAGGTCGCGGTCGGCGCGGTACATCTCCGGGGAAATCAGGGCGTTTTTGGCCATGGATATGGCGTTGGCCACGACTGAGGGCTTGTAGATTTTGTCGTCGAGCTCCATGTTCTTGATTATCTGCTTGATAAGTGCCTTGGAGTCGTCGGCGTCGTAGATGGTGAACGAGGGACTGAAGCCGATTTTATCGGCGTTCTGGCGCAGAATCCTGAGGAAGATGGAGTGGAAAGTCCCCATCCATAGTTTGGACGCAACTTTTTGTCCCACAAGCTTTTCGATACGCTCGCGCATCTCGCGGGCGGCCTTGTTGGTGAAGGTCAAGGCCATGATGCGCCAGGGCTCGTATTCGTGGGCTAACAGGTGAACGATTTTATACGTCAGCACGCGGGTTTTGCCGGAGCCGGCTCCGGCAATCACCAGCTGGGGGCCGTCGAGATACTCCACGGCCTCGCGCTGCTGAGGGTTTAGTTGCGAGAGGTAATCCTCCATGTTTTCAGTGGCTTCTTGCAATTCTTAGTGTGGGCTTGCAGTTATCAGTGGCTTCTTGCTGCCGACTTGCGGGCAATCGAGGCGAAGAACTCGAATGAGGCGGGGCTCAGCCGGGCGTCGCGCAGGGCGCTGATGGCCTTGTCGGCATAATCGTTGATGAGTGCGTCGGCCTCTTCGCGGAGCTTGAGGTCGTTGTATATCCCGGTGATTTCCTGAATCTTGAGGTAGTCGGTGAGCTTCTGGTCGATGACCTTGCGCATACGTTCGGGGGCACGGTTCCAGGCGTTGATCCAGAGCCAGGTTTTCTTTTCGTTGATGATGTCGCCGCCAATCTCCTTGCCGAAAATCGCGGGGTCGCCGTAGGTGTCGAGGTTGTCGTCCTGGAGCTGGAAGGCCAGACCGAGCAGCTCGCCGTAGCGGTAGAGGGCATCGGCCCGCTCGGCGTCGGCTCCGGTCATGATTGCTCCGATTTTGCAGGCGCAGGCCAGCAGAACGGAAGTTTTCAGGCGAATCATCTCCATGTATTCGGAGATGGTGACGTCCTGACGGTTTTCAAACTCCATGTCGAGCTGCTGGCCGCTGTAAATCTCCATGGCCGTGCGGTTGAAGAGCTCGAGTACGGGGTCGAGTTTCGCTCCGGCGTCCTTGGCCATTAACTGCGATGCCAGTGTCAGCATGGCGTCACCCGAGAGGATGGCAGACGATTCGTTCCATCGGCGGTGCACGGTCGGGCGGCCGCGGCGGACCTCGGCGTTGTCCATTACATCGTCGTGAAGGAGGGTGAAGTTATGAAACATCTCGATGGCAACGGCCTGATTCATAGGGAGATTCTCGCGCTCGCAATCGGGGCACAGCGCGGTGTATGAGGCCAGAAGCAGCATCGGGCGGAGGCGCTTGCCTCCCCCTTCGAGGGTGTATTGGATTGGCGCGAAAAGACCTTTCGGACCGGGTCCGTAGTCGATGTTCGCGATGGCTTTCTCAATTATTTCAGCAAAAAAGTCTTTGTCGGGCATATCTTATTGTATAGTTAACGACAAAATTACAGAATTTTCTTCATATTCCTGTGCTTTAGGCTCCAAAAAATTCGTAAATTTGCGGTAACTACAATGGAAAAATGAACCGCAACCGCCCGAGGACCAATCTTGCGCAGGTGTTCAGAATGTGGCACCTGTCGGAAATGCCGCTGCTGCTACCGGCTGCGGGATTCGCGGCGGGGATTGGAGTGGCCGCGTGGTCGCCGGGCGTGGCTGTTTTCGCCATAATCGGTGTGATCATTGTCGCGGGGATGGTGTTGAGGCGTCCGAGGGTAGCGCTGACGGCTCTGTTCGGGATGGCCGGCGCCGTGTGGATGTGGCTGAATCTTCCACCGGAGTTGGACTTGCCTGCGAGGGGAGAGTTCCGCGGTGAGGTTATGGAGGTCAGGGAGAGGGATGGTGACCAACGGCTTATTGTCAGGCTCGACAACGGCGCAAGGGTCGCTTTTACATTGTATGGGTTTGACTATCAGGTGATAAGTGGTGATTCGATTACTTTCGAGGGGATGTTGGTTCCGCCCGCGCGGGAGGTTTCGGTGCCGGGGGAGGATGACGGACGGATGACAGCGCTGCGGCAGCGGCTTTCGGCCCGTTGCCGGGTGAAGGAGGGGAGTGTGAGGATTGTGAAGGAGGCTGATGAATTTAACCTGCTGATTTTCAAGGTGCGGCATGGATTCAGGCAGCTGATTGCTGAGAGTGGGGTCAGCCAGCCGACCGAACAGTTCTTAGTTGCGGTGCTCGCCGGCGACAATCAGGTCGATCAGGAGGTGCGTGACAGTTTCAGCCGGGCGGGGATGTCGCATTTGCTGGCGCTAAGCGGCACTCATATCGGTGTAATTGCTTTACTGATAGCGTTTTTGTTCATTCCGGTGGAGTTGGCCGGGAGCTGGGTGACGAGGATTGCCATCACCCTTTTTCTGCTTTGGGTGTACGCCTTTTTGACCGGGATGATGCCCTCGGTTGTGAGGGCTACGATTATGGCGACGTTCGTTCTGCTGGCCCGCGCATGGAACGGCTCAAGCAATCCGATGAACGCGCTGTGCGGAGCGGCGCTGTGCATACTTTTGTTCAATCCTGAGTCGTTGTTCATGCCCGGATTTCAGCTATCGTTCATGGCGGTGGTCGGAATCCTGATGCTGATGCCGCTCCGGGAGGCGTTCGGGTTGCGCAATAGATGGGCACGTATGTTTGTGGCGGCGGTGTGGCTGCCTGTTTCGGCGGTGATAGCCACAGCTCCGCTGACGGCCTGGCATTTCCACCAGTTGCCGACGCTGTTTCTGGTTGCGAACCTTCCGGCAGCGGTGTTGCTTCCGGCTATTCTTGTGGCTGGAATCTTGCTGATAATCCTCACTGCAGCAGGAGTTTATGCGGGTTGGTTAGTGTGGCTGGCCGACCATCTGTGTGGCCTCACGGAATGGATTGCAGATGCTACCGGTAACCTGCCCGGGGCTACCGTCGGCGAGATTTATTTCCCGGCGTGGCTGCTTCTGCCGATTTACGGGGCGATGTTTGTAATCTGGCTGACGTTCAGGACTGAGGAGAGGAAGTATCTGGTAAACGGGCTTATGCTGCTGATATTCAGCGGATTTCTCTTCTACTTAACGATACCTGATTTTCCCGAGCGGGAAATGTTGAGCTGGAGGACCGCCAATAGTACCAATATTCTTGTGAAGTCCGGAGATAAAGTGATGATTTACAGTGATGTATCTCCGATTCACTACAATGAGCTGCGCGAACAGGCGCATCGGCAGCTCCGCGAATACCTCGAACGGCGGCACATCGCCGACTCACTGGAGATTAGATGTCTGGATAAAATGGTGCCGCGGGGAAATTCGAGCCGAAGTTTGCAGCTTGATAATGTGCATCAAAAATCCCTGATTATCCCGCGCAAATTTCGCGGACCGATATTGGAAATTGCTGCGCAAAATCCTGAAAAAGAGCTGGTTCTGTCGCCGGCAATACCTCCTGTTCGGCGCAAGGCTTTTGCTGATTCACTATCAGAGACAGGAATCAGATTCCGCTATAAGCTGTAAAGGTCAGGGAATTGCCGTCGGCGTTGAGTCTGTTCGGAAATCAGGGAATTGCTATCGGCTGTAAACGCTGCATAGCGCGCTGAAAATGAGGGGATTGGAAATCTTCCGGGCGCATAATCTTGCCGTCGGCGACCACTATGTCGAGGTCGATGGCGACTTCGGAGCCGTCATGCTCGCGGCCATGCTTGGTTTCGTAATCTTTCAACTCTGAGCTAAGACGCTGAATATCAACTCCACAGAGAGCCTCGACAACGGCGTTCACATAGACCTTGTCGGTTCGCCCGGTTGAATCGGGTGATTCAATCATCGGTGATACCGCCGCGAGATAGTTACGCATGGTCAGCCATCCCAAAGTGTTGGATATCATGGCTTTGGCATTGGCGGCGTTGCTTCCGAGCAAAATAAGGTAGGAATGCATCGAATCAAGACTTTAAGTGTTATTGTTCAACACCTTTCAGGGAAAGGGCTATGCGCTGGCGGTTGAGGTCGACGTCGAGGACTTTGACCTTCAGCTGCTGGCCCAGGCGGAGGTATTCGGCGGGATTCTTGACGCGGCGGTCGGCCATCTGCGACACATGGATCAGACCCTTGACGTGCACGCCGAGGTCTACGAATGCTCCGAAGTCGGTGATGTTTGTGACGAGGCCGGGGAGAATCATACCGGGTTGAATATCAGTGATTTCGTGGATGTCTTCGCTGAAACTGAAGGCCGCGGCTTTGCCGCGCGGGTCGCGGCCGGGTTTGCGGAGCTCGCCGATGATGTCGGTGAGGGTCGGCAGACCCATCTCGTCGGTGACGTAGCGGTTGAGGTCGATGGAGTCCAGCAGAGCAGGGGTTGCTACCAGTTCTTCGAGCGAATGGCCTGAGTCTTTGGCAATTAGCTCTACGATTTCATAGCGCTCGGGATGCACGGCGGTGTTGTCGAGGATGTTTGGGCTGTTGCGCACACGAAGGAAGCCGGCGCACTGTTCGTAGGCTTTGTTGCCGAGACGGGGCACTTTAAGGAGCGATGCGCGGGTGGGGAAATCGCCATGTTCGGCGCGGTAGCTGACGATGTTGGAGGCGAGCGATGGGCCGATGCCGGCGATGTAGCTTAGCAGTTGCAGCGAGGCGGTGTTGACATCGACGCCGACGGAGTTGACGCAGGTCTCGACGGTCATGTCGAGCTGGCGGCGCAGGCGGCTCTGGTCGACATCGTGCTGATACTGGCCGACGCCGATGGATTTCGGGTCGATTTTCACAAGTTCGGCCAGCGGGTCCATGAGCCGGCGGCCGATTGAAACGGCGCCGCGGACGGTGACGTCCTGGTCGGGAAATTCATCGCGGGCGAGTTTGGAGGCGGAGTAAACCGAGGCGCCGTCCTCGCTGACGACGTAGATTTCGACTTTGCGGGGGAACTCCACGCCCCGCAGGAAGGATTCAGTTTCGCGGCTGGCGGTACCGTTGCCGACGGCTATGGCGTCTATGTCGTAGCGGTCCACGAGTTTCTGGACCGTTCGGGTGGCGTCGACGATATAGTTGCGTGGTGGAGTCGGGTAGATGACGTCGTGGTGCAGCAGGTTGCCGTTGGGATCAAGGCAGACGATTTTGCAGCCGGTGCGGAAACCGGGGTCGACCCCCATTGTGGCTTTCGAGCCGAGGGGAGCCTGGAGCAGGAGCTGATGGAGGTTTTTGGCGAAGGTTTCGATGGCGCCGGTGTCGGCTTTCTCTTTTGCTTCGGCCTCAATTTCGGTGATGATCGAGGGGCGGATGAGGCGTTTGTAGCTGTCGGCGATGGCGTCGGAGACGATTGCGTCGGAGGCGGGAGCGCCACCTTCGCGGTTGAAATTGCGGGTGATGCGGTCCACGAGGTCCTCCTCCTTGTCGATGGCGACGGCAACTTTAAGGAAGCCTTCGGCTTCGCCGCGGCGGATGGCGAGATAGCGATGCGAGGAGATGCGGTTAAGCGGCTCATCGACTGCGAAATATGATTTGTATTTGGCGGCTTCCTCCTCTTTGGCTTTGACTACTTTGGAGCTGATCCGGGCGAAGCGCTGGAAGGCATTGCGCACCTGCTGGCGGGTACGTCGATCTTCGCTGACCCATTCGGCGATGATGTCGGAGGCGCCGGCGAGGGCATCGTCGGCGGTCTGCACCTTGTCATTGAGGTATTTTGCAGCCGTGGCGGCGGGGTCGGCGCATTTGCGGCTCATGATCATCTTGGCGAGGGGCTCGAGGCCGTTTTCGCGGGCGACCTGAGCGCGGGTGCGGCGTTTGGGTTTGAAGGGGAGATATAGGTCCTCAAGGGTTGCCGGGTCGTAGGTTTCCTCGATTTTCCGGCGGAGCTCATCGGTCAGCACCCCCTGGGCCTCGATGGTCTGGAGAATGTAAAGCTTGCGGTCGGCGAGCTCGCGGAGGGCGTCGAAGCGCTCTGAAATCTGGAAGATAGCGACTTCGTCGAGGCCGCCGGTGGCTTCCTTGCGGTATCGGGAGATAAAGGGTATGGTGGCGCCTTCGGCGAGGAGCTTCAGGGTGGCGTTGACCCGCTCTTCGGGAATATTGAGCTCGGAAGCTATGATTTGCTGGATTGTTTTCTCCATGGGGAGGGGGGGTTAGGGGCGGTGGAGGTGGAGGAGGGTGAGCTCCGGGGTGGCACCGATGCGGGCCGGGAGGCCGACTTCTCCGGCGCCGATGTTGACATAGAGGTTGTGGCTGCAGGTGTCGGTGTAGAGGCCGCCCCAGGTTTTATAGCGGAGGGCCGAGGGGGAAATCCCGGCAATGCAGATTTGCATCGCATGGGTGTGGCCCGAGAGTGTCAGGGGGATGTTTATGGCGGGTTGGCCGGAGATTGAGTCGACCCAATGTGCCGGGTTGTGGGTCAGCAATACCTTTGTGCAGCTGTCTGAAGGATTGTTGTAAGCCTTTGTCAACGAGCCATATATGGGGAAAGGCGGGTCGCCGATGTTTTCAACGCCGATGATGGCCAGAGAGTTGTTGCCGCGGTGAATCCAGGCTGTTTCATTGCGCAGCAGGCGTATGCCCATGCGGTTGTAGGCGGCGTAGAGGGAGTCCATGTTCGCCTGTTTGTCGTCAGGGGATTTCCAGTAACAGTAATCGCCGTAGTCGTGATTTCCGAGAATGGCGTAAACTCCGTCGGGGGCATTGAGTCGGCTGAAAACTTCGATGAAGGGGAGGATTTCGGCACTCTGGCGGTTGACGATGTCGCCGGTGAAGACGATAACGTCGGGTTTCGAGGCGTTCACGGCGTCGACGAAGCGGCTGACGAAGGTGGTGTCGGAGCCGTAGGTGCCGACATGGAAGTCGGAGAACTGGGCAATCTTGTAGCCTTCGAAGCTCGCGGGGAGGTCGCGGACAGGGATGTCGACATCATTCTGCTGGATGCGGAAGCGATTGATTAGCGCGCCCCACCAGAAGGCGCCGAAGGTTACGACGGCAAGGATTATACCGGTGATGGTCAGCGGTTTAATACGTTTCTTCCTGAAAAGACGGGGAATGGATGCGAGCAGGTCGAAAACTACGGCTATGATCTTTGGGAAAAGGACCGTAAGGAAGCCGTAAAGACACCACATTTTAGCATGCAGCATCGTGTCGGCGCCTTTGCGGGCCGGCATGATGATGGCGGCGAGAAGAATGAGAAAACAGAGGGCTGAGGCCGCGAGGTGTATCCGCTTCCAGCGTCTTACGTCGCGGCAGCGGCGTACAATCTGAGCGTAAATATACCAGTCAATCGCCGCGTTTATCAGCAGGACACCGAGCAACCAGAGCAGAGGGGCTCTCATGGGAAGTTACTGCTGCTGGCTGGCAATCAGCTTGTTGCACAGCGGGTTGGCATACATTTTGAGCATCGTCTCAAGCATGAACCGGCGCTCTTCGGGGGTGATGTTCTCCAGAGCTACCTTGTCGAGCTGTCCCTCGAAATATGCGGTGTATTCGGCGGCTTCGTCAGCGGTGTATTTGTCGGCGAAACGATCGGTGGCGTTCAGCTTGTCGTAGGCGTAGTAGTTGACCGGGTAAATCTTGTAGTTGGAATGGATTGCACGGTCAATGGCGGCGCAGACGCTGTGGATGGTTTCCTGTTTGTCGGTGCTGTCGAGCAGCGGACGAAGTTCTGCGTTGATGTCGTTGCAGATTGCGAAGTGAACGTGGCCTTTGTATTTGAGGATGCCGGTCTCCATGCTCAGGAGGTCGTCGCGCTGCGATTTCTTGAATTCGGGGTCGCGGCGGCGGGCCAGGAATTCGGTGGCCTTGAGATAGTCCGAGGGGTCGTATTCATAGGAGATTGCCACCGGGGTGATGTTGAGCTCCATCAGACGGGCGGCCACGGTGGGCTCGTCGCCGGCGAGAGCTAGCATTTTCAGCACGGATTCCTGAGTGAGGTCATTGGAGTCTTTGGCTCGGCCTTCGCGCTGGGCGATCCAGACGGATTCGTGTTTGCGTGTGATGCAGTAGTGGATGTAGCCCGAGAGCTGTTTGGCAGCCTCGAGGGCTTTGGTGAGCCGGAGGTTACGCTTGACGATGATGCCCTTGTTGAGGCGCACGAGGTGCTCGATCCAGTCGTAGATGAGGAGGTTGTCGCCGAGGGCGACTTCCTGGGCCTTCAGGCCGCGGCGAATCATCACGTAGCCGAGAAACGATGCATCGAGAACGATGTCGCGGTGGTTGGAGATGAACAAGCGCGGGGTGGCGACTTCGTCGTTTCCCATTCCGGAGTCGGTGACGCCGGCGGTTGTTCCCTGCTCCAGGCGTTGGAGGATCGGAAGCATCACCTGTTTCTGGAAAACCTCCTTGTTGGGAATCTGACGCAGGCTGTTGATGAGCTGGCCGAAGTCGGCGCCGGGGAGGACGTAGCCGATAGCTTTTTCAAAACCGGGATCACTGATAAGTTGCTCCATGTTTTGAGCGAATTCTTCGTCTTCGTAGGGGGCGATATCTCTGTATTCTTGGGCTGTCATGGACTCTAAGGTTTGGGTTGGGTGGAGGCGCGTCGAAGCGCCTCCGCAAGTGTTGGGGAGAGCAAGAGGGAGAGATGTGTTGCAAAGTTAACTAAAAAAAGGACGTTTTTAAAGGAAATTGCGTAGAAACTCTCTTGTTTTAGGGAATTTTAAGGAATATACAGGGTTTTCGCCCCCTTTTCAGGCCGGGGCCGGAGACAAAGGAAGAGTCGAGAGTCGAGAGTGGAGAGAGTCGAGAGGGGAGAGGGGATTACTGGTGGGCGTAGGAGAGGATGACGGGGCTTTCGATGTCGACGCCGTATTCTTTGGCACGGGCAAGGATGGCACGGGCCAGCCGGGGGCGCAGCTCTTCGGGGCAATAGCGGAAGTAGGCTTCGGCGGCGCGGACGTGGGCTGCGTCGGGCATGGGGTATTCGCGGCGTTCGGGGAGGCCGAAGACGCTGTCGGGGAGTTCTTTCTTTTCTTCGTAGGATAATCTGTCGTCCATAATATATTTGAGGTTTTGGTTATTTTCGGGTAAAACAGGGGGTGTCGGGCTTCCTGGTGCTTTATGGAAATAAAACAACCGCGTCCGCCAAAAGGTTGGGTCTGGCGGACGCGGAGGGTATGTGAATTATGGCTGCGGTTGTCAGAAGGTGATGTTCTGGCCGATATTGATGATGAATGTTTCGAGCCAGAGGACAACGATACCGGCGACGTAGCCGAGGAAGGCCATCCAGGTGATGCGTTTCACGTACCATATAAACTGGATTTTCTCGATGCCCATAGCAACGACGCCTGCGGCGGAACCGATGATGAGAAGCGAGCCGCCGACGCCGGCGCAGAAGGTGAGCAGGTGCCAGAAGAGGCCGTCTTCCATGAACATATGGGCGTAGGCGGGATCGGCTGCGGCCTGAAGCATTTCGGGGGTGACGACGTCGTACATGTTCATACATGCGGCAACCAGAGGCACGTTGTCGACAATCGAGGAGAGGACGCCGATGATGCCGTTGATTACGTAGACGCTATGGAAGGTTGAATTGAGCCACAGGGCGAGGGAGCTGAGGATTCCGGCTTGCTGCAGGGCGGCTACGGCCATCAGGATACCGAGGAAGAAGAGGATGGTCGACATGTCGATGGACTTGACAATCTGCGAGATGCGTCCTTCCATTTTCCCTTCGAGGCGGTAGCGGTAAACGATGATTTCAGTGATGAACCAGAGAATACCGAGCGACAGCAGGATACCCATGTAGGGCGGGAGATGCGTCACGGCCTTGAAGACGGGGACAAAGAGGAGTCCGGCCACGCCGAGGATGAGGATGGTGAGCGAGAGGCGGTGGTGGTGACGCGAGAGTTCGTAGCCGATTCGTTTGTCGGATTCGTTGAGGGCTTCGACGGGGCCGTTGGTGATGCAGCGGGTGGCGAAGAATACGGGAACAGCTACGGAGACGAGCGACGGGAGTATCAGGTTGACGATGAGGTCGACGGAGGAGACATAGTTCTTCATCCAGAGCATGATGGTGGTGATGTCGCCGATGGGCGACCATGCACCGCCGGCGTTGGCTGCCAGAACGATGATGGAGGCGAACATCCAGCGGTCTTTCTGGTCGGAAAGCATTCGGCGCAGCATCATGACCATGATGATGGTGGTGGTCATGTTGTCGAGAATCGAGGAGAGGAAGAAGGCCACGATTGCGAGGACCCACATCAGGCCTCGTTTGCTTTTGGCGTGGATGTGGCGGACGATGATGTTGAAGCCGCCGTACCGGTCGATGAGCTCCACGATGGTCATGGCGCCGATGAGGAATACGATGATTTCGCAGGTGTCGCCGAGGGCTTCCACCAAATCGGACTGTAGGGTGGGGTCATGGCCACACATGGCGTAGCCTCCCCAAAGCAGGCCTGCCATCAGCAGGGCAAATGTGGCCTTGTTGATGTGGGTTACGTGTTCGAGGGCTATGCCGATGTAGCCTACTACGAACAGCAGAATCATGAAAGTAATCATGGTTACAGAAAATAGATATAAAGTGGTTTAGGTTTCAGGTGCAGAAAGGGGAGAGTGGAGGGGAGAGTGGAGGGTCGAGAGGGGAGGGGAG
>CABUTS010000050.1 GCA_902494515.1 uncultured Muribaculaceae bacterium | reverse complement strand
CCGCCGAGCGCCTCGCATCTCCCACAAAATCAGTCATTTAATACGGAGCTACACGGAACTAACGGAACCTACATATCGAACGTCAACGGAGGCCTAAAGGCCTGGCGCGGAACGTTAACGGAAGCCTACGGCACTCCCAAGTTTGCCACTCCGCAGGCTTCCGTTAACGTTCAGGAGCGCAAGCTCCGCAGCAGTTCGGTTTGACGTTCCCGAGACAAATTTGCTTCCGTTAGTTCAGTTTAGTTCCGCGGTAAAAAAAATCGATCCGCAAGGGCAACGTGCCAAAGGCACGTCCATACGTTGCTGTGGGATTTAGGGCACGTTGCTGTGGGATTTAGGGCACCGCCGAAGACGCGGAGCTATGCGACTTTCTCCAAAAATCTGCGATATCATAGTAATTTTTTTATTCCCCGATGTCCGAAATGAGGCATCGGGGATTGTTGTTGCAAAAACCTTTCGTTTGTTAACACAATTTAACTCTTTGGGGGGGGTAATCTGAAGCTTTTTATCTAATTTTGTGTCGAAATGTAGGCATATCCCAAGGAGTTGCCTACCATGTACTATGCCATTGGAGTAAACACCTTGCATCCTTACCAGCAATTCTACCAGTAACCTTGCAGCTTGACCAATAAACTTACTTCTCAACTATTCACCTAACTATCTTTCACCTTATGAAAAAATTTCTACTCCTACTTGCTCTCATTCTGGGGGCAACTTGTGCCTATGCACAAGAAGATGTGGTAACCGAGACCTTCGGGTCATGGTTTAAACCAACATCCAAACCAAGTACATATACTGTAGCGGAAAACGTGTCTCCACAAACTGATATAACATATCAGTCAACCTATGCCTACTACTATACCCAAGAATCAACCCTTATGTTATGTAAGGGTACTTCGACAAATACAAGGGGCACAATATGGTTCTCTCTCTCCTATCCTATCTCCAAGATAACCGTTCACACTGGTAAAAACTCCAGCGTAAGCGGTAAAATAACTGTTTCGGCATCAACTAACTCCGGAGAGAGCTATAACGACATATCTGTCAGTTTAGCTATTGACACAAAAGACGCAGATTTTGAGATTACAATTCCTACGGAGTATCAGGCTGCTGGAACCTTCTATAAAATAGCTCAAACAACTAATAATAACACTCAAGTCGCGTCTCTCTCATATACCAAAGTTATTACCGGGCCGAGAACTCTTGGTGATCTTACAGCATCCTACGGCTCCAAGACTATTGCTTCAGACGATGTTGTAACCTTCGACCAGGGAACTTCCATTAGCTTCCACGCCGACAATGCGACTTCTTTCGTGATTAACGAGACCGAAATCCTCGAAGCCGTAGACGGCACCGCAACATGGACTCCCGCAGTCTGCGAAAACACTGCAATCAGCGTCGTAGCAAAGCGCGAAATTGAAGGCGAAGAAACTCAAACTTCTGAAGCACTGACCTTCACCCTCACCGCCAAGAAGCCTGACAGCATCACTGCACAGTGGGTTGTTACCGGAGCCGGAAATGCCACTAATAATGTTGTAGATTTAAATCTCCAATTAGACGACAATAGCGACAATGGCCAATGGCATGCTTATTGCGGGAATTCTTATTCGGGTACAATATCTGGCGGCGCTCAATTGGGTTCAGGTGCTAAACCCTTTAATAATGGCACAATTTCACTTATTGAATCCGATATTCCCGAAAATGCCATCATTAAAGAAATTACCTTCAATGGCTTTACAAATGCCACCTATACACTTGCTGTAACAGTTAACGGAGTTTCTGCAGGAAATATTTCAGTTAACCAATCGACCGCCAAGGACCACACCCTGTCCAATCTAAACCTTGTCGGCAATCAAATTGTTTTCACCGCTACCTCTGCAACCAAGTACCTCTGTGTCAAAGGCATTTCGGTGAAGTACACCATTCCCGAAGAGGAAGTTCAGCTCGGCGAGATTACAGCAAGCTATAACGCCGGATTCTCAATGGACGAAGATACCGAGTCCGAACTTTACGTGATGGCCGGGACAGAGATTACCTTCTCCTCCGAGAACGCGGCGATGATGGAAATCACCTCCTCCGATGAAGGCATCAACCTGCCCGAATCCGTCAACGCCTCCAGCATCAGCTGCGAGATTCCCGAAGGTGTTTTCGCTCTCACCGTCAATGCTTTCAGCGAGGACAAGAAGCAGAGCACCGGCAAGACTTTCACTATTATGGGTGAGGAGGTTACTCCCGCGAAGCCGAGTATCGCAAACCACAATACTGATGCCAAGGAGGTGACCTTCAGCACTGGGGCCGGTGCGCTGATGATTATGATTGCTCCCGAGCAGCCGGCCGCATACAGCCCGATGCGCATCGAAGCTCAGGACTGGACCTTCACCCCCGACCCCAAGAGCCACACGATTAACTACAGCAATTTAGTCGATGAGGTTATGCTGGTGAGCGTCAAGTCCGTAACGCCGAAGGCTGAGTCCGAGCCCTACGTAATGCGCCTCAGCAGCGACGGCGACGTTTCCGGTATCGAAGGCGTAGAGGCTGGTGCCACCAACGGCAAGGCTGTTTACTACAACCTTCAGGGTCAGCTCGTTGACGCCACCCGTCCCGGTCTCTACATCCGCTGTCAGGGTGGCCGCGCCGAGAAAGTTCTCGTCCGCTGAACCGCAGATTAACGAACTCCGCAGCCGCAAGGCTGCGGGCAACTACGTTTTAGTATAATTGATATTGAGGCTGCGCCGTCGCTGGCGCAGCCTCAATTGTCTTTTTACAAATAAAATGAATCAGAAGGAGGTGGCGGGGATGGAGGAGGTGGCGGGGTCGAAGAGGGCGTTGAGGATGCGGGCCAGACGGAGGCCGCCGGCAAGGAGGGAGTCCTCGATCAGGGGCGCCCAGCGGGCTACTTCGTTGTAGCTCAGGTTGGTGCCTTCGGGGGTGGCGTCGTAGATGGCAGCGGTGGAATCGAGTGTGCGCTGCGCCCAGTCGTCGATGTTGCCGGAGGCGAGGAGCGCGGCCTGCGAGGGGTTCAGGCGGTCGAGCTGGTCGGCCCACTCGGTGTAGCTCCATTTGTGGGCGGACTCCAGGATATTGCTGTCCCAGATGCCGTGGAGGTTGGCGTCACGGCCGAAGAACCTGACCTTCACGCGGTTGCCGCCGAGGTCCGAGAGATGCCCCATATGCATCGGCTGATGCAGGTCGCCGACAAGATGGATAAGAATTTTCAGACAGAGGTTCCGGTTCTCGGGGGTCTGCGCGGGATCGTTCAGCACCTTGATGCAGTAGCGGATACCGGTAACGACATCGCCGTCGGGGTTCTTCGGCATAGTGAGGTAGGTCTTGTCGGCGTCGACATTCTTGTAGTGCCAGGTCTTGGTGTAGGCGTACTCGGGGGTGTGGCTGGCATTGTCGAGCCAGTTCGCCCAGTAAACCATCGTACGGCCATCGAGAATCGAGTCTACGGCGGCCTGAGTTGCGGGGGTTAGATGCCGCGAGGCGATTTCGGCTACGGTGTCGTGGCCCTTTTGTCCCCAGGCGAAAGCGTTGACAGCCAGCGACATGAAAGCGAGCAGCAACGTGGATTTAAAGTAGTTCAAACGCATGATATCTGGTATTTTGATACGCAAAGTTAGCGATTTAGGCAAGATTAACAAGCGCTATCCCCATTATTTCAGAAAAAATTGTTAATTTTGCAATTTCAACAGCAAAATTTCCGAAAGAAAATGTCAATTGATAATATTATAGCCCAGGGCGTTGCCCGGGCCGTGAAGGAACTTTACGGCGTTGACGCCAAACCCTCCGACGTTGTCCCCCAGTCTACCCGCAAGGAGTTCGAGGGGAACCTCACAGTGGTAGTTTTCCCCTGGGTGAAGGCCGCCCGCAAGGCCCCCGAGGCCGTAGCCACCGAAATCGGTAACTGGCTGACCGACAACGAGCCGGCCGTCAGCCGTTTCAATGCCGTGAAGGGCTTCCTGAACATCGTAATCGAGCCGACATACTGGAACACAGTGCTCGAGCACATCGCCGCCGACGAGCACTTCGGCATCAAGGAGGCCACGGAGGATTCCCCGTTAGTGATGGTGGAATACTCCTCGCCCAACACCAACAAGCCCCTCCACCTGGGCCATGTGCGCAACAACCTTCTGGGCTACTCCCTGTCGCAGATCCTCAAAGCCTGCGGCAACCGCGTGGTGAAAACCAATATCGTCAACGACCGCGGCATACACATCTGCAAGTCGATGCTCGCCTGGCAGAAGTGGGGCAAAGGCACCACTCCCGAGTCCACCGGCATCAAGGGAGACCTCTTCGTGGGGAACTTCTACGTGCTTTTCGACAAGAAATTCCGCGCCGAAGTAAAGCAGCTCATGGAGGAGAAGAAACTCAGCGAGGATGAAGCCAAAGAGCAGTCCGAGCTGATGGCCGAGGCCCGCCGCATGCTCGTGAAATGGGAGCAGAAGGACCCCGAGGTCCGCGCTCTCTGGGCGAAGATGAACCAGTGGGTCTACGACGGTTTCGACCAGACCTATAAGCGCTTGGGCGTAGACTTCGACAAAATCTACTACGAATCGCAGACCTACCTCGAGGGTAAGGCCAAAGTGCTCGAAGGACTCGACAAAGGGATCATGTACCGCAAGGAGGACGGCTCCGTATGGGCCGACCTCACCGATGCCGGCCTCGACCACAAGCTACTGCTCCGCTCCGACGGCACCTCGGTATACATGACCCAGGATATCGGCACCGCCAAGCTGCGCTTCGCCGACTACCCCATCGACAAGATGATATATGTGGTCGGCAACGAGCAGAACTACCACTTCCAGGTGCTCTCGCTGCTGCTCGACCGCCTCGGCTTCAAGTGGGGCAAAGACCTGGTGCACTTCTCCTACGGCATGGTCGAGCTCCCCAGCGGCAAGATGAAGTCGCGCGAAGGCACCGTGGTCGACGCCGACGACCTCATGGCCGACATGGTGGCCAACGCCGCCAAGGTCTCGGCCGAGCTCGGCAAGACCGACGGCCTGACTCAGGAGGAGATCGACGACATCGCCGAGACCGTAGGCCTCGGCGCCCTGAAATACTTCCTGCTGAAGGTCGACCCGCGCAAGAACATGATGTTCAACCCCGAGGAATCGATCGACTTCAACGGCAACACCGGTCCGTTCATACAGTACACCTACGCCCGCATCCGTTCGGTGCTGCGCAAAGCCGCCGAAATGGGCTACGAAGTCGGCCCCTACGCCGCCATCACCCCCAACGAGCGTGAAATCGCGCTGATCCAGACACTCTCCGACTTCCCGGCTGTGGTCGAGGAGGCAGGCCGGAGCTACTCCCCCGCCACCATCGCCGCCTACGCCTACGAGCTGGTCAAACAGTACAACCAGTTCTACCACGACTGCTCGATTCTCAGGGAGGAGGACCCCGGAGTGCGTTCGCTGCGTCTGGAACTCTGCCGCGTCGTGGCCCGCACCGTCCGCGAGGCCATGGAGCTGCTCGGCATCAAGGTTCCCGAGCGGATGTAATCTTCTCCGCTTAAACTTTTCAGCAATTTCCAAGTCTAACAAACGACATCAACTCTCTTAAATATGAATTACTACAATCAACCTTCGCAGGGTTACTACCCCGACGCAATGGCCGTTGACAACAAGGTCTCGGCCGTCATGAAAAAGGTCTACGTGAAAATGTTCCTGGCACTCCTCGTGTCAGCAGCAGCCGCCTATCTGGGTGCCATAGCCGGCGAGGGCGTCCTGGCCTACGCTCTGGCCACCAACTCCTGGATTTACTGGGGTCTGGGCATCCTCGAACTCCTTCTGGTGTTCTTCATCTCCGCCCGCATCGGCAAAATGAGCCCCGCCATGTCGTCCGGTCTGTTCTACCTGTTCGCAATCGTCAACGGTCTAACGCTGTCGATTATCTTCCTGGTATTCAGCTTCGCCTCGATCTTCAAGACCTTCCTGATCACCGCCGGCGTATTCGGCGCGATGAGTGTCTACGGCTACTTCACCAACCGCGACCTGACCAAGATCGGCTCATTCCTGTTCATGGCCCTTATCGGCCTGATTATCTGCTCGGTAGTGAACATCTTCTGGGCCAACAGCACCTTCGAGTGGATCATCTCCGGCGCCGGTGTGCTGATTTTCATCGGCCTCACCGCCTGGGACACCCAGAAGATCAAGTCCCTGGCAGCCGCCAACATGGGCTTCCCGGATTCCTCTCTCGCCACCATGGGGGCGCTGAACCTCTATCTGGACTTCATCAACCTGTTCCTCTACCTCCTCCGCTTCTTCGGCAGCTCCCGCGACTAAGCGAGTGAGCAAGTGAGTAAACGAGTATGTGAGTAAACGAGTAACTTAGTTCTCAACGACCTATAAAGCCGCGCCCCGGACGGGGGTTGCGGCTTTTTTGTGTCGCGATGCAATAAATTGTGCAAAACCCGCGTTTATTAGTTGGTCAGAACTATAGCTATGCATAAAAAGTTGGTCTTTGCTACAAATAACCCTCACAAAATCAGCGAGGTCCGTGCCATTCTCGGTCCGGAGCACCCCGTGGTGTCGCTCGCTGAAATCGGCTGCAACGAGGATATCCCCGAGACGGCCGACACTCTGGAGGGTAACGCCCTGCTGAAGGCCCGCTGGGTCAGCAGCCATTACGGCTGCGACTGTTTCGCCGACGACACCGGTCTGGAGGTAGAGGCCCTCGGCGGAGAGCCCGGCGTACTCTCGGCCCGATATGCCGGCGCCAACGGCCGCGGCGAAGGTCACGACTCCGACGCAAACTGCCGTCTGCTCCTTGAACGTCTCGACGGGCAGGAGAACCGCAAGGCCCGCTTCCGCACGGTGTTCGCCCTGATTTCCGGCGGTCGCGAAACCCTCGTGGAGGGGATCGTCAACGGCCGCATCGCCGCCGGGCCTCACGGCCATGACGGCTTCGGCTATGACCCGCTGTTCATTCCCGAGGGATTCGCCGAAACCTTCGCCGAAATGACCGCCGAACAGAAAAACAGCATCTCGCACCGGCGCCGCGCCGCCGATGCTCTCCTAAAAGTTATCTCCGGCAGCTCCTCTCCCCTTTTCACCCCCGAATCCGATGATTAAGAAACTTGTCCTACTGTTTTCCATCCTCCTCGCTGCCCTGACAGCCTCAGCGCAGCTCCCCGTAGGGGGATGGACAATCCACACCCCCTTCAACGGCATCTCACGGGTAGCCGAAACCAAGGGCTCCACATATTACCTCTCCGCGGGGTCGCTCTTCGCCATCGACAAGTCCACCGGCGAGGTGCGCTCCCTGAATGTCAGCAACCTCCTGAACAGCTCGGGGGTCGCCGGCATATACCCGCACCCCGACGGCAGCTACCTGCTGGTGGTCTACAGTGACTGCAACATGGACAAGCTCTACGACGACGGCTCCGTGGTGAACATCTCCGACATCAAGGACGCCCTGCTGACCGGGATTCCCACAATCAACCACGTAGGCTTCGGTCAGGACCGCATCTTTGTGGCCTGCTCCTTCGGTCTGGTCATCATCGACGACAAGCGCAACGAGACCATAGAGACCCTCTTCACTCCGCTCCCCGTGACCTACGCCTGGGGCGTGGGCGACGACCTCATCATCCACTACGACAAGCAGTTGCGCGGCTGCCCCCAGTCCACCCGCCTGACGTCGCTCGACCAGATTCCCGTGCTCCGGTCGAATCAGTACAATATCTTCAACGGCCTTCCGGTCGGCGGCAAACAGCTTGTCCTCGCATTGGGTTCGGCCTCCAGTCCCCAGCTGGCTGTAGCCGAATTCAATGTCGCCAACAGCTCCTGCACGATACAGTCCCCGAAATACGGCAACAACAAAATCTCCGGCGTGACGCAGATTTTCCCCGTCGGCGACAAGGTCGCAGCCATGAACGCCAGCCGCCTCTTCACCTTCGACGGCACCTCCGACCCCATGGCTCCGGAGTCCGTGGCCATCCCCGCCGTCATCTCCGGCAACCAGCTTTCGGCCCTCAAAGGGTGGGATGAACTCTGGGGAGGCAACAACGACGGCATCATCTCCTTCGACATGTCGGACCCCGCGAACCCCGTGCAGAACGGCGAACGTTACGGCAAGACCGACTTCTCCGTAGCCCACTGCAACAACATCAGACTCCAGCCCGACGGCTCCCTCTGGTTCTCGCGCAAATTCTGGGAATACGGTTTCGCCTCGGGCTACCCCACCCTCACCAGCGCCGACCGCGGGCTACTGGTATCCTCCTACACCCGTGCCGACGGTTTCAAAGACATCCTTCCCGAAAAATTGGCAAACGACAGCAAGCAGAAAGCTCTCCGTCCGGGCGTGGTGGCCCAGGTTCCCGGAAAGCCCGGAAGCATGCTCGTGCCGACCTGGGACTACGGTCTCCTTTACTTCCCCTCGCCCGACGCCGATTACATTGTGATCGACGACACCAACTCCCCGATGTCCAAAATGGATACCAACAACGGGGAGACCGCGAACTACGGTTACCGCGTGGAGTGGGCTGACGTAGATCCCTACGGCAACCTGTGGGTAATGCAGGAATCGGTATTTACCCGCGACCATATCTTCGTGCTCCCCGCCGAGAAATTCAACAGCGGCGACTTCACGAAATCCGACTGGATCTCCTACAACCGCAGTTTCCAGCTGAGCCGCGGATCGTTCGCCATCCCGCTCACTCACTCCGGCAGGTGGGTTTTCACCGGCTACTACTGGACCGGCAACCTCTCGTTCTTCGATTTCCGCGGCACCGCCGACCCCTCCGATGACGTGCGAATCAACGTCGCCTCATTCGTCGACCAGGATAACAAGACCCTCTCCATCTACCACACCCCCTCGCTGCTCGAGGACAAGAAAGGGCGCCTCTGGGTCGGCACCAACAACGGTGTCTACGAAATCACCGACCCCTCCAAGGTCAGCACCGACGTAGCCACCGTAAACCACCTGAAAGTGCCCCGCAACGACGGCACCGGTCTGGCCGACTATCTCCTTGACGCCCAGCAGGTGACCGCCATGGCCTGCGATGCCTCCAACCGCAAGTGGCTCGGCACCCTCGCCTCGGGCGTATACCTCGTCAGCGAGGACGGCGACCAGATTATCGAGCACTTCACCACCGAGAACTCCATGCTCCCCTCCAATAAGATTTTCGCCATCGCCTGCGACCCCAACTCCTCATCGGTGTTCTTCGCCACGGACGAGGGTGTGGCCGAATACAACTCCACCTCCGCGCCCCCGTCGCAGGACCTCAGCGACGTCTACGCCTTCCCCAACCCCGTGCGCCCCGACTACACCGGCTGGATCACCATCACCGGACTGATGGACAACACTCTGGTGAAAATCGCCGACTCCGCCGGCAACGTATTCTTCCAGGGCCGCTCCGAGGGGGGCACACTCATCTGGGACGGCTGCAACGCCAACGGCGACCGCGTGAAAACCGGCGTTTACTTCGTTTTCGCCTCCAGCGGCACCGAAGGCACATCCTCCGACGGCTGCGTGACTAAGATTATGGTTATCAACTGATAAGATGACACCTGTAACACTCAAATATTCCGATCGCACCGACCGCGCTTACGGCCTGTGCGGCATGGCTTTCGCAATGTTTGTTTACGACGTCGAGAGTTGTCTCGACACCCTCAGCGTCGACTCCGAAGTCGGCGACGGCCTGACCGTCACCCCCGATTTCTTCGCCGCTTCCAATCCCAATCTCTCGGTCAAGTCGGTGTGGTCCACCGCCCTCAAGCAGTTCCAGCTGACCTCCGCCATGGCCATCGCCAACCTTCTGGCCCGCAGTATGGCGCGCCGCAACGCCGACATCCCGCCGGCCCTCCGGGCCGACCTCTACCGCGACCTCGCCGCCGAAGGCGCCGAGACATGCGGCCTCGAGGCTTCCGAAGCAAACGCCCTCTGTGACCGCTCGTTCAGCTACCTGCGCGACCTGCTTCAGCAGCGCCCCGTGGCTTTCACCCTCAAGCAGATGGCTGACAGCCTCGAATCCGAAGGCTCCCTGACCCACGACAAGATCCTCGCCTTCCTCCAGCCCCTCAGCCGATACTGATTCCCCCTACGCCCCGGCAGATTCGACTCCCTGCTCCGGCCGATACTGATTTCCGCCTCCACAACGATATCCAACCTATGAATATTCTGAAATCAACACATATTCCGCGACTCCGCTTCCCGAACCTCCTCGCCGGCCTCCTCGCTGCGGCAGCACTGCTCTGCGCCGCTGAACTCCGTGCCGACGATGTCATCAAGAACGAGTTCAACCCGGTGCAGACCGGCGTCACCTCCCTCAGCATCGCCCCCGACGCCCGCGGCGCCTCGATGGGCGACATCGGCGCGGCCACCGACCCCGACGCGAACTCACAGTTCTGGAACCCCTCGAAGTACGCCTTCGCATACTCTCAGGGCTCCGTGGCGCTCAGCTACACCCCCTGGCTCCGCAAACTCGTCAACGACATCTTCCTGGCAAACCTCGCCGGATACTGGAAACTCGGCTCGGGCGATAACCAGGCGATTTCAGCCTCGCTCCGCTACTTCTCGCTCGGCGAAGTGAATTCCGAAAGCATCGGCGGCGTCACCGAGAGCATCAATCCCTACGAAATGGCCATCGACTTCGGCTACTCCCGCAAACTCTCCGAAAAGTTCTCCATGGGCGTTGTCCTCCGCTACATATACTCCGACCTCGGGTTCAGCGGCTCCAGCGGCAGCACCCAGCCCAGCGGTGCCTCGGCCTTCTCGGCCGACATCTCCGGATATTTCGTAGACTATCCCATCATCGGCCGCAACGAATGTCAGTTCGCATGGGGCTGGAACATCTCCAATATCGGTACAAAAGTTTCCCCCGAAGGGATGGAACCCGCCTTCCTCCCCACGAACCTGCGCCTCGGCGGCTCCTTCACCTTCCCCCTGGCCGACTACCACAACCTCGCCATCAACCTCGACCTGAACAAGCTCCTTGTCCCCACCCGTCCGCGCCGCGATGACTACCTCAACGCCGACGGGGAGACCGACGATGCCGCATGGCAGGAAGCCCTCGAGAAATGGCGCTCCATGTCCCCCATCTCCGGCATCTTCAAATCCTTCTCCGACGCCCCCGGCGGCTTCAAGGAGGAACTCCGTGAAATCAGCTACTCCATCGGCGCCGAATACAACTACAACCAGCAGTTCTTCCTCCGCGCCGGCTACTTCCACGAGAACCAGTTCAAGGGCAACCGCCAATACTTCGGCTTCGGCGCCGGCTTCTCGCTCAACGTCGTCCGCCTCGACGCCGCCTACATGATGGCCACCTCCCAGACCTCCCCTCTGGACCAGACCCTCCGCTTCACCCTCACCTTCGACATGGACGGCCTCCGCGACCTCCTCGGCTCCCGCCGCTAATCCCCGCCCCCCTCTCCCCTCTCGACCCTCCACTCTCGACTCTCGACCCTCCACTCTCGGCCCTCCACTCTTGCGGCCTTCCTGCTTTTACCGCGGCGGAATCCGCGATTCCGCTTCTTATATTTCAAATTAATGGAAAACTTCAGAATCGGCAACGGCTTCGATGTGCACCGCCTCGTTGAGGGGCGGCCGCTGATTCTCTGCGGAGTCAACATCCCCTACGACCGCGGCCTCCTGGGCCACAGCGACGCCGACGTCGCCCTCCACGCCCTCTGCGACGCTCTCCTCGGAGCCGCCGCCCTCCGCGACATCGGATTCCACTTCCCCGACACCGATCCCCGCTACAAAGGCGCCGACTCCCGCCTGCTCCTGCGCGAAACCCTCCGCATCATCGCCGAACAGCGCGGCCTGCGCCCCGTAAACGTCGACATCACCATCATAGCGCAGGCCCCCAAGCTCCTCCCCTATATCCCGGCCATGATTGAAAACGTGGCCGCCGACCTCGCCCTCCCCCCCGACTGCGTCTCCGTGAAAGCCACAACCACCGAGCGCCTCGGCTTCACCGGCCGCTCCGAAGGAATCGCCGCCCAAGCCTCCGCCCTCCTCGCCCGCTGATCCGCCCCTCTCATTTCCCCTGCGGCGCCACCCGGTTGCGCGCATCCGGGATAATTGCGCAAACTCAAAAGCCGCTGCAACCTAAGAATCAAACCGCTGCAATCTAATAATCAATGAAAAAATTGCGGAACCAGCGCGGTTTTTTTGGTGATTTGGGGCGATTTTCGTAACTTTGCGGGAACTTTCCATGCAGCAGTCATGAACATTTCCTACAACTGGTTAAAACAATATATCGATTTCGACCTTTCACCGGCCGAACTGACTCAGGCCCTGACCTCGCTTGGCCTTGAATGTGACTCTTTCGAGGAAATCGAGTCGATCCGCGGAGGACTCCGCGGCGTGGTTATCGGCAAGGTGCTCACCTGCGAACCTCATCCCGACAGCGACCATATGCACGTCTGCAAGGTCGACACCGGGGCCGAGGCTCCGCTGCAGATTGTCTGCGGCGCCGCCAACGTAGCCGCCGGCCAGACCGTAGTCGTGGCCACCGTCGGCGCAACCCTCTACCCCGCAGGGGAGGAGAAGGGCTTCACCATCAAGAAATCGAAGCTCCGCGGCGTAGAGTCGCTCGGCATGATCTGCGCCGAGGACGAAATCGGCGTCGGCACCTCGCACGACGGCATCATCGTCATCGACAAGGAGGTTGCCCCCGGCACCCCCGCCGCCGAATATTTCAACCTCAGCAGCGACTACTGCCTGGAGATTGACCTCACCCCGAACCGCATCGACGGCGCCAGCCACTACGGCGTGGCCCGCGACCTGCGCACTTATCTCGACCGCCACGGCCGCGACGGCCATCTCCGCCGCCCCTCGGTCGAGGAGTTCGCCTGCGACCGCCCCGACGGCGGCGTCAGCGTGGAGGTGGCCGACACCCAGGGCGCTCCCCGCTACTCCGGCGTCACCATCCGCGGCGTCAAGGTCGGCCCGTCGCCCGACTGGCTGCGCGAACGTCTGGCCGCCATCGGCCAGCACTCCATCAACAATGTCGTCGACATCACCAACTATATCCTCTTCGGCATGGGGCAGCCCCTCCACTGCTTCGACCTCAACCACATCGACGGAGAGAAAATCGTGGTACGCACCTGCCCGGCCGGCACCAAGTTCACGACCCTCGACGGCGTGGAGCGTTCGCTCCATGAGGCCGACCTGATGATCTGCGACGCCGAGAAACCGATGTGCATCGCCGGCGTATTCGGCGGCCTCGACTCCGGCGTCACCGAGCAGACCACCGACGTCTTCCTCGAAAGCGCCTGCTTCAACCCCACCCGCGTGCGCAAGACCGCCCGCCGTCACGGCCTGCAGACCGACGCTTCCTTCCGCTACGAGCGCGGCTGCGACATCAACGCCACGATGTACTGCCTGAAGCTCGCCGCCCTCATGGTTAAGGAACTTGCCGGCGGCGAAATCTGCGGCCCGGTTGTCGACATCTATCCCGAACCCGTCAGCTCCTTCCCCGTTGAGCTCGATTACGGCTACCTCCGTTCGCTCATCGGCAAGGATATCCCCAACGCCGAGGTCAACGCCATCCTCCGTTCGCTCGAAATCGGCATCGACGCCATGACCCGCGCCGACGGGCAGCCCGCTGCCGACGAGGCCGACGCCGCCAAGGCGCAGCTGAGTGTGCCGACCTACCGCTTCGACGTGCGCCGTCCCTGCGACGTTGTCGAGGATGTGCTCCGCGTCTACGGCTACAACAACGTGGAGATTTCCGACACCGTGCACTCCTCGCTGCAATACAAGAGCCTCTCCGACGAGGCCGACGACCTCCGCTCGCTCATCTCCGAGCAGCTCACCGCCCTCGGTTTCAACGAGATAATGAACAACTCGCTGACCTCCGCGAAATATTACGCCGACCTCGGCTGCTACCCCGCCGACCACTGCGTGAAGCTGCTGAACCCGCTGAGCGGCGACCTCGACGTGATGCGTCAGACCCTCCTCTTCGGAGGTCTGGAATCTGCAAGCCACAATATCAACCGCCGCGCCGCCGACCTGGCCTTCTATGAGTTCGGAAACGTATATTTCCTGAACCCCGCGGTTGAGTCGACCGCCGAGAATCCTCTGGCCCCCTACACCGAGAAGAGCAACATGGCTCTCTGGCTGACAGGCAATTTCCGCAACGCAAACTGGCTCCGTCCCGCCGAAGCCGCCACATATTTTGACCTCAAGGCCTGCGTGCTCAACATCCTCGAGCGCCTCGGTCTGATGAACGGCTCGCTGCAGCTGACAACCGTCGAGAAGGCCGACCTCCCCGACATCTTCTCCGCCGCCCAGGCCCTGAAGACCCGCTCCGGCAAGCTCTTAGGTTATCTCGGCGTCCTCTCCAACAAGGTCCTCGCCCCGATGGATATCCGTCAGGAGGTGTTCTACGCCGAACTCGACTGGAAGGCGCTGGTTAAACTCGCCGTGAAGGTGAAAGTTGAATTCACCCCGCTGCCCAAGACCCAGGCCGTCCACCGCGACCTCGCGCTGCTCATCGACAGCACCATCCCTATGGCCCGCGTCGAGGAGGTAGTCCGCCAGGCCGAGCGCAAGCTCCTTCGCGACATCGAGCTGTTCGACGTCTACGAAGGTAAGAACCTCCCCGCCGGCAAGAAGAGCTACGCAATCTCCCTGACCCTGCAGGACTACGACAAGACCCTGCAGGACAAGCAGATTGACCAGGCGATGAACCGCATCATCGAAGCCCTGAAGAAAAACCTCTCCGCCGAACTCCGCTAAACAACAAAATTTAGATATCATCCACTCATGGGAAGAGCATTTGAATACCGCAAAGCCCGCAAGCTCAAACGCTGGGGCAACATGTCGAAAACTTTCACCCGCATAGGCAAGGAAATCACCATCGCCGTGAAGGCATCCGGTCCCGACCCCGCCAACAACCCCCGTCTGCGCGCCCTCATCCAGACCGGCCGCTCCGAGAACATGCCCAAGGACACCATCGAACGCGCCATCAAGAAGGCCACCGAAAAGGACTCCAAGGACTACAAGGAACTCACCTACGAGGGCTACGGCCCCCACGGCATCGCCATCTTCGTTGAAGCCGCTACCGACAACAACACCCGCACCGTGGCCAATGTCCGCTCTTACTTCACCAAACATGGCGGCAACCTCGGCACCCAGGGCTCCCTCACCTTCCTGTTCGACCACAAGGCCGTCCTGAAAATCAAAGTCGCTCCCGAAACCTCCCTCGAAGACCTCGAACTCGAGCTCATCGACTGCGGCGTGGAGGAAGTCGAAGCCGACGACGAAGGGAATGTAATCCTCACCGGCGCCTTCGAAGACTACTCCGGCATGCAGTCCTACCTCGAAAGCAACGGCTACGAAATCCTCTCCACCGAGTTCGTGCGCATCCCCAACGACCTCAAGGAGGTTACTCCCGAGCAGCGCGAGAGCATCGACAAGCTCCTCGAGAAGCTCGAAGAGGACGAGGACGTAACTCAGGTCTTCCACAACATGAAGGAAGACGACACCGAAGAGGCTGAGTAATCCCCGGCTTCGGCTTTCATCGTAAACTTATGGCGGACCTGGCCCTCACGGGTCAGGTCGGCTTAACATTAAACTGACTGAAGATGTCGAACTTTCTCTCCTCGGCCTGGAACTGGTCGCGCCGCTACATCACCCTGCCGCTGCTCGTAGCCGTGGCCTATATCGTCTTTGTCCTCTTCTTCAACGAGAACTCCTACTTCAAATCCGTTGAATACCAGCAGGAAATCGACCGCCTCGAGGCCGAAATCAAGGTGAACAACGACACGATGATGTATTACCGCCAGCTCAACGCGTCGCTCTCCTCGGACCCCGAGGAACTCGAGCGCATCGTGCGCGAGCAATTCCACATGCAGCGTCCCAACGAGGATGTCTATATCATTGAATAACTGCAAGACATCTTATTGAATAACTGCAAGATATATCATTGAATAACTGCAAGATAAGTCTTGCGGAAAAACCTTCTCACCGTGGCCAAAGATACTAAAGTATATACCCTCGAGGAGCTTCAGGGCCGTCCCCACAAAACCGTATGGGTGGTGATCGCCACCCTCGGCCTGCTGACCATTGCTCTGGGCACAATGCTCCCGATTTTCTCCGTGCAGTTAGGGCTGCAGACCCTTGTCTGGTGGAAATATGCCTTCGCCGCCGGCGCCCTGCTCTACCTCGTCGGCAAGCTGTTCTGCCCCTACACCGGAACCCACCCCCGCATCAAGCGTCTGTATCGCATAGAGGCCTGGAGCGCCGTGTTTTTCTGCGTCGCCGCCTTCTTCTTTTTCTGGCAGCCGTATCAGACCCGCGACGCCTTCGCCTTCACCCTTGCTGGCGGTTTCCTGCTGATTTTCACCACAATAGCAATTCCCCGCACCGTCAGGAAGGTACTCCGCGACCAGGCCGCCGACGCCGACGGCAAATCAAAAAGTAAAAAAGGATGAAAATTTCTCTCGTAGGTTACGGCAAAATGGGCCACGCCGTGGAGCACATCGCCCTCAGCCGCGGGCATGAGATTGTATGCCGCGTCGACACCGGTGAGGACCACCTCATCGACACCCCCGAATTCCGCTCCGCCGACGTCATCATCGAGTTCACACGCCCCGACACCGCCATCGCCAACTACTCCCGTCTGCTCCCCCTCGGCATCCCGGTTGTCTCCGGCACCACCGGCTGGACCGCCCGCCGCGCCGAAGTCGAGAAAATGGTGGCCGACTGCGGGGCCCGTTTCTTCTGGACCTCTAACTTCTCGATTGGAGTAGCCCTGTTCCAGCGTCTGGCCGTCACCGCCGAGAAACTCATCGGCGGATACCCGCAGTACCGCCCCGAAATGATGGAAATCCATCACATCCACAAGCTCGACCACCCCTCCGGCACCGCCGTCACCACCGCCGAAGCCCTCATCGAAGCATCCAAGGACACCAAGGCCCCCCTTGACGCCTGGACCGAGGACTCCGCGAAGGCTGCCGCCGACCCCGCCGGGCTCCTGATCAACCACCGCCGCGAAGGTGAGGTTCCCGGCACACACATCGTAACCTGGACCTCCCCCGTGGACTCTATCTCCCTCGAACACAAGGCATTCTCGCGCGACGGCTTTGCCCTCGGCGCCGTTATCGCCGCCGAATGGCTCCCCGCCACTCCGGCTCCCGGTTTCTACTCCATGCCCGACCTCCTCGGCTTCTGATTTTATACAATAAATCGCGCGCGAGACCGTTTAAAACTTTAGAGGCGGTATGCCGATTTCTCTACGGCACTCCCTCCGCCCGGTTTATTCTATGAAGAAAGCTCTCCGAAATATATCCTTCCGCATTTTTCTGGTCCTGCTCATCGCTGCGGCCGGCACTATCCCCTCCGACGCTCTCAACCTCGACACCTACGCCGCAAACTCCAGGCTGTCAACAGGCAAATGGGTGAAAATCAGCGTCGACGCCTCAGGAATGTATCTGATTTCCGACAGTCAGCTCCGGGCCTGGGGCTTCCAGAACCCCCAGGCCGTGAAGGTCTATGGCTACGGCGCCCGCCGCCTTCCCGAAGCCCTCGACTCCAGCTTCCTCGACGACCTCCCGCAGACCCCTTCGGAATACCTCGAGGGGCGCGGCATCGTGTTCTTCGGCGAAGGCCCCGTGACCGTCGGGAATGTCTCCACCGACTATCTCCGCCCGGTCCAGAACCCCTTCACCACTCTGGGCTACTACTTCCTTTCGGATTCGGAGACCGAAGTCGAGCGCCTGGTTCCGGCCGCCGACACCCTCTCCTCCCCCCAGGCCAGCGCCCCCGCCACCACCTTCAAGGAGTTATCGTATCACGAACAGGAGCTCTACTCCCCCGGTCAGGTCGGGCATCTGCTTGTCGGCGAAGACTTCAAGTACAACCGCACGCAGAAGTTCAAGCTCTCCATGCCAGGCATCGACCTCGCGCAGCCCGTGATGTTCGAGGCGTCATTCATTGCCAACACCCTCTCGGCCCCCTCAAACATCACCTACGCCTACAACGGCACGGAGCTGCCCGTCTCCGCCGGCGACCGCATCAACTTCACCTCCGACCACTATTTCCACGGTCAGGAGGGGCTGTCGCGCAAGTCCTTCACCGCCACCGGCGATGAAGCCGAAATCGCCGTAACCTACAGCGGCTCAGGCACTATCAGCCTCGCCAACCTGAACTATATCTCCCTGACCTACCGCCGCGCCATCTCGCTCGACGGAGGCACTCTGGAGTTCAACGCCAACAACGCTTCGCGCGGATACTCCATCGCCGGTGCCGGCGCCGGTGCCCGGGTATGGGATGTAACCTCCCCCTCCGCCGCCATGGCGATGTCCCTCTCCGAACCCGACGCCGACGGCGCCGCCACCTTCAGCGTCAACCGCTCAGGCTGGCGCCGCTTCGTGGCATGGCGTCCCGACGCCAAGTTCCCCTCCCCGAAGTTCGTAGCCAACGTCCGGAACCAGAACCTCCACGCCTCCGAAGGGGCCGAGATGGTGATTTTCACACCCCGTCAGTGGCGCGACCAGGCCGAACGACTCGCGCAGTTCCACCGCGACGACGCCGTGCAGCCCCTCACCGTCCTCGTCCTTACCCCCGAGGAGGTCTACAACGAATTCGGCTCCGGCGCCCCCGACGTCCAGGCATTCCGCAAAATCCTGAAGATGTTCTACGACCGCCAGGAACAGACCGACAAGCCCCTGCGCTACTGCCTCTTCATGAGCCGCCCCAACTACGACAACCGCGCCCTGACTCCGGAGACCCAACGCCTGGGTTTCCCCTTCCTCCCCGCCTGGTTCACCGACCGCGGCCTGTATGACAACGACTCCTACACCACCGACGATATTTTCGGCTTCCTGGCCGACCGCTCCGGCACCTCCACCGCCTCCGACAAGATGCTCATCTCCGTCGGCCGCATGCCCGTGACCTCGCAGCCCGACGCCAAGGCCGCCGTCGACAAGCTGCAGCGCTACTACACCAAGATGGCCCGCTCGAACTGGAAGAACCGCGTGCTCGTCGTAGCCGACGACCAGGACAAAGCCGAGCATATGTATCAGGCCGACAACTACTTCTGGAAGATGATGACCGAGAAGAACGACGGCAACCACAATGTCTTCCCCCAGAAACTCTACACCGACCAGTACGAGCTCATCTCCAACGTCTACGTCGAAGGGCGCAAGGACTTCTTCCGATACCTCGACGAGGGTGTGATGTGGTGGACCTACACCGGCCACGCCAACACTTCGTCGCTCACCGCCGAGGGGCTGGTGACTTACACCGACCTCAACAACCTCTACCTGCGCCACTGGCCCGTGGTTTACGCCGCTACCTGCGACTTCCTCCGCTGGGACGCTCCGGAGATTTCCGGCGCCGAGATTCTCTACAAGAACCCCAACGGCGGCGTCATCGCCGCCATATCGGCCTGCCGACCGGTATACATCCCCAACAACGGCTTTCTCTCGGCTGCCATGGGGCGCCAGATGCTCGTCCGCGACGCGCAGACCGGGCGTTTCGGCACCCTCGGCGACATTTTCCGCCGCGCCAAGAACGACTATCAGACCCACAACCGCCGCACCGACGTCTGGACCCCCTCGGCCGACTCCAACAAGCTCCGATACGTGCTGATGGGGGACCCCGCGATGCGTCTGGGGCTTCCCGACTGCCGGGTGGTCATCGACAAAATCGCCGGCACACCGGTTCCCACCCCCGAGGATTCCGAGCCCGCCACCCTCATGGCCCGCCAGCAGGCCATCGTTGTCGGACACATTGAATCACCCCTCGGTGAACCTCTCACCGACTTCAACGGTTATATTACTGCAACCCTCTACGACGCCGAGGAGTCCGTCACCACTTTGGGCAACGGCGACGACGGCGAACCCTTCACCTTCGACAAGCAGGGGGGACGTCTGTTTGTCGGCAACGCCATGGTCACCAACGGCGGCTTCGAGCTGAACGTTCAGATGCCCTCCGAGGTGGTCAACAACTACCGCAACGCCGCCTTCAACCTTTACGCCTATGAGGAGCAGGGGGAAAATCCCCGCGAGGCCTCCGGCGTCTGCCGCGAGTTCTATGTCTACGGCACCGACCCCGAGGCCGAGCCCGACGATGTGCCCCCCACGATCGACGCCTTCTACCTCAACCACCCGACATTCGCCAACGGCAGTGAGGTCAACAACTCCCCGATGGTGCTCGCCGAAATCTCCGACGACCGCTCCATCAATCTCTCCACAGCCGGCATCGGCCACATGATGTCGCTGTCGCTCGACGGCGGTTCGAAGACCTACAACGACGTCGCCGACTACTTCACCCCGTACTCCGACGGCCGCCCCGGCGGCTCCATCGCATACCCTCTCGAAAATCTCCCCATCGGCGCCCACACCCTGACGCTCCGCGTCTGGGACGCAGCTCCGAACTCCGCGACCGCCGACCTGGATTTCTTCGTGGCCAAGGAGATCACCCCGGTGATCTACGACATATACACCGACGCCAACCCGGCCTCCGTGGAAGCCAACTTCTACGTCAGCCACGACCGCCCGGACCGCGACCTGACCGTCACCATCGAAGTCTTCGACATGATGGGACGCCGCATCTGGCAGTCCACTCAGGAAGGGCGCTCCGACATGTTTGAGTCGATGCCCGTCACCTGGGATCTTTGCGACTTCGGCGGCCACCGCGTCAACCGCGGCATATACCTCTACCGGGCCACCGTCTCCGACGCCACCTCCGGCGAGAAGACCGCCACCGAAGCCCGCCGCCTGGCCGTCACCGCCCCCTCGGAGTAACCCCTCGGGGCCCCGCAACCCCGCAGCCCCCCGCAGCCCCGGTT
>CABUTS010000049.1 GCA_902494515.1 uncultured Muribaculaceae bacterium | reverse complement strand
TTTTTGACGTGAGCGGAATCGACCCACAAACGACATTAAATGCTAAACTTGTCAAGGAACTCTTTGGCCTTGCGGCTGATGCTGCTTAGCCGTTATGTTGATTTTTTAACGGACTATTGGTAAAAGGAAAGCGGCGCATAATCTGATTGCCGGACAGCTTCAAAAGGTAGAGAGCGCCAACGGAGTAGTCGCGCTCACTTTCGGGCGTTTCAAGCCATTGCTTTATCTGTTCAGTGAATTTGTGGTCCATAAGAGCGTAAGCTATTTGGTTTCCACAAAATTACTTATCCAATCATAGCCTATAAAAGACGGAAAAAGCGTAACTTTGCATAATAAAAAATCAGTGTATGAGTCAATATATAAGAAAAAGTGACTGGCCGGACGACAACGGAGTGTTACAAGTGTTCTCCAAGAGCTGTCGAAATTATGAGTTGTTTAAACTTCTAAAACACAGACTTTTTGATGAGTATGAACGCATCACCAAGTTTGAAAGGAGTTTTAATGGCATAAAGTATAACTATTCTGATGCACAATGGATTCTTCTGGACGAGTATTTTCTATGGATGAATCATAATGACCATGAAGAACTAAGAGCTTTATTAACCCGGTATGCTGATTGTTTGGCAGAAAAGCTGTGCTTTTATAAGGACATCTATGTATACGAACATGATGACGATCCATATTACAAAGTAAATATTGGAACTATTTCAGCTGAAACTAAGGCTATTGTTGAAGAACTGCTTCGTCCTGCAATAAGAGAATATAAACGAAAGATGAATCAGACAGGACAAGCATCAAATACAGGTATGTTTAATAATTTTACGGGTGAAATCGTAAAACCTACCGATGGAACATATTCCATTGATGACTTCCACTAAAGTTTATTATTTATGCCTGTGAAGAATACGAGGTTGTAACCGAGTGGAAGAAGCAGCTCGCGCATCGAGATCATCGTGGCGCCGGTGGTAACGAAATCGTCAAAGACGATGATGTTTCGCTCCCTGGGCGGTTCTTTGCCGAAGGTAAAGACAGCTCCGACACGATGCTTAGAGTGGCACTCGGCAACGTCTTCATAAAAAGGTATGCCGAGAAGTTCGGCGAGCCGGGCAGAAATGAGCGACGCAAAATTTCTGACCTTATGGCGACGCTTGGGCGAAGTAACTATGGCCCAGTCGCCGGTGGCGAGCGAATGGCCGAGGATTTGCCGTATAAGGGTATTCATGCCCTCGGCAAACTTCCCGACCATATCGGGGTCGCTCTTTATGTCGGTCAAGGTTCTGCCGTAGACCGACTTCTTCCAAAGCGAGATTATGCCGAACTGCGGATTGCGGTATGAGATACGAACTTTGTTCGGAGCGAAGTCGCAACGGGCTTCGGCCTGTTGCACGTCTTTCCATGCAGCCCGGTTCTTTTCTGTGAAAAGCGACTTCGTCGATGACTTCCCGGCGAACAGGTCTTTGGCCGGAGCCGCAGAGCAAAAAGAAGCGTCGAGGTCGGGAACGTCAAGCGAAGGCACTTCGATGTCGTCTAACACCTCGTCCAACGCTAATGCTCCTTTCCTGACGCTTCTGTTCGGGTTCATACTCACGCGGCCTTGGCGGAGCAATCGATGTCTCCGTCCTCGGTTTCGAGCGTACCGACATAGAAGGGCGCGGGCACTTCGTCGGTAGCCTCGACGTTGATGGTGGTAGAGGTCGTGCCGCTGGTACCCTGACCGAGGTCCTGTGCGACAGTGGCCTTAGTGGTCCACTTGTCGTTGCCGAGTACGCGATAGTTGCCTTTCATATCCTCGACGATGAACACATTGTCGGTGTTATTGATGTAGGCAGCGGCGGCGGAAGCCTCGGAGCCTACGCCGGGGTGGACGGCGACAAGTTTGTTGAGCTGCGTCTGCGAGGGCAGCTCGCCCTGTGCCTCCGAAGTAAGCTGCGACTTGTCGGGCAGAATGTCGATATACTTCCACTTCGCATCTGCGGCAAGCGTATAGCTGCCCGCCAGGACTGCGGACGTGGCACGGCCCAGTTCATCACGGGGAAGCTGCGGAAACACCACTATCTCGCTTTTGGCGAGGTAGTAGATGCGGCGTTTCACACCGGGCAGCTCGGGGGTGCCCTGGCACCACCCGAGCGATTTCTGTATAGATGTACACTTTGTAGCCATAGCGGAAAAGGAATTACAGGGTTATTTCCACGGTCTTGAAGCGGCGCTTGTCGATTGTCTCAAACTGAACGCCGAAGAACATAGTGGCGATGTATGAAAGGATAAAGGGGGCGAACTCCTTGATCATCACATTTTCGACATCGCCCATCTGGTCGTAGCCCACGAGCATATTGCTCTTGGTGGATACGTGCATGAACTTCGACCCGGCCTTGTTGTAGAGGGGGCAGAACTTCAACTTTCCGTTGGAGCCTTCCACGGCAAGCTGCCCGTACTGCGTGTTGTAAGGTATGCCGCCGTGGGTGAGTAGGTAGCCTTCGTTGTACTTGTCGACGAAGTCCTGCGAGCAGTAGAGATAGAGGTCCTGGGCGCGGAGGCGCGGGTCGAGCGAAAAGAGGATTTCTTTGGCGATGTCTACGGCGTTGGCCGCAGTGATGGCATCGTCGAACTTCATGTAGTTGCCTTCCTCGGCGGCGATGGCACCTGCGGCGATTTCCTTTTCGGTAATCGTGTCGAAGCCGTCGAAAAGGTCGGCGGTGGTATCTCCAGCGGCGTTTCGTCTGCCATTCCATACGGCATCGTTCAGATGTTCCGAGAGGTTCTTGGCAATCTTGGCGAGGACGTGGCGGGCCGTGGGTGTAGTCATCTGACCGTCGCCCTTTGTGGCGCCGGTGCCGAGAAGCGTTGAGATAGCCGAGTTAGGCTCGAAGTTGGCGACAACGGAGCCAAAGAAAGTTTCGAGGTCTCGGAACTCGATGCCGAGGTTGTAGTCCACGGCACGGCGGGGATTATAGGGAGCGAACTGTGCGTCGCCTGTGAGGTTGCCGACGCGCTCCTTGTATCGGATACCGGGGCGCCCCGTCATGTACTGGAGCGTGTCGCCTATGCCGATAATGGGGAGCATAAGGAGGTCGGTGCGATATTTGACCGCGGCCTCCTGGTACTCTTTGAGTGAGAATGAGAATTTACCTGCCATAGTGGTATGGGGTTAAGGGTTAGACTTCGTTGTAGAGTGCGCGGGCAGAGTTGTAGGTATCTACGAACTGCTCGACGTCGTTTTTGGGAGTGGGGTCGCCGTCGGGCTTGCTGTCCTCGACAACCTGCTTGGTAGCTTCGGCGGGCTGCTTGTCGAGCTTCGCCTGAAGGTCGGCGATTGTCTGTTTCTGCTCGTTGCAGAGGCGGTCTTTCTCGGCGAGCGCGTCTTCGATTGCGTCGAGCTGCGCCACCGTGACCGTAGCTGCGCCGTCTTTCACGGTCAGCGGTTTGTCGGCCAGAATTGCCGACAAAAAGGTGTAAGTCTTGATCATTGCGGTAGTGATGGGATTGGTGAACGGTTTGTTATCGGCTTGCCGCTCTGCCTTCGCAGAGAACAAGGAAGTCAGGGCGGCGATGAACTTGGCAAATGCACTTTCCTTATCGCTCTCGGCGATAGGGATATTCGGTATCGGCATACCGGCATTTGCCATAGCCGAAGCGAGCGCATCGGTGAGCTTGGGAGCCGGTTCATCGGCAAGGTCGGTGATTTCATCGACGAAGCCCCAGTCGAGGGCTTCCTTAGCCGTGAGCCAGCCGCCGACTTTCATTAGGGCGAGAAGGTCGGCGGCAGGTTTACGGCATTTCCTGGCGTAAAGCTGCGCCACATTCAGGTCGAGTTTATCAAGGTCGGCTTTGATTTTCTCACAGTCGGCAATGAGCGTGGCGAACTGGTCGCTGTTAAGCGAGCCCCACTCGTAACCGCCGAAGGCGCTCTGCCCAGCAGAGAACAAGGCGGTCGAGCATTGATGCACGAGGTACATAGCCCCGGCATCGATGGAGATGTGAGCCGCACCGAGCGAAGCGATGGTGGCGGCAGAGGCATTGAGACCGACGAAATGAACGGCAACATCACCATGCAGCTTGAAGGCTGCGGAGATGCTGAGGCCAGTAGCGAGCGAGCCGCCCAAGGAGTCAATGAGCACGTTTACGCGCTTGCCGGATTGCTCGGCGAGCGTCTTATCGACTGCCTTACGGTCGAAGTCGGCACCGCCGACATAGCCTTTGAGATGGAGATTGTATGCTGTCTTTGCCATGGTGTAACTTGTTTACACCACGAAGTTACCGCTATAAATAAGCGCGGTAAAATACAAGAAAATCCGGAAAAATTGCTAACTTTGCATTCTATGAAGTACGAAAAGCCACCATTAACATATCAGCAGCAAATAGAGTTTCTTAAAAGTCGAGGATTAGTCTTTGATGATGAAAGCAAAGCTGAATCGCAACTGTCAAATGTCAGCTATTACAGACTCAGTGCATATATGCTTCCTTTTAAGAAGAATATGCACGGAGATATTATTGACGAGTTTCGCTACGGAACAACTTGGAAAGATGTCTACAATCTGTACGTTTTCGACAGGAAGCTCAGGCTGTTGGTGTTTGATGCAATTGAAAAAATTGAAGTTGCTATACGGTGTCAATTGGTATATGTACTTTCACACAAATACGGCTCACACTGGCAAGATAATCCCGATGTCTTGAAAGCACCATATACGAGGACGCTGAATAATGGCGAAGTCAAGACCATAAATGTATATGCTGACATTCAGCGCCATTTGTCAGAACAACTTTCAAATCAGCAGGCAGAGCTATTCATAAAGCATTATTGCGAGACATACGACGAGCCTGTAAATCCTCCATCGTGGATGAGCGTTGAGATAATGTATTTTATTTCGTGGCTACACACAATAAGCTATGTCAGAAATATCTGCGCTCACCATGCGCGCCTGTGGAATCGTGAAATAAAGATTGTTCCGTCAGTGCTGCGGTTTTCGCGTGATAGAGTTTGGATTTCAAACCCCGGCGAAGCAAAAAGAAGCAAAATTTACTATATCTTGTGTATGATAAATTTCCTGCTTCAATCAGTCAATCCAAACTCATCATTCTCAGAGCGGCTGAAACTTCTCATCAAGGAGTATAAGCCTAAAATCAGTGCAATGGGCTTCCCTGAAAACTGGGAAAACGAAAATATTTGGAAATAATTATCCCCAAAATTTTGTCAGTCCAAAATTTAGACTTAAATTTGCAGAACAAAACCGACAAACAACTCGTTTACAAGATAACAAGCCTCTCAGGCGTCCGAAAGGAGCATACTTGAGGGGCGTTCTTTATTTTAGGCCATTGCTGATTTACGGCAGTGGTCTAAATTATTTATAGCGAGAGGCGCACCCGGAGGAACGGCCCTGCGAAGAGAGAGTCGAGAGGGGAGAGTCGAGAGGAGAGAGTGTGGGGAGAGGGAGAGAGGGAGAGTGTGCGGGAGCGGTCAGGGGAGATTGCTGAAAACGCCGTTCGCGGTCATGTCTTTCAGTATGTTATGAAAAAAAGAGGCTGCATCTAATTTGATACAGCCTCTTGATTTTGATTAGCCCTCGCAGGCGTTCAGGAACGTTGCGGGAGGTCCAAGGATGTTGCGGTGGCTTTGGGACCTCGCGGTTGTTGCAGGAACGTTGCGGGTGTTCAGGGACGTTGCGGGAGGTCCGGACTTTGCGGGGGCGGGAGGGTTACTTGGCGAGGTATTTGTAGGTGGTGCCGTCGGCAGCGCTGACGATGTGGAGGGTGCCGGGGGCGGAGCGCATGGCTTCAATGGCGCGGGCCGGGGTGACGTCGCGGAGCAGCAGGCGGCCGTTGATGTCATAGACGCTGACTTTGTCGCCCCAGAGTGTGGCCTGGGCGTCGATGGTTACGATGCCGCTGACGTTGGAGGCGGGGACGGTAACCATTATATCAGCACGGGCGTCGGTGCCGCTGAGCATGGTGACGATTGCCAGGTGGTCCTTGATCTCCTCGGGAGTGAAGTTCAGGGTGAACTCACCGCCGTCGGCGGGAAGTTCGGTGGCGGAAAGCTCAAATTTGTCGGCATCGGTGCCGCTGAGGCTCAGGGCGATGGGCTGGCTGAGGTTGAATCCTGCAACGGTTACGGCATCGGAGGTTGTGGTCATGCCGACGCTGCCGGCCATCGAGAGGAGCTGGTCGCTGGTGCGGATGAAAGGCACGTCGGTGCGGCCCCAGGAGAAATTGTCGATGAAGTACTGGGTGGTGCTGGAGGTGCCGCGCTGCGACTGGAATACGAAGGCAACGTAGAACTCGGCGGGGAGATCCCAGGAAGCGGCGTCGAGCACGTAGTGGGCCCATTCGTCGTTCTCGTCGGGGGTGCAGGGGAGACCGAGACCGGAGATTTCAAACATATCGTAGCTGTCGGCGGTGGCGGTGGTAGCATCGATGATGTTGACGGTGAAGAGGTCAGTCATACCCTCGCGCATCATCCGGCCCATAACGTCGAAGCAGAGCAGACGTTCGGCGGCGTTGGTGTAGCTCAGGCGCGGCGACATCAGCATGATGGTCATAGGAGTCTCCTCGGTAGCCTTGGAATCGTAGGCAACGGCCTTGGCAGCCTGATTGTTGTCCTCGGCGAAGGTGTAGCTCCACCATGCGCGGGTACCTTCAACGGCCACGTTCTTCCAGCCGTCGAGCTGCAGCGGTTTGTTGGAAACCGACGAGGAGGTGAAGTCGGTGGTGTATGTTGCGAGAGCTTCCCCTTCGAAGACAAGCTCGTCACCCTCGGTCTCCTCGGGAGCCGGACCGGCGGAGGTGGTGCCGTGAACATTGATTACGACATCCTCGGCCATCGGGGTGGAGAAGGTGATGGAGGCGTTGTGTTCACCCTCGGTCTGCGGGCGGAAGGTAATCTTCAGGTTGTAGGTGCCCTCCTTCATCATGGAGCCGGAGCTGATGATGAAGCCGGTGCCGGCAACCTTCACGGTGCCGTAGTCGAGACCGTTGGCCACGGTGTAGCTGACGGTCTGGTCCTGAGTCTCACCTACGGCAGCTACGAAGTCGGTCAGCGCGGAGGAATCGACGGTTACCACCGGGGGATTCTCCGGGTCGTAAGCCTTGCCGCGGAGAGTATAGCCGCAGGAAAGCTCGGTCGGGGTGGCGTCGAAGTTGATGCGGGCCTCGTGGGAGCCGGTGGCGGTGGGGGTGTAGGTTACTTTCACCTGGTAAACACCGGTGCCGGCGGGAATCTCCTCGAGGTCGGTGGAGAACATATCGCGGTTCTTGCCGCCGATCCAGATGCTCACGGGAGCAGCAAGGGCGGTAGCCTTAACGTTGAATACGCCGAGCTCAACGGGGGTGTTGATTACCTGGTATTCGTTGGGGTCGATAGTGGTCTGCGAGGTTACTTCCAGGGCGGGAGCGGCCTGCTCGAGGTCGGCGAGCTGACGAACTTTCAGCACCACGGCCCCCTTGGAGTTGGAGATGGCGGTGACGGAGGCGAGGAACCCGGGAACTTCCGAGCCGATGAGGTCGGTGGCGTGGAAAGCGCTGACGCGGCCCTGAGTTGTGGTGCCGTCGATGGTTTGCGTTGCGACTACGCCGGTGGTGGTCCAGGCGGTTGTGGATGAGTTGTCGAGGGTTACATCCTTCACGGTCACGAGACGGTAGAGATAGCTCTCCTTGTCGGCGGCAATCTCAGCCATTGTAGCCTCAACAGGGGTGATTTCGTTGCCCGAGGAGGTGACGGTTCCAATGGTAGTGGTCATGAAAGTGGGGGTGAAGCATGGACCTGCAGCGTCATCCACGCGGTAGAGGATAAGGTTGGTCACCTTGTCGCCAATCTGGAATCCGGACTCATCGAAATAACCGTTATAATTGATGCGGATTGCGCCGGTGGGATCCTGGATGTAAACATCCTTGGTGATGGTGTTGATGAAGGAAACCTTTGCCATCTTGCCGGTGTATTTCAGAATGGTGTAGGTTTCGTTCTCCTGAAGGTTCATCTGGGCGAAGGAACTGATCTGGGTGACGGGTTCCACGTAGGCGGTCAGGGCTGTTGTGGCGGTCAGGTCGCCGGAGGTGGCGGTCAGGGTTGCGGCCAGCATTTCATTGGCGGTGAAGGTCAGTGTCACCTCCTTGCCACCTTCGGCCATGGCTTCCTCAGCTGAAACCTCGGCTGGTTCAACAACCACGGAGGGGTCGGAGCTTGTCAGGATGACGGGAGCTGTGAGGTTAGCGCCGCTGACAGTTACGGTCTTGGTGGCAACCTCACCCTGAATGAGGGCAAAACCGTCGGCAAAGTCAATTTCATCAGGGGTAAGGGTCAGGGTAGCATCCTCTACAGGGGGCAGATCGCCGGCGGGGAAGAGCGACGCCCAGTCGGTTGCGAAACGGATAGCGTCGATATTGGCGTCGGGCGGTGTCATCGTGCCGGAGAAGTACTGATATATGCGGCAACCCTGCATGCCGAAAGTATCGGATACGTCGGCAGCCTCGGTCTCCTGGGTGAACATGGGCGCCGGAGCTACAGTCTGATCGGTGGCCGGGTTGATCCAGAAGCTGGAAACATCATTCTTGCGACCGTCGACAAATTGGTATCCGATTATTGCGAGGTATGTTTCGCCTACATTGAATTCACCGATTTCGACGGATGTGCCGACAGCGGAGTTTTTGCTGGCGAGAAGTTTGAACTTGGTGTCATCGGAGCCGGGAGCTACGAACAGACGTCCATGCTGCGACAGGTTGGTGTTATTGTTGACATAGCCGTTCTTGTTACCGCCGGCGAAAGAGAATAACCAGCTGTTCTTCTCCGGGGCGGCGTTCAGTTTGAAAAGGAACGAGGCGTAGACGGTGCCGGAATTGACACCTTCGTCTGCCCCCTTGAGGGCAAAGCTCTGGGTTGTTTCATGTCCGTCGGGGGTGATGTGGACCGACAGACCGACTGCCTCGTTCTGATAGCCGGGGTAGGTGAGGGGTTCGGCCACCATGTCGATGGTTTCGGTAACCGTCGCTGCGGTGGCCTGAATCCAGTTGGGATTGCCGTTGAGCGGGCCGACTTCATACTCGAAGTTCTCGCTCTTGAGCAGCTCGGCGTTGGCCTGCGGGGCCGTGATGAGGCATCCCGCCGCCAGGCACAGCATTGCGCTGAGTTTCAGTTTAAAAGTCATAGTGATTGATTTATGGATTTGGATAATGTTCAGATTGAATGATTGGTGTATTCGGGCAATGGCCGGGTGAAAAGTGCAAAGTTAAGTATAAAATCTTGATTACAAAATATCCCGGGCGAAAATGCCGAAAAAAAAGATATGGGGCGCCCTGAAAGCCCTGAAGGGGGCAATCAGTTGCCAACGCTTCACTGCAACTGTTAAAAAATGCGTATTGGGCTGAGAATCTGTAAAAAAATCGCTATCTTTGCGCCCGGAAGTATGAACATTCGGCTTTTTTGACCAAAAAAACCGATGTGTTCGGGCTGTCTGCCCCCTGTCGGCAGCCTCGATTTTGAATAGTAAATCAATTAAATAGAAGAAATTCATGAGTCTTAACATCATTGTCCTCGCCAAGCAGGTGCCCGACACCCGCAACGTGGGAAAAGATGCCATGAAAGAAGACGGCACCATCAACCGCGCAGCGTTGCCCGCCATCTTCAACCCCGAGGACCTCAACGCCCTTGAGCAGGCTCTCCGCCTCAAGGATGCCAACCCCGGCTCCACCGTCACCATGCTCACCATGGGTCTGCCCCGCGCAGCCGAAGTGATCCGCGAAGGTATGTTCCGCGGCGCCGACGGCGGTATCGTCCTCACTGACCGCGCTCTCGGCGGTGCCGACACCCTGGCCACCTCCTACTCGCTGGCTCAGGCTGTAAAGAAATTCGGAAACTTCGACATCGTGCTCGGCGGCCGTCAGGCCATCGACGGCGACACCGCCCAGGTGGGTCCCCAGATTGCCGAGAAGCTCGGCCTTCCTCAGGTAACCTACGCCGAGGAAATCCTCGACCTCAAGGACGGCTACGTAACCGTGAAGCGTCGCCTCGAAAACGGCGTGGAGACCGTGAAGGCTCCCCTCCCCTGCGTGGTGACCGTAAACGGCACCGCAGCCGAATGTCGTCCCCGCAACGCCCGTCGCGTGATGCAGTACAAACGCGCCGTCTCCCCCTCCGAGATGGCCAAGCTCTCCGACGAGGAGAAGGCTCTGGTCGAGAAACGTCCCGGCCTGAAGCTTCAGGAATGGGGCGCCGCCTTCGTCGAGGCTGACCCCGAGCAGATCGGTATGGCCGGCTCCCCCACGAAGGTGAAGGCCATCGAGAACGTGGTGTTCACCGCTAAGGAATGTCTGACCATCGGCAACGACGACGCAGCCCTCGAGCAGCTCGTCAAAGACCTCATCGCCAACCATACAATCGGCTGATAACCGTTTGCCTTAAACTCCAGATGTTATGCAAGACAACAATAATCTTATAGTATATTGCGAATACGAGGATGGCAAGGTGGCCGACGTCAGCCTTGAACTCCTCACCAAGGGCCGCCAGCTCGCCACTGAGCTGGGCGTAAAACTCGAAGCAATCGTAGTGGGCGACAAACTCGACAAGATCGAGGATCATCTCTTCCCCTACGGCGCCGACGTGGTCTACAAAGTCGAGGACAAGCGCCTCTACCCCTACACCTCCAACCCCCACGCCGCCGTGCTCATCAATCTCTTCAAGGAGATCAACCCGCAGATCTGCCTCATGGGCGCCACCTGCATCGGCCGCGACCTCGGTCCCCGCGTCAGCTCCTGCCTCCACAGCGGTCTGACCGCCGACTGCACCTCGCTGGTTATCGGCGACCACAAGGACCCCAAGACCGGCAAGGAATACCAGAACCTCCTCTACCAGATCCGTCCGGCTTTCGGCGGCAACATCGTTGCCACCATCGTAAACCCCGACCATCGTCCCCAGATGGCTACCGTCCGCGAAGGCGTGATGAAGAAAGAGGTCTTCGACCCCGCCCACAAGGGTGAAGTCATCAACCTCGACCCCGCCAAGTATGTCAAGGACGAAGACTTCGTGGTTGAAATCCTCGACCGCCACATCGAGAAGTCGAAAATCAACATCAAGAACGCCTCCATCATCGTTGCCGGCGGTTACGGCGTCGGCTCGAAGGAAGGTTTCGACATGCTCCACGAGCTCGCCGACGTGCTCGGCGCCGAAGTGGGCGCAACCCGCGCCGCTGTCGACGCCGGCTTCACCGAACATGCCCGCCAGGTGGGCCAGACCGGTGTCACCGTCCGTCCGAAGCTCTACATCGCCTGCGGTATCTCGGGCCAGATCCAGCACATCGCCGGCATGCAGGACTCCTCGATCATCATCTCCATCAACAACGATCCCAACGCCCCGATCAACACCATCGCCGACTATGTGATCACGGCCAACTACGAGGATATCGTTCCCAAACTCATCAAGTACTACAAGAAAAATTCGAAGTAATGGCTAACTTCTATAATGATAATCCCGCGCTGAAACTCCACCTTCAGCACCCCCTGATGAAGAAAATCGTCAGCCTGAAGGAGCGCGACTTCGCCGACGCCGAGAAGTATGACTACGCCCCCGTGGACTTCGCCGACGCCATGGACAACTACGAGCGCGTGCTTGACATCGTGGGCGACCTCTGCGCCACCACCATCGCCGACAACGCCGAGGGTGTGGACCATGAAGGTCCCTCCGTGGCCAACGGCCGCGTAACCTACGCTTCCGGCACCCAGCAGAACCTCGAAGCCTGCCGCAAGGCCGGCCTGATGGGCATGGCGATGCCCCGCCGTTTCGGTGGTCTGAACTTCCCCATCACCCCCTACATCATGGCCGCCGACATCGTCAGCCGCGCCGACACCGGTTTCGAGAACCTCTGGGGTCTGCAGGACTGCGCCGAAACCCTCTATGAGTTCGGCACCGAGGAGCAGCGCGAGCGCTTCATCCCCCGCGTATGCCAGGGCGAAACCATGTCGATGGACCTCACCGAGCCCGACGCCGGTTCCGACCTCCAGAGCGTGATGCTCAAAGCCACCGAGCAGCCCGACGGTACCTGGCGCCTCAACGGCGTCAAGCGCTTCATCACCAACGGTGACTCCGACATCCACCTGGTGCTCGCCCGCAGCGAGGACGGCACAAAGGACGGTCGCGGCCTCTCGATGTTCATATACGACAAGCGCGACGGCGGCGTGAACGTGCGCCGTATCGAGAACAAGATGGGTATCAAGGGTTCCCCCACATGCGAACTCGTCTACAAGAACGCCAAGGCTGAACTCTGCGGCTCCCGCCGTCTCGGTCTTATCAAATATGTGATGGCGCTGATGAACGGTGCCCGCCTCGGCATCGCCGCCCAGAGCGTCGGTGTCAGCGAACTCGCCTTCCGCGAGGCTGACGCATACGCCCGCGACCGCAAGCAGTTCGGCAAGGCCATCATCGAGTTCCCCGCAGTCCGCGAAATCCTCGCCAATATGAAGGCAAAGCTCGACGCTTCGCGCTGCCTCCTCTACGAGACCTCGCGCTACGTCGACCTCTACAAGGCTTACGAGGATATCGCCCGCGAGCGCTCCCTCACCCCCGACGAGCGCAAGGAGATGAAGCAGTACAACAAGCTGGCCGACGCCTGCACCCCGCTGGCCAAGGGCCTCTCCTCGGAATACTGCAACCAGAACGCCTACGACTGCATCCAGATCCACGGCGGTTCCGGCTTCATGAAGGACTACGCCTGCGAGCGCATCTACCGCGACGCCCGCATCACCTCCATCTATGAGGGTACCACCCAGCTGCAGGTTGTGGCAGCCATCCGCCACGTCATGACCGGCACATACGCCCTCCTCGTCGAACAGTACGCCCAGGAAGCCATCGCTCCCGAACTCGAGGCCCAGAAGAAGACCCTCGATGCCATGTTCGCCAAGTATCAGGCTGCTGTCGACCACGTCAAGGAGGTTAACGACCCCGAATTCACCGACTTCATGGCCCGTCACCTCGTTGAGATGGCCGGTGACTGCGTGATGGGCTACCTTATGGTAACCGACGCTTCCCGCAACCTCAACTCCGAGGATGCCGCCGTGAAGACCGCTGCCGAAGAGCTCGTCCGCTCCGCCAAGGTATATGTCAACCTCGGTGCCTCCAACGTAGCCCGCAACAGCGAGTTCGTGCTGAACGTAGCCCCCGAATCCATGTCGGCCTACACCCTCTGATTCCCGGAGAGATAACCTCTGAACCCTCAAAGGTATAGCCTCTGATTCAACAGATTTTCAACAGGGAGCGGCATAGCTTCCTCTGAAATACCGCAATAAAAACCTGCGATGATTGCCTTCCTGCAGTCACCGCAGGTTTTAATTTTCATCTCCGTAATTTAATTTTCAGCTCCACAACGGTACGTCCCTCTACAATATTATTACAAAGTTGTATCGCCTCGTAAATACTGTGAAGCCGACAGTCCCCGGCAATTGCCGACTTAACTGCCGGATGGTCAGCCCCCCGGTAATTGCTGACTTAGCTGCCGGATGGTCAGCAAGAAGCCCCCGGCAGGGGAAGGCTGAAAGCCTTCATGTTCAAGTAACCCCGGCTTAAAAATGAAGCGTAGCGGAATTTTTTAGCCGGGGATCCCCCCGGACGCCACCGGGTGAAGGCCGAAGGTCTTCATGAACAATTACTTACGAACCTCTCCGGCGGGTTGATAACTCCACATGCCGGCGATTTTTTTACACGGAACTATACGGAACTAACGGAAACAAATTTGTCTCTGGAACGTCAAACCGAACCATTGCGGAGCTGCCGCTCCTGAACTTCAACGGAAGCCTGCGGGCATCACCTTGATACCCAATGCGCCGAAATCCCGAGTCATTGACCATGAAGACCTTCGGCCTTCACTCGATGTGGCCTGACAGGGTCCGGGGCTATGCTCCCCTGACGGGGCGCTAAGCCCCGGTTACATAAACATCAAGGCCTTTGGCCTTGCCCTGCCGGGGGCTGCTGGCTCCACCAATCTACTCCGCAATCTCCTCAATCTGCTCTGCAACCTCCTCAATCTACTCCGCAATCTCCTCCATCATACGCGAGTTCATCAATCAGATGATACTTTAAGCGCATCTCGAAATCAACGTGCCAAAGGGAGACTGCTGATTTGTATGGCGCTGTAATGGCAACAGATGGCAAAATTACATAAATAGTGAAGATTTTTTTGAAAAAGTGTTGTGAAATTTAAAATTACGTTGTATCTTTGCCAGTCGTAGTAATCAAAGTGCTGACAAACTGACTATTGCCGGTTCCTCTCTGTGCTTAGATTTTGATAGATGCTTACTTGTTTTGATTATATAGTTTAATTCATTATATTCAAAAATCATCATTATAATAACCTAATCAGTCAGCAATATGAGAAAAAGTTTACATCTGTTTCTTTCGTTGGCTTCCCTGATGGTCCCGACATTGGCGTTTGGCGCCGCAAGCGTTCCGCTGTATATCGCGCCCACAGAGGAAGATTTCAACAAGTGTGTTGTCGAGGATGTCGACGATGACGGTACCAAGTGTACCTTCTTCACCGAAGATGGCGAAGGCTGTTTCCGCCATGGTTACACCTACGACGGCGATACCGATGATTACCTCTATATGGAGGGGGTAGAGCTGCAGCCCGGCACCTACAAGATTACCTATCAATACAAAACCAAAACCGACTTGGAGCGTTTCTGTGTCGGCTATACCGACGGTACGGTGGCTGCCACATCGAATTTCACCATCATCCATAACTACAAGGATGTGCGCGAGCAGAGCTGGGTCGACGAGACCTATACTTTCGACATCGCCACAGCTGGGGTATATCACCTCGCCATCCATTTCTATTCCGAAACGGGCAAATACTACACCTACTTGCGCAAGTTCAATCTCACCAAGGTTGACGAGAACGCACCCAAGACTCCGGTGTTGACCGTCACCCCCGACGGCCTCGACGCCCATGTGGCGCTGACGCTCCCCACCACCCGCATCAACGGCGAAGCCCTTACGGGTGAGCTGACCGCCAAGATCTCGGTGGACGGCGTCCAGAAGGCGACTCTCACCGGAGCTCCCGGCGGGGAGCTCTCCACTGTCATCACCTGCGAATCCGGCACTCACAAATTCATGGCCGTGGTTTCCTTCGAGGACAACGGCGAGGTCCGCAGCTCCGAGATTGCGTCGGCCGACGCCAGCCTCTACCGCAAGTGCCCCGACCCCATCGTGCTCCCCTTCGAAATCACGCCTGACTACGATGAATACACCTGGTGTACAGTCATCAACAACAACAAGGACTCCAACACCTGGGAATACACCGAAACCGGCACGCCTGCGCCCGCGGGTCCCGCAATGCGCTACTCCAGCGGCTGGTTCGATGCCGCAGACGATTACTTCGTGCTTCCGGCTATCAATCTCGAACCGGGAGCCTACGAAATCTCCTTCGACATGGGTACAAAGTACAACGAGGAGATCGTTGAGGTTTGCGCTGCCTCAGAGGCTACCGTCGAAGCTCTCTCCCAGAACAAGCTGGCCAGCATTGCAAAGTCTCTCGGCGACGCCTGGGAAACGCAGAAGGTTCGCTATGTAGTGACCGAGGCCGGTCCGAAGTACATCGCTATCAGGGCTGCTTCCCCCGCGAACACCGCCTACACCTATCTGCGCAACATCAAGGTTGACCACCTCGACGCCACCCTTCCCGCAAATCCCGCCCTTGAAGCTGTATTCGACGGCGGCGACGGCAACCTCAAGGTTACCTTCCCCTCCATCGACATCGTAGGCAATCCCCTGACTTCCGACAAGCTCTATGCTGTTGTCACTCTCGACGGCACCGAGGCTGAAACTCCCGTTGAAGGCACCCCCGGACAGGTGGTTGAAATCCCCTACACCGGTCTTGCCAAGGGTCCCCACACCGCATCCGTCTACGTTTACTTCGAGCAGGAAGGGGTTCAGAAGAGCTCTGATCCCGTGAAGATCAACTTCTCGGTCGGCCTCCCCTCCAGCTTCCACTATGACATCCCGATGGCGCTGACACTCGGTCAGGATATGTTCAACGACATGATTCTCCTCGACGCCAATGGAGATGGCAAGACATGGGCAGCCGAGGCTGAGAATATCATGTACACCTACAGTAGCTCCAATCCTGCCGATGACTGGCTGTTCACCGCTCCCGTGCAGATCGACGACATCTCCAAGATCATCCGAGTGGCTGTCGACGCCAAGACCGGATCCTATAAAGAGGCCTTTGAAATCTGGCTGGGTACAGCCCAGAATCCCGAGAGCATGACCAAGCTCCTGATTTCTCGCTCCGACTACAAGCAGCAGGAGTACCTCAACGAGCAGCAGCTCTTCCAGCTTGAGGAAGCCGGCAGCTACATTATCGGTATCCACGCTTGCTCGGAGGCGAATATGTACTATCTGTACCTCAAGAACCTGACCATGGAGTACTTCGAAGGCGTGGCTCCCGCCAAGCCTATCGACGCTGTCTTCGCAGCCGATCCCACCGGCGCCCTCAAGGCTACAGCCACTTTCATCATGCCTGCCAAGGATGCTCTCGACGGCGACCTCGATCCTGAAACCGAACTGACCGCCACCCTCACCTGTGGCGAAGCAAGCGCCCAGGTAACCGGCAAGCCCGGCACCGAGCACTCCATCACCGTAGACTGCGTCGAAGGCCTGAACACCCTTTCGCTGACCATCGCCAACGAATTCGGCTCCAGCGAGGCTGTTATTGCCGAGGTCCGCTGCGGCATCGACTTCCCGAAGAACCCCGTCATCACCAAGGCTACCGTCAGCGATGACAACATGGGTATCCACATCGAATGGGAGCCCGTCACCGAAGGTCTCAACGGCGGTGTAGTTGTACCCGAGAACATCGACTACTACATCTTCGAATGGGATGACTACGACGAAGACTGGTATCAGGTTGATGTATTCGGCGCCGACCAGCTCAGCTACGACTACCGTCTCTCCGCAAGCTATCAGGGTGAGCTCCAGAACATCCGTCTCGGCGTAGCTTGCGCAAGCGCTGTAAACCACTTCTCGGACTATATTCCTGTTGACGCTATCCTCGGCCAGCCCAAGTCGCTCGACCTCGAAGATGACTTCGCCGGCGGACACGCCACCCACGGTCCCATCTCCTTCCTTTCCTCGCTTCCCGCCGACTACATGCCCGAATGGAGCCTGGCAGATCCTGCATCCGAAGTTTCCACCGCAACCTCTGAATCCGGCACAGCTCTCGTGGGCCGCACCGCCTTCAACCGCGGCGACTCCTACGTGATGCTGCCCAAGTTCGCCACCACAGGCTACAGCGCCGTCCAGACATGGGTAACCCTCTACGTCTATCCCTCGATGCCCGAATACAAGATGGTTTATCGCGACGCCGAAGGTACATTCCACGACCTCGAGACCCTCGATCCCACTGGCATCGAATCCGGCTGGTATAAGTTCGTCGTTGACCTCCCCGCAGAACTTCTCGACAAGGCCTGGGCTGAAGTCGGTCTGTTCGTCAACTTCACCGGCGGTTCCTCGAACCGCGCCCTCATCGACAGCTACGCCATCGGTGACCCCGCTTCCCTCGGTGTTGACAACGTAACCGACGGAACCGCAGCAGGCTTCGATGTCCTCGCAGCTGAAGGTGGTGTAATCGTCAAGGGTGCAGCCGGCAAGACCGTCGGAGCCTACACCGTCGACGGCCGCGCAGTCTCCACCGCCGCCATCACCTCCGACAACCAGTTCATGCCGCTTGCTCCCGGTGCATACGTCATCTCCACGGGCAACGCCGGCAAGGCCGTCCTGGTAAAGTAAACCTCTGACCTCTGGTAAAGTAACCCTCAGACCTGATTCGCCTTGATCTGAAAGGCTCAGGACAATAACCTTCATACACACGATTCCCCGCAGCGCCCCCTTGCGTTGCGGGAATTTTTTTCGGCAGTCACCAAGGCATTCACCGAGGCAATCACCGAGGTATAAAAATAATTAAAAATACAAGTGGGAAGTTGGTGAGATGCTGGAATTTAGTTAATTTTGCAAATCAATCCTATTTACCTGAGTTAAAACCAAAATACTGTTTACCTATTCATTAGTTCACCTGTGTGACATCACTGATATGAAAAACGACCTGACTTCACAGATAAAACTCGACAGGATTCCCCGCCGCTACTACCGCCCGGAGAATGAAATCGAGCTCGCTGCCGTTACCCGTAACGAGAAAATCAATACTTATATTTATGAAACGGCTGCCGACGGCTCTGAATTCCTCGCTTCCGAAATCGTCCGCTACATCAAACAGTTCGTGGGACAGAAGGGGAAATGCGTGCTGGCTCTCGGCGCCGGGAATGCCACTCACGGCACCTATACGGCGCTTGTGAAAATGTATGAGGCCGGCGAGGTCGACTTCTCGAAGGTGGTGGTGTTCAACATCGGGGAGTTCTTCCCGCTGAGCGAGAACGGCCCCTCCACGCTGCGCCGCCTGCGCGAGCTGTTGCTCGACCATGTGAATATCCTCCCGGAGAATATCCGCACCATCGACCCGCAGATCACCAAGGAGACCATGGCGGAGTTTTGCAGCCAGTATGAGGCAGCCATCGCCGCCGAGGGGGGCATCGACGTGGCTGTCTGTGAAATCGGCCGCAACGGCTCGCTGGCTTTCAACGGCCCGGGCAGCTCCGCCACGGGGCTTAGCCGCCTTGTGTTGCTGAGCAACGATGCCCGCCACTCCATTTCGCGCGACTACAACGACAGCAACGTCCCCACAACCGCAATCACTCTCGGTCTGGACAACATTCTGCATGCCCGCCGCATCCTGACCATGGCCTGGGGCGAGAGCTCGGCCGACATCGTGGCCCGCACTGCCGAAGGGGAGCGCACGCCGCGGGTGCCGTCGTCGCAGCTGCAGGACCTCCGCCACGTGAAGCTGGTCTGCGACCTGGCTGCCGCCGACGCGCTGACCCGCATCTCCCACCCCTGGAAGGTTACCTCCTGCGAGTGGAACGACAAGCTGATCCGGCGTGCTATCGTATGGCTCTGCAACCTCACCGGCAAGCCTATCCTCAAGCTCACCGACAAGGACTACAACGATTCCGGCCTCGGCGAGCTGCTGGCGCTCTACGGTTCGGCCTACAATGTGAATATCAAGATTTTCAACGATCTTCAGCATACCATCACCGGCTGGCCCGGAGGGAAGCCCGACGCTGATGACACCTATCGCCCGGAGCGTGCTACCCCGTTCCCCAAGCGCGTGATTGTGTTCTCACCGCACCCCGACGATGATGTCATCTCGATGGGGGGCACCCTGCGCCGTCTCGTTGTCCAGGGCCATGACGTGCATGTGGCCTACGAAACTTCGGGCAACATTGCCGTGGGCGACGAGGATATGTACCGCTATGTGATGGTGATGGAGAGCATCGCTGACCGTTTCGGCATCGACACCCCCGGTTTCCGGGGGGTCAGCAACGGTATCAGCGAGTTCCTGGCCGCCAAGAACACAGGCGACATGGACTCCGCCGACATCCGGTATCTCAAGACAAAAATCCGTCAGGCCGAGGCCCGTACCGCCTGCCATTATATCGGCGTGAAGCCCGGGAACGTCCATTTCCTGAACCTGCCGTTCTACGAAACCGGCACCATCAAGAAGGGTGACCTCTCGGAGGCCGATGTCGATATCGTCAAGGGGCTGATCGCACAGGTGAAGCCTCACCAGATTTTCGTGGCCGGCGATCTCGCCGACCCTCACGGCACCCACAAGGTCTGCACCGACGCCGTTCTCGCCGCTGTCGACGAGCTGAAGGATGAGGAGTGGATGAAGGACTGCCGCATCTGGATGTATCGTGGCGCCTGGGCCGAATGGGAAATCGACCATATCGAAATGGCTGTTCCCATCTCGCCGGAGGAGCTCCGTTTCAAGCGCAATTCCATCCTCAAGCATCAGTCGCAGATGGAGAACGCGCCGTTCCTGGGCGACGACGACCGCCTGTTCTGGCAGCGCGCCGAGGAGCGCAACCGCGCCACCGCGAAACTTTACGAGAAGCTCGGTCTGGCCTCCTACGAGGCTATCGAGGCCTTCGTGGCTTATCACCCGCTGTAATCCCAATAATCATAAATAGCAACAGATGAATCTTATTATCGAAAAAGACTATGATCAGGTGAGCCTTCGCGCCGCCCGTATCGTCGCCGATGCCATCAATGCGGCAAATCCTACGCCTGAGAAGCCTTTCGTGCTCGGCTGCCCCACCGGCGGCACTCCGCTGGGTACTTACCGCGAGCTCGTCCGCATGAACAAGGCAGGTGAGGTCAGCTTCCGCAATGTCGTGACCTTCAATATGGACGAATACTGCGACCTTCCCCGCGAGCACCCCGAGAGCTACTGGTCGTTCATGCACACCAACTTCTTCAATCATATCGATATCCTTCCCGAGAATATCAACATCCTCAACGGCAACGCCGAGGACCCCGATGCCGAGTGCGCCCGTTTCGAGGAGAAGATCAAGCAGTACGGTGGTATCGACCTGTTTATGGGCGGTGTGGGTCCCGACGGACACATCGCTTTCAATGAGCCGGGCTCGTCGCTCAACGGCCGTACGCACCGCGAATGGCTGACCCCCGACACGATCATCGCCAACTCCCGTTTCTTCGGCGGCGACACCAATGCGGTGCCGAAGTCGGCGCTGACCGTCGGTGTCGGCACTGTCACTGACGCCCGTCGTGTCCTCATCCTGATCACCGGCCACAACAAGGCGCGCGCCCTGCGCCACGGCGTGGAGGAGGGTATCTCGCAGATGTGGACGATTTCCGCCCTTCAGCTCCACCCCGACGCAGTAATCGTCGCCGACGATGACGCCTGCGCCGAGCTCAAGGTCCAGACCTACCGCTACTTCAAAACCAAGAATTGCTGACCGCTCGCCTGCAAGCGCGTCAGCGCGCTTGCA
>CABUTS010000048.1 GCA_902494515.1 uncultured Muribaculaceae bacterium | reverse complement strand
TGGGCGGCGCCTTCACCGCACTCGGTGCCGACCTCTCCACGCTCCGCCAGAACCCCGCCGGTATCGGCGTATACCGCGGCAGCGACATCGGCATCACCCTCGGTCTCGACTTCATGTCGAACAAGACCGCAGCCGGAGGCTACTCCAACAGCGAGACAAACACACTGTTCAACGTCGACAACGCCGGCTACGTAGGTACAATGACCTTCGGCGACAACGATGAAAACACCATCTCCTGGGGTTTCTCCTACGACCGGATCATGCGCTACAACCGCCAGTACACCGGCGGACAGGCTTCGATGCAGTCGTCGCTCACCAACTACATCGCCGGGATTACCAACGGCACCGCTCCCGACCTGCTCTGGAAGAGTGACCCCACCAACGGCAATACCCTCTACCCCTACGACAACTACAGCAGCAATGCCCCCGACTGGATGAGCATCCTCTTCTACAACTCCGGAATGATCAACTCCGAAACCTACATGGAGGACGGCAATATCTATGAAACCGACCAGTACCGCGGCCTATGGCAGCACGGCGGCGTCGACGGAGCCGGTAATAAGATCGATCCTTCGTCGGGCAACGCCATCTTTAACATCCGCGAACGCGGCCACGTAGATGAGTACAATATCTCGCTCGGCGGTTCCGTAATGAATATCCTCTACTGGGGTATCGGCGTCGGCATCACCGACCTCGACTTCGAGCAGGATTACTATTACAGCGAATTCATCGACCGGGCACTCGTTCCCTCGCATCCCGCCGGTTACGAACTCGGCACCGCAAACCACTCCGACCTTATGGCCTACAAGAAGGTGTCCGGTTCCGGCGCTAACTTCAAGATAGGTGTGATCGTGAAACCCATTCAGGAATTCCGCATCGGTCTGGCCGTCCACACTCCGACCTACTACTCGCTGAGTAGCTCGAGCTACGGCGACACTGACTTCGACTTCTCCTCTTACGAGACGGCCGGCTACCGCTTCAGCGGCTCCGAAAGCACCCCCTGGGACGACTACGATTTCAAGCTCAACACCCCCTGGAAACTGATGTTCGGTATGGCTGGCGTAATCGGTGGCCGCGCCATCATCAGCGCCGACTACCAGTATGACGCCTACAACGACATGAAGCTCAAATGGGCCGACGGCGACAACATGACCTACAATAACAACAACATATCGGACTACTACAAGGGCACATCCTCGCTGCGTCTCGGCGCCGAGTTCCGCATCACCCCGCAGTTCTCGCTCCGCGCAGGTTACAACTACATCGCCTCGGCTTGCTCCAACGAGTTCAGGGATGCCAACAACTTCACTGAGCAGAATGCCGCCAACGTAGCCCGCACCATCTCCACCGCAGGCCAGAACCCCTCGTACCGCGTTGACGACGACACCAACAATATCTCCTTCGGCTTCGGCTACCGCAGCGGCGGTTTCTACTTCGACATGGCTTACCTCTACTCGAAGCGCGAATCCACCTTCAACGCCTTCACCCCGTTCGTTGACTACGACAACGTCTGGGCCGCTGCTCCCTCCTGGAAGCTCACCGACAACCGCTCGCACCTCGTGGCAACCCTCGGCTTCCGCTTCTGAGCGGACTGAAAGTGCTTCCGGCCAGAAAGTTCTTCCGGCTTATAAGTGCTTCCGGCTTATAACAGTCAACCAATCGTTATTAAGCGCACATATTTGTGACCCCGAACGAAATAGACCTCGACAATCCTGAATTTCAGGATATCTGGAAGTTGATTACCCACACCCGCCAGTCGGTCTTCATGACCGGCAAGGCCGGGACCGGGAAATCAACTTTCCTGCGTTATATCGTGGAACATACGAAGAAGAAAACCGTGGTGCTCGCCCCGACCGGCATCGCCGCGGTGAACGTGGGGGGCGTCACCCTCCACTCCTTTTTCCACATCCCGCTGAAACCGCTGCGAATCGACGACCCGGAGTTCAGCAAGCGCAACATCCGTGCGCGCCTCAAGCACACCTCCGACCAGCAGAAGCTGATCCGCGAGCTGGAGCTTATCATCATCGACGAGGTGTCGATGGTGCGCGCCGACGTGATTGACTTCATCGACAACGTTTTGCGCGTCTACACCGGTCACTGGCGCGAACCGTTCGGCGGCAAACAGATGCTGCTTGTAGGGGATGTCTTCCAGCTCGAACCGGTCGTCACCTCCGACCACCGCGACATCCTCGGCGACCTTTATCCCAACCTCTTTTTCTTCTCGGCGAAAGTATTCTCGGAGTTCGCGCTTGTGCCCATCGAACTGCGCAAGGTTTACCGGCAGACCGAGCAGACCTTCATCGAGATGCTCGACCGTATGCGCCTCGGGGAATCCACCCAGCAGGATCTCGAGCTGATCAACGGCCGGATTGCTGAAGCTCCCGCCGACGTTGCCGCGACGGAAGGGGAGCCCCCTGCTGAAAATACTGAGGGCTCCAGGAATAAAGAGCAGGCGGAAAAATCAGGGAAGGATGACGACTTCCTGATGACCCTGGCGCCGAAACGCGCCACTGTCGACGCCATCAACGCCGACCATCTGCAACGCATCCGTCGCAAGCTGTACCGCTTCGAGGGGGAAATTCACGACAATTTCCCAAACAACGCCCTGCCTACACCGATGGTTCTCGAACTTAAGGTCGGGGCGCAAGTGGTGTTCGTGCGCAACGACCCCGAAAAGCGATGGGTCAACGGCACAATCGGCAAAATCGACAACGTCTCGAAGGATTCACTGACCGTGAAACTCGCCGACGGGAAAACACACACTGTCAAGCGCGAAATATGGGAAAATATCGAGTATCACTACGACCCCAAGGAGAAGAAAATCACCGAGGAGGTGCTCGGCACCTTCGTTCAGTTCCCGCTCCGTCTGGCCTGGGCGCTGACCATTCACAAGAGTCAGGGGCTTACCTTCCCAAAAGTCAGGATTGACCTCGAAGGGGGAACGTTTGCTGCCGGTCAGGCTTACGTGGCGATGTCGCGCTGTCAGTCGCTCGAAGGGCTGACCCTACAGACAAAAGTCCGGAAATATGACTTCTTCGTCAACCCGGTAATCCGCGGATTCAGCTCGCAGTTCAACAATCCCGAGCTCTATCAGTCCGCCATAACCCAGGCCCGCGCCGACGACTGCTTCCGTGTGGCGGCGCAGAGTTTCGACAAAGGGGAATTTTCCGTTTCTGTCGACAAACTTATCGAAGGACTTTACGCCCGCGACGAGCTGCGCAACCCCGCCGCCCGGCATCTGATGAAGCAGAAACTCTATCGCCTCGCCGGGAGCCGGCGCCGCGTAGCCGAGCTCGAAAAGGAGCTGGACGAGAACCGCCGTCGATTCCGCGAACTGGCCGAAGAGTATGTCACCATGGGCCTCGACTGCCTCCAGGATGAGAATTTCGGAGCAGCCATCGCCAACTTCGACAAAGCCTTCCGCATTGCGCCCGACTTCGGACGGGCCCTGCTTCTGAAAGCCGAAGCGGCCCGCGACGGCGGCGATTTCGCCTCAGCGGCCGAAGCCTACGGGCAGCTTCTGGACCGGAATCCAAAGGATTTCGACACCCTTGTCGGCATCGGAATGCTTCACTACGACATTGCCTGCGCCTCCCCGCGAGGCTCGCAGGAATACGACGACAACCTCTACAAAGCCCTCAACTACCTCATGGCCGCCGAAGAAGTCAATATAGACTCCGCACCACTCCACGACAAAATGGCCGACGTCCACACCGCCATGGGCAACACCGATGAAGCCGACCTCCACCGCTCCATCGCCCGCCGCCTCCGCAAAAAGTCCCGCAGCAAGTAACCAAGCTACGCAGTCCTCTTTCCAAAGTTTTCGATTTTGAGCACCTTCGGAGGGAGATTTTTGCCCTTTTGAGCACCTTCGCAGGGAGATTTTCGCTATTTTGAGCACCTTCGCAGGGAGATTTTCACCTAAACGAGCACTTTTGCAGGGAGAAAAATGCGAACTTTTGAGGCCGCAGGAGTGTTTAGATAGTAGGTATAAAAATGAAATCCGAACTATAAACTTCCTGAAAAATGAAATACACTCAGCCCCAGTTACCTTACGCCAACGACGCCCTCGAACCCGTGATCTCCCGCCGCACTGTTGACTTCCACTACGGCAAGCACGAAAAAGCTTACATCGACAACCTGAACGCTCTGCTCGAAGGCACTGAGTTCGAGGAACTCCCTCTCGAGGAAATCATCCGCGACGCCAAGGGGGCGCTCTTCAACAACGCATCGCAGGCCTGGAACCATATATTCTACTTCTTCTCCTTCTCTCCCGACGGTGGAGGCGAACCCGAAGGGGAGCTGCGCGAAGCCATCAACCGCGACTTCGGTTCCTTCGACAACTTCAAGAAGGAATTCGTCGATGCCGGCACCAAAATCTTCGGCTCGGGATGGGTATGGCTGTCACGCGACAACAGCGGCAAACTGTTCATCACCAAGGAATCCAACGCCGGCAACCCCATCACTCAGGGGCTGACCCCCATCCTGGCGTTCGACGTATGGGAACACGCCTACTACCTCGACTACCAGAACCGCCGCAAGGACGCCCTCGAAAAACTCTGGAGCATCATCGACTGGCCCATCGTCGAAGGCCGCTACTAAAACATTTCCTCTACGGATAAAACATTTTCTCCACTGAGAAAACATTTCCTCCACTGAGAACCACGTATCCCGGACTTCATCTGCTGCCGCAAAACCGACCACACAGCATGAAGCCCGGGATTACTATGCGATATTGCCACAAGCTGTTAATTCGGTTAAACAATTTAACAAAAACGGCTTAAATATTTTCGCACTTGTTAATTAAATGATTTTAACATGTTATTAATCAACCGATTTGCCGTTGCTATTGTTTTATAGTCAAAGAACGAAACAATAGCAACAATCTATTAAGCAGCAAACATTTGAGATAGATTAGACAAATTCGAAAAAGAGTGACATAGCACTTAATTGTAAGCATAATGTGATGAATGGAGAGTGAGGCAGTCGTGAGACCCCCTCACTTTTTTGTGTCCATATCCGAGCAATTTGTGTCCATGTCCAAGCATTTTGCGTCCATATCCGAGCATTTCGGGGGTAAACGCTTGTTTGTTCGGGAGATTTCGACTAATTTTGTTATCAAAACCAATACATTATATACACTTTTTTCACAGCCATGAGAGCCAAGTTATTGATAACTGCCGCAGCAACTGCCGCTTTCGCGGTTTCGGCTGCGCCGGACACCACCGCAGAACATCAGTCGCCCGACCCTGTCGCCAACCCCTCGGCGGTTGTGCAGCAGGGCAACGCCCGTTTCACTGTGCTGACACCCGAAATGATCCGCGTGGAGTATTCACCCACCGGCAAATTCGAGGACAAAGCCACCTTCGCCATCGTCAACCGTAACCTCCCCGTGCCGGAGTTCAAGAAAAGCGAATCGGCCGACTCCCTGTTTATCGTCACCGACCGCCTTCGCCTCGCCTACAAAAAAGGTGCCGACCTCCTCAAGGATGGCCAGGCTCTGAACATCACCTTTGATGTCGCCGGGAAGCCCGAAAGATGGTTCCCGGGAAAAACTGACACCCAGAATCTCAAGGGCACGCTCCGCACCCTCGACGGCAACAACGGCGACGGCTTCCGCGCGCAGCTCGAGGATGGCGTAATATCTCGCTCTGGCTGGGCCGTAATCAACGACTCATGGAGCAACGTGCACCCCGACGGAGGCCGCTCCTTTGCCACCGCTCCGAACGCCGAGGCCGGGATGGACTGGGTCACCGACCGCGCCGACAAGGATGCCCTCGACCTCTATTTCATGGGCTACGGCCACGACTACAAACGCGCCATCAAAGATTTCACCCGTATCGCCGGCGACATTCCCCTTCCCCCGAAGTATGTGTTCGGCTACTGGTATTCCCGCTACTGGCATTACACCGACGACGATTTCAGGCAGATCATGCACGATCTGAAGTCCAACGACATCCCCGCCGACGTGATGGTCATCGACATGGACTGGCACTGGAACGGCCGCGAGGACAGTCAGTCGGCTGGAGTCGGCGGCTGGACAGGGTGGTCCTGGAACACCCGTCTGTTCCCGCGCCCCGAGGCGCTGCTCGACGAGATGCACGCCAACGGTTTCCACACGGCGCTCAACATCCACCCCGCCGACGGCGTCAATCCCGTTGAATCTCCCCGCTTCAACCGCAACATGCGCCGCGAACTTGGCGAAAAATACACCGACCCAGACGGCACCGTCCGCTGGAGCATCGAATATCCCGACTTCTACAACTCTTTCTTCAAAAACATCCTCCGCGAACATGAGGATGAAGGGACCGATTTCTGGTGGATCGACTGGCAGCAGCATCTGACCAGCAAAACCGTACCCGACCTGAGCGAGACTTTCTGGATCAACCATGTGTTCTTCAACGACATGAAGAACAACCGCACCGACCGCCGTCCGCTCATCTATCACCGCTGGGGCGGGCTGGGCAGCCACCGCTATCAGCTCGGCTTCTCGGGCGACACCTTCATCAATTTCCCGACCCTCGCCTTCGAGCCATACTTCACCGCCACCGCCTCGAACATCGGTTACGCCTACTGGGGCCACGACCTCGGAGGACATCAGGCCGACAACAACCTCGACCCCTCGGTGATCAACGACCCCGAACTGATGCTCCGCTGGATGCAGTTCGGCGTGTTCACCCCCATCTTCAAGAGCCACGCCACAGCCGACCCGCGCATCGAGCGCCGCATCTGGGCCTTCCCGAACTTCGCCGATCTCCGTGACGCCGTGCGACTGCGCTACACCCTCATCCCGTATATCTACACCATGGCCCGCAAGACCTACGACACGGGCATCGGCATGTGTCGTCCGCTATATTATGAGTACCCCGAGGCCGACGAAGCCTACGACTTCGAGGGTGAATATTTCTTTGGCGACGACATTCTGGTAGCCCCCGTCACCGAAGCAGCCGCCCCCGGCAAGAAAGCCGAGAAGCAGATCTGGTTCCCGAAGGGGAAATGGTGGAGCGCCTCCACCCACGAGATGGTCAGCGGACCTGCCGTCAGGACCATGCAGTTCGCAGCCGACGAGATTCCCTATTTCTACCGCGCAGGCTCGGTGGTGCCTCTCAATCCCGACAGTGTCCGGCACGCCAACGACCGTCCCGCAACGCTGATTCTCAACGTTGTAGCCGGTAGTAACGGCGAAGGGAGCCTCTATGAAGACCCCGGCGACAACAACGACTACGCCGACAATTACGCCCTGACCACATTCACCCATAAATCCAACGGAAGCACCGAGACCATCACGATCAATCCCCGCCAGGGAACTGCCGCCGCATCGCTCCCCGCCGACCGTGCATGGCAGCTGCAGATTGTCAACGCCCGTAGCCCGAAATCCGTGCGTCTCGACGGCAAGAAACTCCCCGCAACCGCCTGGAGCTACACCGCCGCCACCCGCACCCTCCTTGTCAACCTCCCCTCAGCACCCTGCTCCACCTCCCGAGAAGTGAAAGTCAGCTTCTGAAAAAACTTCCACACACTTCGCTGACATCTTCGCAACTAAGCGCTGAAACGTTTTTATGATTTTGCACCTGCCGGTTCGCCGAGCAGGTGCACTTTTTTTCTGCTATTTTTGGGGGTTTGGCGGGAATTTAGTAACTTTGCGTGATAAACTGTATTGCCCCTTCTGCGCAACGGCTTTGCCGGTTCCGCTCATCAGTTTTGCCGGTTCGCTGCGCAACAGTTTTCAATCCGTTTTGACAAATCACTATACAAAGATACAATGAACTTTACCGTATCAAGCCGGGCTCTCTACTCGCTCCTGTCGAGTGTCAGCAAGACCATCAACTCCAAGAACACCTTAACTGTCCTCGACAACTTCCTGCTCGAGGTTGACGCCGAAAGCAATCAGCTCACAGTCACCGCATCCGACACCGAGAACACTCTCGTGGCCCGCATGGCTATCTCGCAGGCCGACGAATCCAGCCGCTTCCTGGCCAACGCCAAGCGCCTCTGCGACATCACCAAAGAGCTTCCCGACGTTGACGTGACCGTCTCCGTCGACATGGATTCTCTCGCCATGAAAGTGGAGTATCTCGGCGGCAAATTCGACTTCGTGGCCATGGACGCCAACCAGTATCCTGTCAGCAGCGATCCTCTAGCCGAAATCCATAAGGGCGACGAAACCCCGGTTGAACTCGAGCTCCCCGCCAAGACGGTGCTCAACGGCATCTCGAACACACTCTTCGCCGTAGCAACCGACCCCATCCGTCCGCAGCTTCTCGGTATCCTGTTCGACTTCAAGGCCGACGGCCTGAACTTCGTGGCCACCGACACCCGCAAGCTCGTACGCTATCAGGATTCCACAACCATCCCCGGTTTCGAGCGCCACTTCATCCTCCCCGTCAAGCCCGCGACCCTGCTCCGCCAGATGCTCGAAAAGAGCGAAAAGGCCGACAAGAAGGAGAAATCGGAAATCGACGAACAGATCGAGAAACCCGAAACCATCAAGATGGTGCTGACCGAGAAATCGGCAACCTTCTCCACCGGAAACATCACCCTGAGCTGCCGTCTGATCAAGGGGAACTTCCCTCCCTATGAGCGCGTGATTCCGAAGAACAACCCCTTCACCGCCACACTCGACCGCGAGTCGATTCTCGCCTCCACCCGCCGCGTGGCAGTCTGCGCCGATCCCACCCACGGCCTGATGAAGCTCCGTTTCAGCCCCGGCCAACTCGAACTGAAGGTCGACGACACCAGCCACTCCACCTTCGCCATCGAAAACGTCAGCTGCGACTACGACGGCCGCGACCTGGTGATCGGTTTCTCCGCCGGCTACCTGATTGAAATCTTCAACACCCTCTCCACCCCCAATATTCTCATCAAACTCGCCGACCCCTCGCGTCCCGGCGTATTCCTTCCCGAAGAGAATCCCGAAAACACCGACATGGTCGTCATCCTGATGCCCATGACCGTTCAGGAATTCTGATTCCCGACACTTCCATCACCCCGGGGCAACTCTTGTCCCGGGAAACTTTATATTTATCAGGGAAGTAAAATTCAGCAAATCAGCAGTGTTTTCTTCCATAACAGGGAAGTATGACGTTCAGGACTTCCTACCTTAAGGCTAAATAAATGAAACTGAAACTCAGCAGGCCGATAATGTTTTTCGACCTGGAAACCACCGGTACCGACATCATGCGCGACCGCATCGTGGAGATTTCCATGATCAAGGTTCTGCCCGACGGCACCGACATACAGCGCACCCTCCGAATTAACCCCGGCTGCCCGATTCCCGCCGAAGCCACCGCCATCCATCATATCACCGACGAGGATGTCGCCGACAAGCCCAGCTTCGCCGACATCGCTCCGGCTCTGGCTCAGAGCTTCGCCGGCTGCGACCTCGGAGGCTTCAACTCCAACCGCTTCGACATCCCGCTGCTGGCCGAAGAGTTCGCCCGCGTCGGCATCGACTTCGACCTTTCGGATGTGAAGTTCGTGGACGTCCAGACAATTTTCCACAAGAAGGAGCAGCGCACCCTCTCGGCCGCCTACCGCTTCTACTGCGACAAAAATCTGGAGGACGCCCATTCGGCCAACGCCGACACCCGCGCCACTTACGAGGTGCTCATGGCGCAGCTCGACCGCTACGACGACCTGGCCAACGACATCGCCCAGCTCGCCGAATACTCCTCGCAGACCCACAATGTCGACCTGATGGGGCGTCTGATCTACGACGACCAGCACCGCGAGGTCATCAACTTCGGCAAGTACAAAGGGCAGCTCGCAGCCGACGTGCTCCGCCGCGATCCGGGCTATTTCAGCTGGATTCAGCAGGGCGACTTCCCCTCCAACACCAAGCGCGCGTTCATGGCCATCAAGCTCCGCGCCTCGATGAAAAACAAGAACGCCTAAACCGCGCAGAGGCCAAACTTTGCGGAAGCAAAAACTTTGCGGAGGCAAAAACTTTGCGGAGGCAAAAACTTTGCGGAGGCAAAAACTTTGCGGAGGCAAAACTTTAAGAAACTATGGATAAAACGCTACAAGGCAAGCATATAATCTTAGGCATCACCGGGGGCATCGCCGCATACAAGTCGGCGTCGCTCCTGCGTTTGTTCGTGAAAGCCGGCGCCGAAGTGCAGGTTGTCATGACCTCCTCGGCCAAGGAGTTCATCACCCCGGTGACCCTCTCGGCGCTCAGCGGCAAACCGGTGGTGAGCGAGTTTTTCACCGCCAACACCGGCGAATGGCACAGCCATGTGGACCTCGGTCTCTGGGCCGACGTAATGGTGATTGCCCCGGCCACAGCCTGCACAATCGGGAAGATGGCAAACGGCATCGCCGACAACATGCTGGTCACCACCTACCTCTCGGCCAAAGAGCCGGTATTTGTGGCGCCCGCCATGGACCTCGACATGATGGCTCACCCCTCGACAACGGCAAACATCGCGAAGCTCCGCTCCTACGGCAACCACATCATCGAACCGGAAGCCGGCGAACTTGCCTCGCATCTGATAGGGAAGGGGCGCATGGAGGAACCGGAGAAAATATTCGAAATAATCGAACGGTTCCTGACCGGAAACAAGCTCCCCGACTCTCCGTGCAGCGAAGCTGACAAAGCGGAAGCCCAAAAATGCGAAGTCACTGATGCGGAAGCCGTTACATCCGGAGCTTTAAAGCAAGACTTCAAGGAACCAAACTATCCCTCCGCCAACTTCAAGCAGGACTTCAAGGGGAAAACCGTGCTGATTACCGCCGGACCGACCCGCGAAAAGATCGACCCCGTGCGCTTCATCTCCAACTATTCCACCGGGAAGATGGGCTACGCCATCGCCGACGAACTCGCCTCGCGCGGAGCGCACGTGCTGTTGGTTTCCGGTCCGGTCGAAGTCTCCGCAACGGAGCCCGGCGTGGAGATTTTCCCCGTAGAATCGGGCAAGGAGATGGCGGCGAAATGCGCCGAACTTTTCCCGCAGTCCGATATGGCGGTGATGTGTGCCGCCGTCGCCGATTACACCGTCGAGAACCCTTCGGCCGTGAAAATCAAGCGCGAAGGAAACGAAACTCCCCGCCTGCGTCTGGTGAAAAACCCCGACATCGCCCGCACCCTCGGGCAGCAGAAGCGTCCCGGACAGCTGCTGATCGGCTTCGCCCTCGAAACCGACCATGAGCAGCAGAACGCCCGGCTGAAGCTGCAGCGCAAGAACCTCGACATGATCGTGATGAACTCGCTGCGCGACCCCGGCGCCGGATTCGGCACCGACACCAACAAAGTGACCGTATATTTCGTTGATAAAGAAGAGCCCGCGCAGCTGCCGCTCCAAAGCAAACGCGAAATCGCCACCCATCTGGCCGACTTTTTCGCCGACGCCCTGACACAAGAATAATCTCACGCAATATCCGCCAAAGGCTCGACCCTACGAACCGATTGCCCACCAAATGCTGAAAACCATATCCGACATACTGCGCCGAGGATTCATGAGGATTGCCCTTGTGGCGGTTGTCATGCTTGCGGCCTTCGCCACGGGGAACGCTCAGGAGCTGAAATGCGATGTCACAATCAACACCGACCAGATTCAGACCACCAATAAGAGCGTTTTCGAAACCCTCAAGGAGGCCATCACGGAATATCTCAACGAGAACCATTTCACAAACCTGCAGTACGCCACCAACGAGCGAATCGAGTGCCGATTCTTCCTGACCCTGACCGATTACACCGACGACAAGATGACGGGCAACCTGCAGGTTCAGGTCTCCCGCCCGGTCTACAACACCAACTACACCACCACGCTGCTGAACTTCAAGGACGACAACATCCAGTTTGAATATCAGGAGGGACAGCCGCTGAACTTCACCATCAACACTATGGAGAGCCAGCTGACCGCCATTCTGAATTTCTACGCCTATCTGTTCATAGCCGTCGACTGCGACTCCTTCGCCCCCAACGGCGGCCAGCCGATGTACGACCAGTTGGCGCAGATTGTGCAGCAGGCCCAGTCGGCGGGCGAAATCGGCTGGAAGGCGTTCGAGGACAAGCGCAACCGTTCGTCGGTGCTGGCGGCGTTCACCGATCAGGCAGCCGGGGCGCTCCGCAAGATAATGTATGACTACCACCGCAAGGGACTCGACGAGATGGCCCTGTCGCCCGACAAAGGACGCGCCGCCATCACCGCGACCCTCGAGAATCTGACCGCCATCATGGAGTCCGACCCCATGTCGGTGGGCCTCTCCATCTTCCGTGACGCCAAGCTCGACGAGTTGGTGAACATCTACACCAAGGCACCGCAGACCGAGCGCGACAAGGTCGTACAGCTTCTCACACCCATCTATCCGACTGAGATGAAGCGGATTAACATGATAAAAGCCGGCACCAACAAGGAGCAGTAACCGCCGACGTTCCCCGAAACAACGCTTGTTTTCCACCAAACAACGCTTGTTTTCCCCGAAACCCGACATCTGTTTCCGTTCACTAACAACTGTAAGCGACATTGCCAAATGATTGAAACCCTCCATATTTCAAACTATGCGCTGATCGACCGGATGGACATAACGTTTCATCCCGGCTTCAACATCATCACCGGCGAAACCGGCGCGGGCAAGTCGATAATGCTCGGCGCCCTGTCGCTGCTGCTGGGCGGAAGGGCCGACACCAAGGCGGTCCGCGACCCGAAGCTGAAATCCGTAACCGAGGCCTCCTTCTCGGTCAAGGGTTACGGCAATCTCCAGACGATTTGCGCTGAAAACGACATCGACTGGGATCCTGAGCACATCATCCTCCGGCGCGAAATCGCCCCCGGCGGCCGCTCGCGGGCATTCGTCAACGACACCCCGGTGACCGTGGCCGTGCTCCAGCAGATTGCCCTGCAGCTTGTCGACATCCATTCGCAGCACCAGAACCTGCTGCTGGTGTCCCCGCCGTATCAGCTCCGCATAATCGACTCCCTGTCGGGCAACGAAGCGCAGCTGGCCAGATTCGCCGGACTATATGAGAAATACCGCGCTGCCGTGCGCCAGTTTCAGGTCACCCGCCGCTCCATCGAGCAGTCGCGCGAGGAGGAGGAATACCTCCGTTATCAGTTCCGCCAGCTCGACGAAGCGCAGCTGCGCGATGACGAACAGGAGGAACTCGAGCGGGAGCGCGAAGTGCTCATCAACATGGCCGACATCAAGCAGTCGCTCAGTGTGTTGCTCGGCGCGCTCGGCGACGGCGAGGAGAACGTCGATACCCTGCTGAAAACTGCCGCCGACGAGGCCCGTTCGCTCTCCGACCTCCTCGAGGGTACAGAGGATATTCCCGACCGCATCCACGCCCTGCGCGTGGAGTGCCGCGACATTTACGACACCTTCGCCAATGCCGACCGCGGTCTGGGGGGCGACCCGCAGCAGCTCGAAGCCGTGGAGGAACGTCTCAACTTAATCTACGATCTGGAGCGCCGCCACAAGGTCGACTCCGTGGGGGAACTGATTGCCCTGCGCGACAAGATTCACGAACGTCTGCGTTCCATCGACATTGGCGACGAATCGCTCCACACCCTCCAGTTGGCCGCCAAGCGCGCCAAAAAGGAGGCCCTCGACATGGCCCGGGAGATTTCGGCTGTGCGCCGTAAAACCGCCGAGGAGTTCGGCAAACTGCTTAAAGAGAAGGCTTTGCCCTTAGGGATGAAGAACCTGCAGGTTGAGATTTCGGTGAAAGAAACCGAACTGACCGCCACAGGTATCGACTTCATCGAATTCCTCTTTGCGTTCAACAAAAACCAGACCCCGATGCCGGTGGGCAACGCTGCTTCGGGGGGCGAGATTTCCCGTCTGATGCTCTCCATTAAGTCGATTGTTGCCGACAAGATGCAGCTTCCGTCAATCATTTTCGACGAGGTCGACACCGGCGTGTCAGGCGACGTTGCCAACCGGATGGGGGAAATGATGCACGATATTTCGCGCAACATTCAGGTTATGGCCATCACCCATCTGCCGCAGGTCGCCGCCCAGGGAAACGCCCACTACAAGGTGTTCAAACAGGACACCGACACCTCCACCGTCACCCGAATCCAGGAGCTCACCCCGGAGCAGCGCGTCGACGAACTGGCCGTGATGCTCTCCGGTTCGACCGTAAACGAAGCCGCCCGCGCCAATGCCCGCTCACTCCTCGGGATGGAGTAAACCACATTAACCAGAGCTGTCGGTTTCCTCTCGGCTGACGGCAAAAACCAACATTGTATGCTTGACAAAAGTGAATATATCTTCGGACTTCGCGCCGTAATCGAAGCTATCGAAGCCGGAAAAGAGATTGACAAAGTACTGGTCCGCAAAGACCTGTCGGGCGACCTCGCCAAGGAATTTCTGGAGGTAGCCCGCCGCTACGGCATTGTGCTTCAGCGCGTTCCCGCCGAACGGATCGACCGCATCACCCGCAAGAACCATCAGGGTGTGCTCGCCATCCTCTCGGCCGTGACCTACGACTCGCTTGAGCACCTCGTGCCGCAGCTTTATGAGGAGGGGAAACTCCCGTTCCTTGTGCTGCTCGACGGCATCACCGACGTGCGCAACTTCGGGGCCATCGCCCGTACCTGCGAATGTGCCGGGGTCGACGCCATCGTCATTCCCGAAAGGGGAGGGGTCGGCGTCAACGGCGACGCCATGAAGACCTCCGCCGGAGCGCTCAACTACCTGCCCGTCTGCCGCGAGAAGTCGATGCTCGGCGCCGTCAGGTTCCTGAAAGACAACGGTTACCAGATTGTCGCCGCCACCGAAAAAGGTGCCCGCGACTACACACTCGGCGACTACACCGGGCCTGTGGCAATCGTCATGGGTGCCGAGGATGTCGGCATTTCACCCGAAATCCTGCGCATCTCCGACACCCTCGCCGCCATTCCGCAGTTGGGCAACATCGGGTCGCTGAACGTGTCGGTTGCCGCCGGTGTGATGATCTACGAGGTTGTCCGTCAGCGCCTTGCCTCCGGCCAAAGCCTGTCGTAAGTCCACAAGCCGTACGGACGTGCCTTTGGCACGTAAGCTCCCGCGATGCTAATTTGCAGATGCTAATTTGTGATTTCATTATGGTAAAAAGGATTTTGCTTATCGCCCTCGCGGCACTGACGTTGTGGGACGCCGGAGCCGAGGAAAAAATTGACTATATTCCCAAGATTCATGGCGTCTTCCGCGGGCGCTATGAGGGCGCATGGCCCGACTACGAACAGCGCTTTCAGGTGCGCAACGCTCGAGTTTCGATTGAAGGAAACGCGCTGAACAACCTGACATATTATTTCCGCTTCGACATCTCCGACCGCGGGAAAATGAAATTCCTCGACGGTTACGCCAACTGGAAAGCCGGCCACGGATTCGCCGTGCGCGGCGGTCAGTTCCGTGTTCCCTTCGGCGTGGACTGCTTCCGCGGCCCCGGCACATACATTTTCGCCAACCGCTCCTTCCTGGTCAAGAATATGGCTAACGTCCGTCAGGTCGGCGTGCAGGTCGGCTATACCCTCCCGGATTTTCCGCTGACAATTCAGGCCGGCGTCTTCAACTCCAAGCCGAAAGAGGACCACGAAGTATGGCAGAACGCTATGGACTTCGCCGCAAAGGGAATGCTGACAATCGGCAACGTCACAATCGCCCCGAGTTTCCTGTCGATGAAGCCTTATCTGACCCGCACGAACCATGCCGACATCTCCGTTGCCTGGAAATGGGACCGCTGGCTCCTCGAAGGGGAGTATCAGCACATGCACTATGTCGGCGACTACTTCGACGACGTCGAGGGATGGACCGCTTTCGCCGCCTATAACCTCCCGGTGGATTTCGGGAAGCTCAACACCTGGGATTTCCATGCCCGCTTCGACGGCATTACCGATTTCTCCGACGGTAAAACCCTGACTGACAACAGCAAAGATGACACAAACGGCACCGGGCAACCTCAGCTGACCATGACCACCCCTGCCACCCGGCGCGTCACCGTCGGTACCTCACTGTTTCTCGAGCATAAACCGGTGAAAGTCCAGCTTCTCCTCGACTACGAACACTACTTCTACAACTCCGGAGTCGTAGCTCCCGCCGGCTGCCAGAACCGCCTCGTCGCCGAACTCATCCTCAAATTTTAGTGCTCGTTCCGTCTGTTTTATATGCGAAGCGTCCGGTTTTGGCTAAACCGGACGCTTCGCATATAAACCGGACGTTTCGCAGGGTGACGTCAGGAATGATGGCGGAGGAAGGAGTAACCGAAGCGTTCGGCGGCGGCGCGTTCGAGTTCCTCGCGGAACCGCGGAGCGGCTACGGAAATCATCAGCCGCGCACGTTCGGCGAGATCTTTGCCGCGCAGGTTCACGGCACCGTATTCGGTAACGATGTAGTTGGTCTGGAAACGGGTGGTTACCACTCCGGCACCGGGGGTGAGGACAGGTTTGATTTTCGACATCCCCTTGCCGGTGGTGGAGAGCATCGCCAGGAAGGAAAGCCCCCCTTCGGAGCGCCCGGCGCCATATACGAAGTCGTGCTGGCCGCCGACACCCGAGAAAATTTTAGTGCCGATGGAGTCGGCGCATATCTGTCCGGTAAGGTCGATTTCAAGACATGAGTTGATGCTCATGACCTTGGGATTCTGCGCGATGCGGAAGGGGTCGTTGGTCCACGCCACATCCTTGAAAATCACCTCGTTGTTCCCATCGAGGAAGTCGTATAAATCACGTGAGCCGAGAGCCAGCGATGCCACGGAAATGCCCGGCATCACCTTCTTCATGGAATTGTCGATGACGCCGCTGCGGATGAGGGGGAGCACACCGTCGGTCATCGCCTCGGTGTGTAGGCCGAGATGTTTATGTCCGGCGAGAGCACGAATCACAGCATTAGGGATACCCCCGACGCCAATCTGCAGTGTCGCACCGTCGGGGATATGCTCCGCGATTGCGTTGCCGATCTTGATTTCGGCTTCGGTGGGCACGGCAGTCGGGACCTCGACAAGCGGGTCATCCACTTTCACCGCCGCTGCAAGTTTCGAGATATGAATCACCGCGTCGCCGGGTAGGAACGGCACCGCAGGATTGATCTGCGCGATAACCGTATGGGCGCACTCCACGGCGCTGGTGGCCAGGTCGGCCGAGATGCCGTAGCTCACATATCCGTCCTTGTCGGGGAGGGAGCAGTTGATCAGCGCCACATCCACCGGGCAGGTGCCGTCGCGGAAAAGCTCGGGCACCTCGCCGAGAAACCTCGGGGTCATGCTGCCGTAGCCCTGCGCAATCCATTCGCGGAAGGAATTGGAGACAAAGAAGGAGTTGAGGTAGAACGAGTCGCGGAATTCCGGGCGGCAGATCGGCGAAGGGCGGCGTCCGATGGCGAACGCCGCATAAACCGTAACGTCGCGCAGTTCCGGGGCACGATCCGCCAGGGCGTCCATCAGCACTTCGGGAATTGCCGTCGAGCCCATGACGTAGACCCGGTCGCCCGATTTGATCAACCCTACAGCCTCTTTGGCGGTCATATAGTTTGTCTGGCTCATACTTTGCGGTGGTCAGAGTTAAAGCGTTCGAGGTTCTGTTCGAGGAGATTGAATTCGTCGTCGCAGTGGAGCATGGAGATGCAGATGCGGACGCCCGGCTGCTTGCTGCCGGTGGAACGGAGGGCAATAGAAGCTACCCCGTAGCGGAGCAACTCGGCCTGAAGCTCCTCGCCCGACATGTCGCCGTAACCGATGGTAAAGAAGAAACCGTCGGAAATGTCGCGGTCGCCATCCTTGCTGTAGACGATATGGAAACCGTTGTCGAGGAAGATTTTTTTGGCCCGGGCAGACCGGCGCTCATAGTCGCGGCAGTTGTTTACGAAGTTGAGCTCACCTTTGACAGCCTTCTCCATCATGGCGGCCAGAGCATGCTGCGCGGAGTGGGCGGTGCCCGATGAGCAGCAGTAGAGCACACCATAAATATATGCGTCGCCGAACGCCGGCATCTCGAAGAAACGCTCGAACGTCTCGTAGCGGCGGTCGTAGACCTGCTGCGACATGCATACGATGGATATGCGCTGACCGGCGTAACTGAAAATCTTGCTGCCGGAGACGAGCAGGATATAATTGTCGGTGTACTTGGCTACGGTCGACACGAACGGCTTGCAGTAAGGCTCGCTGATATCCTTGCGGAAGTCCATGCCGAGGTAAGCGAGATCCTCGAGCACGATGCAGTCGTATTTTGTTGCCATGCGGCCGATAACCTCGAGTTCCTGCTCGGTCAGGCTCGTCCAGGCGGGGTTGTTTGGGTTGCTGTAAATCATGCTCGTGATATTCCCCTTGGAGAGGATGCTCTCGAGCTTGGCCTCGAGTTTTTCGCCGCGGTAGTCGTAGATGTCGAATGATTCAACATTGAACCCGAGGAGCTTGGCCTGATTGTGCTGCGCGGGGAAACCGGGGTCTACGAACAGCATGGTGTCCTTACCTTCGAGGCGCCGCTTGAGCAGCAGCATCAGGGTGAAAGTACCCTGCATGGAGCCTACGGTCGGCACAACGCACTTCTCCGGGATGTCCACGTCGAGGAACGCCTTGACAAAATCCTTGCCGGCCTTTTTGAGCGCCGGAATACCCGCGATGTTGGGGTACTGGCTGGCGATACCGCGTTCAAGGGCGGCGACTTCGGCTGCGATGCCTACGCGTTCAGCCTCGAGGCCTGGGTTTCCCATCTCGAGGTGCACCATCCGCTGGCCGGCGACTTTCTCGAGTTCGGCGGCAAGACTGCAAACCTGGCGGATCGTGGCTGTAGGCAGGTCGATGATCGAAAGACGTTTCAGGGCCTCCTGAAACTCCTGTTGTGACAATGGAAACATGGCTCAGGTATTTAGGGTTTGACTGCGACCGGCTCTGAAAGCCGCGATATTGGCCTCGGCGACAGCTTCGCCCCGGCGTGAGAACTGCCGGCGGATTGCATCCTCGATTTTTTCAGGAGCAATGTCGATGAAGGGGGAAGCGGCTCCGAGAAGCACCATGTTGGAACTGCGGGGTGATTTCAGCTCTTTCGCCACAGCCTCCATGTCGAAAGCCACCACATGCTTCAGCGAGCGCAGTTCGCGCTCAACCTCAGCCATGTCGGGATAGTTGTCGATGTTGACCATCGGAGTAGTACCTGTCACCACCCACCCCTCGGGGGAGAGATAGGGGAGATAGCGCAGGGCCTCCATCGGCTCCAGCGACACGATGATGTCGGCCTTCGCCATCGGAATGAGGTCGGAGTGGATGGGGTTGCTGCTGATGCGGAGGTTCGACTGCACGTCGCCGCCGCGCTGGCTCATGCCATGCACTTCGGCCTGTTTGAGATATAGGTTTTCCTCGAGAGCGGCGGCTCCGAGAATTGTGGCTATGGTCAGGATGCCTTGTCCGCCGACTCCTGCGAGAATAATGTCAGATTTCATGGCGGTTTATTTTTTAGCGTGACGGCGGGCGGTCTGTATACATTCGCGGCGCGAAATAATCACAGAGAGGCCTTTATAATCGATTTCCCGGCGGAAAAGCTCCACCATTTCGGCGTGGTTTTTCGGGTGAGAGTCGATGGTGCGGAGATGCTCCGGGTCAGTGCCGAGGCCGAGACAAATCTCCTCGAGCTTGCCGGTGCCCTGCGAATCCTGTCCGCCGGTCATGCCGGTGGTCAGGTTGTCGGAAATGATTACGGTAATGGGGGAGTTCTCGTTGATGGCATCGAGCAGACCGGTCATACCGCTGTGGGTGAACGTGGAGTCGCCGATGATGGCAACGGCGGGATGCTGGCCGGCATCAGCAGCTCCCTTGGTCATGGTGATGGAAGCGCCCATGTCGACGCAGGAGTCGATGGCGCTGAACGGCTTCAGGAACCCGAGTGTGTAACAGCCTATGTCACCGAAGACCTTCGGGTTGTCGTAAGCCTCGAGGGCTTCATTCAGAGCGCCGTAGACGTCGCGGTGGCCGCAGCCCTGACAGAGGGCCGGCGGACGGGGCACAACTAACTGCGACTTGCACAGCAGTGTCGTCTCGGCAGGAACTACATCAGGCACGATGGCCCGGAAAGCCTTGAGGACTTCGTCGGGCGACAGTTCACCGTCGCGGACAAGTTCGCCGGAAAGTTTGCCGTAGACCGGCTTCCCGTTGTCGAGAAGACCGCGAAGTTTCTTTTCGATGAAAGGCTGCCCCTCCTCGATAATCAGGCAGGCTGCACATTCGTCGTAGAGACGGCTGATAAGGCGCTGGGGCAGCGGATACTGGCTGACTTTCACCACCGGGAAGGGGACACCCCCGGGGAATATCTCGTTGAGGTAATTGAAGGCGATGCCGGAAGCGATGATGCCGAGGCGCCGGTCAGGAGCGTCGACATACGCGTTGAACGGGGATTCGTCGGATTCGGCAGCGAAGCGGTCGAAGTCGGCGATAAGACGCTTGTTGCGCTGCTTTGACATAGCGGGCATGAGCACCCACTGATTATGGTTTTCGGGATAATGAAGATTGTTTTCCGGCGCCGGCTCGGATTCGGTCTCGACCACGGCGCGGGAATGGCTCAGGCGCGTCACCAAACGTACCAACACGGGGATGCGGAACCTCTCGGAGAGGTTGAAGCCGTAGGCAGCCATATCGTAGGCCTCCTGCTGGTTCGAAGGCTCGAGGGCAGGAATCATGGCGAAATCGGCATAGAACCGGGAGTCCTGTTCGTTCTGCGAGGAGTGCATCGATGGGTCGTCGGCAGCAATGACCAGCAGGCCGCCGTTGGCTCCGGTCATGGCGGAGTTTACGAACGGGTCGGCTGCGACATTCAGCCCCACATGCTTCATGGAAGTGATGGCGCGCTTGCCGCAGTACGACATACCGAGCGCCTCTTCCATAGCTGTTTTCTCGTTACTTGACCAATGGCAGTGGATGCCGCGCTGACGGGCTGTGTCAGACGTCTGCACGAACTCCATGATCTCGGTGGATGGTGTGCCGGGATACGCATAAGCTCCGGAAAGTCCGGCTTGGATGGCGCCCAGAGCAAGGGCTTCATCGCCGAGTAATAGCTTTTTGCTTTTCATTTTGTGAGGAATTAGATTCATGGTGGGAACTCTTTCCCGGAGGGCATACCGCAAAGATATAACAAATTTTGGAGGAAAGCAAGTGAATTTACCTACTTTTTAACCAAAAATTTCCAACAAACCAAAATTCATCCTCATTTAGTCCATCAAAAAAGCAAAAATCAAACTTTGCAGAGCTGCATACGGCAATTGGCGCAGTCGAAGAGGAGACGGAAACGGGAATTGCCGCTGACAAGATACAGGTCGCGGGGGAGCTCCCGGGCGTCCGGCGTTTTCAGACAGCAGCCGAGTTCGCGGCGCAGACAGTAGCGCGTCTCCATCACGCGGGTGTCCTTTCCAAGCCCGTCAACCTCGGCGGCCTTCGGGAGCGAGTCGGGACTGCAGGCAGCCGCCCCGGCGTAAATCCCGGCTGCCACGTGATTTGCGATGTTGTCGTGGCGGGTAATGCAGTAGCCGTCGGGGAGCAGGGGAGTGGCAGCTGCCTTACCCGGTCTTTC
>CABUTS010000047.1 GCA_902494515.1 uncultured Muribaculaceae bacterium | reverse complement strand
GGCTGAAACTCTTTCTTTAAAATCTGCCGCATCATGGATTGCCGCACACCGCGAATCCTGCAATAGTCATTGAAGGAGCAATACTGTTGGCCGCTTGAGCACAAATCCTTAAACGCATAGAAAACCTGCCTGTAAAGTTCGACTTTTTCCATAATCTCAATTTTATGGCAAAGTTAGAACTTTTACAGACAGGCTTCAAGATGCCACCGCGGACGGTTGTACCACGATTGGGCGCCGGGGGGCTTTGCTATGGAGGAGGCTATCGGCGGGTAGGGACGCTGCGCGAGAGCAGCGCATCGGACAGAGGCATATAAACGTCCGGGGTGAATGTCATTTCGCCAAAGACAATCCGCCGCCCTACCGAATATAAGTCAACCCGCACAAACTCGAAACCTGCGGCGAGCTTCCGGACAACCTCCAGCATCTCGCCGTAATTCACGGGCTTGTCAACCATCCCTTCCGGCGTTACACGCGCGCCGTCGGGTATCCACTCCCAATCGGGAGTAAAGACATAATTGTTGGTCTTATGGCTGCTGAACGAACGCCCGGTAAACACTACCAAGAACTGCGGTACGCCGTTGAAACAATAGAACTTATAATCATAGGGAAGGCTGTCGTCGCCCGGAGCCTGCACAAGATATTCCTCAGCGAGAATCTCCGGTCTGATATAATTGTAATGCGGCTGCCCCGAGAGCTTGCCGAACGGATAGGACATCCAGTCGCTGAGTTTCTCCCTGATGGCCTTCTTGTCGCGAGGCTGGCCGGCGCGGAGAATAAAATTAGTGCCACAGCCGTTGTTGGTCTTAATGACGCAATCTCCCGGAAGAGCGTCAATATCAACATCCTTCACCTTCCGCCAGCGGCCGTAAAGCTTCGTCAGGTACTTATCGCCAACACGCTCTTTAACAAACTCCCTGACAGCCAACTTATCAGTAAGCCGGGCCAGAGTTTCACGCTTCTGCGGGTCCTTCAGGTCGCGGTAATAGTTGGCCATAATCCAGCCCTGCAGCTCATCGGGATGCTTGAGATTAAGTTTCTTTCCCGACTTGTGGTAATAGCGGAAACAATAAAGTCTCTTTGGCATCAGCCCCATAACAGGAGCTAAACCCTTTAGCAGCATATGTACACCACGAGAGCGGTTGATCAGGTTTTCCTCTCTGGGAGTATGTAGAGACTCGGACATTATCTTCAGGATTTAGAACTTACAAACGAATATATTTCTTGCAGCTTTGCGGTCACGTTCTCAGGGAAATGAGGGGCAACGGCCTGACGGGCGGCGCTTCCATGCTCAGCCAGAAGTTCGGGGTTGTCGACATATTTGCGGAGCGCGGCAGCGATCTGCTCCGGATGACCCGGCTCGACGAGCGTGCCGTTAACGCCGTCGTGAATCAGCTCCGCGATGGAGCCTACGGGGGTCGAAACCGACGGCATCCCCCACGCACAAGCCTCCAAAAGTGTAATCGGAAGCCCCTCATAATACGACGGCAGGAGCATCAGATCAGAGCTGTCCAATAGCCGGGACTTGCTTTCACCAAGCACTTTACCGACAACTTTGGTCATGGAGCCGACACCGGCGTTGTCGATTGCCTCGCGGAGCCGGTCAATCTCACCGTCCCCGGCGAATGTCACCTCAATGCGACCTTCATATTCGTCGCGAAGCCGCCGGAGGGCTTCAACAATGTCATATATACCTTTGTTACGGGCGATAGTTCCTAAGAACACAACCCTGAGCGGCGAATCTTTGCTGATGTCAGTTCTGTATTCAGGCTCTTTCCGGGGCTTCTCCACAATATTCGGCAGGATAAACGCATCAGCCACACCGAAGTTGCGGGCAAAAGTTTCCTTCCAATATTGCCCAAGAACAATCACGGCCGAACACTTTCGCAGAACATGAGATATCCGTCCTGCTCCATACTTTTCCGAGAAATCCACGAAACCACCCCCGTGGCAGTGAAAAACAATGCGGAAACCCAGCAATCTGCCCCACGCCATCACAAACCGCTTGCGTATGAACGACTTACCTGAACATCCATGGACGTGCAGTATATTGTAACCCGCCATACGGCAGAAAGGCATCTTCACAAGTGTCCCGACCAGATTAAACAACCCGGCAAAAGTACCGTGGCAGGAGTTCGTGGCCGAGAAATGAAAACCGGGAATACAACGCTTATAGCTGCACAATACCGATGCCATTCCCCCTGTGCCTTTCAGGGATGGGCCGACCGTGAAGACTTTGGGGGAGCGCATGGGCAATTAGAAATTAGCGATTAGGAATTAGGAATTAGCAATTAGCGATTAGCAATTCAACCGGGGGTTAGTCTTTGCCTTGGATTTTGCGGATGAGGCGGCGACCGGCGGTGGCTCCTAATCCGTAGAGTCTTGATTTGCGGCACATTGCGGTGTGGAAGGCAAATCGGGGGGAGGTGATGGCCCGGATGTTGGAGAAGCGGAGCAGCTCCCGGACATCCGGGTGAATTGTTTCAAGGAATTTCACCGGAGTTCCCCGCTCAAGCCACAGGCTGAGGTTGCGGGTAAGCAGGCGGCGATTATCAGCTCGCACCTCCGGGTAATTCCGGTTCAGATAGTCGTAGCACCAGAACAGCGCCGAGAGGTTGCCGCGGATAAATTCCCTGGATTGTTTGCTGCGGGATAGCGAAGCCGTGTTCATGATGTAGTCATAAGCCGGAGCTTCAACTACTGCGACTTTCGGACGGACGACTGTCAGAATCTGGGTCAACAATATGCGGTCTTCCCAAAATTGCTGGCCGGGAATCAGCTGATACTGATGGTCAGTGAAAATAGTCGCGCGGAATAGATTGCCGCAAAGCGACGTGATTGCTTTTCCAAGAATCAACCTTAAATATTCCAGACCGTGAGGGCCGGCAGCTTTGCGGCGGGAGCGCAGGAGATTGCTGCCTTTAGTGTTGTGATAATACAGATCCCCGACGACGATGTCGGCGCCGGTGGCCTCGGCCTTGTCGTGGAGCGCCTTGAGGGAGCCAGCTGGGATGGTGTCATCGGAGTCCACGAAGCAATAATAGCGACCGCGGGCAGCATCACGTCCGGTGGCACGGGTTGCCATAAGTCCTTTGTTTTCAGAGTGGTTCACAATCCGGACGCGCGGGTCGCGGGCTGCGTATTCCTCGAGAACAGATGCAGAGGCGTCGGGGGAGCAGTCATTGACACAAACCACCTCCAGGTCGCTGAACGACTGGTTCAGAATCGAGTCAAGACAGCGCCCCAGCCACCGCTCTACATTGTAGACCGGCACAATCACCGAAATTTCGGGAACATTTTCTGTATGGACCATTTGCGTCATTTTTACTATTAAACGTTCCCAATCGGTTTTTATTGCATCTATTTTAAAAGGGAGAGGTAACGGGCGGCTATAGCGGCGGGGGAAAAACGCCGCGCGACCTCGTTGTGGAGGAATTCCGGCAGCCCGCGTTCGAGCGATTCTGCAGGCCCGGGCTGCGCCATCCTTGCGGTCTGAAGGGCCAGCGAAAGGGCGAAAGCCAGCGACGCGGGGTCGTGGCGGGGTGCCAGAAAGCCGTTGACGGCGTCGGTGATGATGTCGGTCTGGCCGGCGTCGCCGTAGCTGACCGGGATTGCCCCGGCGGCCATCCCTTCCATAAGGGTAGCGCCCATCGTTTCATATTTCGAGGAGGAAATCACGGCTGTGGCGCGGGCATAGAGGTCGCGGAGCAGCTCCGGCGGGAGCAGGCCGAGATGGCGGTACGGCACCCGCAGGCGTTTCAACTCGCTGTCGTCGCGCAGTTCGCCGACAAAGGCAAACTCCACCCCTTCGGCGTCGGCGGGATACTCCCATGCGAAGGTGTTCAGGGCATCGACCGCCGCCGGAAGGTCCTTGACGGGGTCGTCGAGACGCGCCGCGGCCATCACCACGAGGCGTCTGCCCTCCTTGTCAACCTTCTCGCCGGGCTGATATAGCTCCACCGGGAAGGGGTGCGGGATGACCTCGATCTGTTTGTCTTTGAGAAGGGGGGATTTCAGCGCCATGTCGCGCTGCCAGTGGCTGACAGCCACAAGCCGGAGGTTGGGATAGCTCCACAGCCGGGCCTTGAGCTCCCGGATTTCGGCGGGGAGCTTACGTCCGAAGCGCCCGGGATACGGGCAGTTGCGGCAGTCCGAGCCGTCGCAATATCCGCGACACTCGCCGGGGAGGTGGCAGAGGGCGGTGGCCGCCCAGAGGTCGTGGAGGGTGTAGATCACCGGCTTGCCGGTTTTCAGGATTTCCTCGAAGCCGTCGAGCGACAGGAACCCCTGCGAAACCCAGTTCACCAGCACCGCATCAGCCTGCTGCACAAAGGGTTGCGAGGGGAGATCCACGCCGTATTTGCCCGTAGAGACCTTGAAGACATCCTTGCGGGGGACGCCGCGGAGCCACAGTTCGGCGCGCTCCCGCAGGAACGGCCATCGCCACTGCCCCTTCGGGATTACCTCCGCGGGGGTCTGGCCCGGGGCACCGGAGTAGCCGCCCGGGCGGACTACCACCATACGGGCATCCTCCCCGGCATCGCGCAGGGCATCGCAGAGCCGCCGGGTAACCACCGCGGCGCCTCCGAGGTCGTAATTAGTGCTTAGCAGAGCTATTCGCATGATAAAGACGGCTGCAAGCAGCCTGAACAGTAACAAAAAAGAAGGTAAAACCAAGAGAATCAGGGCCTGCGGCAACCAAGAAACCAACCCCGGCGCCGTAGGCAACCGGGAAGCCCGGAGGCAACAGCCGGGAAGGCCGGGGGTAACCAAGAAAACCAACCCCGGCGCCGAAGGCAACCGTGGGGCGAGCCTGCGGCTCGTCCTTATCTGGCTTTGAGGCCCGGGAGGCGGTTGAAGAAGAGGACTGAGCCGCAGAAGGCAACAAGGAGCAGGGTGCGGAGCGGGAAGTCAATCCAGTTGTTTCCGGAGGTCAGCGCCGAGCCTATGCCCCAGAGGGCCATGGCGGCGAGCATATAGACCCCGAGGAGCCTGAGGTCGTAGGGAATCGGGTATTTCTTCTGGCCGACGGCCCAGGAGGCAACCATCATGAAGCCGTAGCAGGCGAAAGCCGCCCAGGCGCACCCCATGTAGCCGAAAACCGGAACAAGAACGATGTTCAGCGCCACCGTCACTGCCAGTCCCATCAGCGAGAACCATGTTCCCCAGATGGTCTGGTCCGAGAGCTTGTACCAGAGCGAGAGGTTGAAGAAAATCCCGGCGAAGAACTCCGCCATCATGATGATCGGCACAACCCGCAGTCCCTCGAAGTACTGCGGCGAAATAAAATATTTCAGCACCGGCAGGAAGAACATCACCCCGAGGAAAATCAGCAGTCCGAAGGCCACGAACCAGTTCATGGCCTGGCGGTAGGAGGCGATTTTATCCCCCTTGGCCGCCTCTTTGTTCTGGGCGAAGATAAACGGCTCGTAGGCGAAGCGGAACGCCTGGGTGAACATCACCATAACGATGGCGATTTTATAGTTTGCACCGTAGATACCGAGGCCCGACATGGCGGCGACCTTGTCGGGAATCAGCATCGGGTAGAGGATTTTGTCGAGGGTCTGGTTCATGATTCCGGCGATGCCGAGAATCAGAATCGGGTAGCTGTAGAGGAGCATCTCCTTCCAAAGGCGTGTGTTGAAGCGGTAAGGCACGGAGGTGATCTCCGGGAAGAGCAGCAGGAGCACCGTCAGGGAGCTGATCAGGTTCGCCAGGAAGATGTAGCCGATGCCGAACGTCGGGTCGTAGAACCAGCCGACCGCGCCGGGGGCTACCTCCATCAGCCAGGGGCAGAGGATGATGAAGAAAAGGTTCAGGCCGATGTTCAGGGCTATGGAGATGAGTTTCAGTGTGGCGAAGCGGATGGGGCGCTTGCGGTAGCGGAGGTAGGCGAAGGGGAGCGACGTGTAGGCGTCGATGCCGACGGTTATCACCATCATCCAGATGAACGACGGATGGGCGCCGCAGTCCAATGCCGAAGCGAGTTCCGGCGAGAGGGCACAGCCGGCGATGATGAACAGCACGGAGCTGACACCTAAGGAGATAAGCGCCGTGGAGAACACCTCCGTGGGGTCTTTCCAGCGCTCATGGTTGGCGAAACGGAAGAAGCCGGTCTCCATGCCGTAGGTCAGAATCACCAGGGCCAGGGCCACGTAGGCGTAGACGTTGGTGACGATGCCGTATTCGCGCGCGGCGAACATATAGGTGTACATCGGCACCAGGCACCAGTTGAGGAACCTGCCGACGATGGAGCTCAGGCCGTAGATTGCTGTATCTTTGAACAGCGACTTAATTGAAGCCATAGAATAATCAGTTATCAAACAGACTGCCGTAGTTCAGGCGGTCGATGCCGAGGTGCTCCCAGGCCAGGTCGGTGACCTGACGGCCACGCGGGGTGCGCTTGATGAAGCCCTCTTTGATGAGGAACGGTTCGTAAACCTCCTCCACGGTCCCGGCATCCTCGCCGATGGCCGTAGCGATAGTCGACAGACCTACGGGTCCGCCGCTGAATTTCGTGATGATTGTCGAGAGAATCTTATTGTCGATTTCGTCGAGGCCGTAGCGGTCGATGTTGAGCGCTTCGAGGGCGTAGCGGGCGATGTCGGGGTCGATGGCGCCGGACCCCTTCACCATGGCGAAGTCGCGCACGCGCCGCAGCAGGCGGTTGGCGATACGGGGCGTCCCGCGGGAGCGCATGGCAATCTCGTGGGCAGCCTCGGCGGAGCATTTCACGTTGAGCAGCCGGGCCGAGCGGAGGATGATCCTCTCGAGGATTTCGTGGTCGTAATATTCTAAGTGACAGGGGATTCCGAAGCGGGCGCGCAGCGGCGAGGTCAGCAGACCGCTGCGGGTCGTGGCGCCTATGAGGGTGAAGGGGGAGAGGGTCAGCTGCACGGAGCGCGCGCCGGGGCCCTTGTCGATCATGATGTCGATGCGGTAATCCTCCATGGCCGAGTAGAGGTATTCCTCGACTACGGGGCTCAGGCGATGGATTTCGTCGATGAACAGCACGTCGTTCTCCTCGAGGGAGGTCAGGATTCCGGCCAGGTCGCCGGGCTTGTCGAGCACGGGGCCGGAGGTTACCTTGAATCCGACCCCCAACTCGTTGGCAATGATGGCCGAAAGGGTGGTTTTGCCGAGGCCGGGAGGACCGTAGAGGAGCAGGTGGTCGAGCGCCTCGCCGCGCATGCGGGCAGCCTGCACGAACACGCGCAGGTTGTCGACGACTTTGTCCTGACCGGAGAAGTCATCGAAACGGCGGGGGCGCAGGGCACGCTCGAAATCGGCGTCGGAATCGGAGCGAACGGATTCGCGGCGGATGTCGTAATCTTCTTGTTCCATAAGATTCCGCAAATTTACAACTTTTTGCGGAGATAACCGCCGAATCCAATGTTAAAACCGCGAAAGCCCCTGCCACTTGCTCCCTTAATCCCTTGATTGCTTAATCCCTTGATTGCTTAATCCCTTGATTGCTTAATCCCTTGATTGCTTAATCCCTTGATCTAATCGCGCGAGCACGCGCGATAACTGAACGAAAGAATGCTTAAGTTGCTGACCCCCCAATCCGCGGGGTGGGAAACAACCAAATCCGCGGGGGAGGAAACAGCCGAATCCATAGGGGTGGGAAACAGCCGAATCCGCGGGGTGGGGAATCAAGGATGGTAACTTTCGTTCTATTATCGCGCGTGCTCGCGCGATTAAAGTCCGCGATCAGATGTACGGGGGCTTTGCCCCCGTCGAGGTTTAAGCCTCGGGGGCGGTTGGCTCGGACTCGGGGGCGGCGGCGAGCTCTTCGGACTCCTGCTTGAGGAGGCGGTCGATGTTTTCGGCGTAGTCGAGGGAGTCGTCGAGATAGAAGGCCAATTCGGGCACCTTGCGGAGCTGGAAACGGACCTTCTGGCCTAAGTCATAGCGGATTGTACGGGCGTTGGCCGTAAGGTTGGCGATGATTTCCTGAGCCTTGGCCGAGGGGAACACCGAGAGGTAAGCCTTGGCGATGGAGAGGTCGGGGCTGACCTTCACGGAGGAAACGGAGATAATGATACCGTGGGTTTTGGCGGTCTGGAGGCGCAGAATTTCGCTCAGCTCCTTCTGGAGCAGACGGGCGATTTTTGCCTGACGGGTTGATTCCATGATGTATATGTTTTTGTTTTTTTTGCAAATTTAAGGCTCTTCAGAGCAAATTTAAGGCTCTGTCGGGCCGTTGAAAAGGCTCTTTCGGGCCGTTGTCAAATAGTTAACAACCAAATACACTGCAAAGTTAGCGAAAAATCGTAACTTTGCACAGAAGTTTGCAACTGAACTCTTTGAAATGGAAAAGAAAACTATACTGGATATGGGGCGCGACACCGTGGAGGAGTTCCGCGCCAAGAAAAAGATTCCGCTGGTGCTGGTGCTGGACAACATCCGTTCGCTCAACAACATAGGGTCGATTTTCCGCACGTCCGACGCCTTCCGGCTCGAGCGGCTGGTGCTCTGCGGCATCACCGCCACTCCCCCGTCGGTCGAAATCCACAAGACGGCCCTCGGTGCCGAGGACTCCGTCAGCTGGCAATACCGTTCCGACACCCTTGAGGCCTGCCGGGAGCTCCGCGAGGAGGGTTACACCCTCTGCGCCCTGGAACTCGCCAAGGGATCCGTCAGCCTCGAGCGCTTCGAGGTCGAACCGGGCGGCCGCTACGCCGTGGTTGTCGGCCACGAAGTCGACGGCGTCAGCCAAGCCGTAGTGGATTACTGCGACCATTGCATCGAAATCCCGCAGGAAGGGACCAAACACTCCCTGAACGTCGCTGTCTCCGCCGCCCTCTCCATCTGGCATTTCTTCCTCCGCCTCCGCTAATACCCACTGCTGTAAACCACAATCGGCCAACCTCGTAAGAGACTGGCCGATTGTTATTTATAGAGGGATTAGAACTCGGTTGAAACGAAGCGGAACCACGCTTCAAGGAGCAGGAGTACGCTTCGGGGGGTTACTCTTTGTTGGGTTCGGAGGTGACGCGCTCGAGCCACTTGACCATGGAGAGCATCACGGTCATTGAGAGGAGGCAGAAGCCGGCAAATACGGCCCAGCACATCCACTGCTGCGGGAACTGGTTGAGCATGGTCACACCGAGGGCGATAAAGAGGTTGCCGATGGCGGTGGAGGAGAGCCAGAGGCCCTGGCAGATGCCCTGGAGGTGTTTGGGGGCAATCTTCGATACGAAGCTCAGGCCGAGGGGTGAGATGAAAAGCTCAGCTACGGTCAGGAAGAAGTAAGTCAGTATCAGCACGTAAGGTCCGGTCTTCATCGTTTCCTTGACGGCTTCGCTCAGGGTCTTGAATTCTTCGCCCGAGGGGTAACTGTTAGCTACGGCGATGACAATCAGGAAGATATAGGCCATAGCGGTGATGAACATACCGAAGGCAATCTTCTTGGGGGTGGAGACCTCCTTTTTGCTCTTTGCAAGAGCGGCGAAGATGAACATGATTATCGGGGTGAGGACAATCACAAAGAAGGGGTTGATGCACTGCCAGATTTCGGGAGCGACATTATCGGTGGTGACGAAGTCGCGGGCGAAAACCGAGAGGGCCTGACCGTTCTGGTGGAACGAGAACCAGAAGAATACCACAACAGCGAGCACTGCGAAGAGGGCATACAGGCGCTGGCGGATCTCCTTGGCGTCGCTCTGGGCCTCCTCGGCGGAGACTGTTGTAGTCTTGGCTTTCTTGACGGGGGTCGGGAGGCGTTTCATAACCCATGCGAAGACTACCAGCGAGATGAGCATGGCAACCACGGAGGCGATGAACGAGAAATGAACGCCGGTGTTGAAGATTTCGAGATAATCGGAGCAGAAACCGGCGTCAACCGGGCCGCTGTAACCGACCTTGCCGGCCAGTTCGGCGAGGTTGGCGGTGTCGCTGACGGTCATGCTGCCGGAGTCGTTGATGAGCTTGTGGCAGAGACGGGGGAGGTCGGCGTTGTAGGCCAGATTGTGGGCTTTGAGCCAGAATTCACGCAGCAGCGGGGCGATGAACGGGGCGACGACACCGCCGATGTTGATGAATACATAGAAAATCTGGAAGCCGGTGTCGCGGCGCCCTTTGGCGATTTTCAGCGCCTCGGGCCCCTTCTTGGCGGCCTCGGCCTCGAAGTTGTCGTACATCTGGCCGACGATAGCCTGCAGGTTGCCCTTGAAAAGGCCGTTACCGAAGGCAATCACAAACAGGGCGAAGCAGGTGAAGACGAGAATCCAGGAGAAACCGCCGTCGGCGTTTTCGGAGAAAACGGGGATGGAAAGGAGGCCGTAGCCCAGCGCCATCACAAGCAGACCGGCGATGATGGTGGCCTTGTACTTCTGGGTGTAGTCGGCAATAAGACCTCCCGGCAGGCTCAGGACATAGATCAGGAAATAGAATACAGCATAAATCCAACCTGCGGCGTCATCGCTGATGCCGAATTTGGAGCAGAGGAAGAGGAGCAGCACGGCATTCATGATGTAATAGCCGAAGCGCTCGCCCATGTTGGCGATGGCGGCGGGGATCAGCCCTTTGGGATGATCGCGGCGAGCCTTGATAATGTAGAATACCAACAGGGGCAGGACAACGACCAGAATGCAAATGAGGATTGCCAAAGCCTGGTACTCCTGCCAGAAACCGGAAATTGAGAGTAGCATAATGCGGGAGGGGTTATTGAGGGTTTATTATTTTGCGGACTGAAGGGCTTTGAAGGCCTGGGCGTAGAGGCGGATCTGCTTCACCATGGCCAGCAGACCGTTGGAGCGTGTCGGCGAGAGGTGCTCCGACAGACCGATGCGGTCGATGAAGTATAGGTCGGCGTCAAGGATTTCGTCGGGAGTATGGCCCGAGAGAATATCGATGAGCATTGAAATGATACCCTTGACGATGATCGCGTCGGAGTCGGCGGTGAATTCCACCTTGCCGTCGTCGGAGAGGTGGGCGTCGAGCCATACGCGGCTCTGGCACCCCTCGATCAGGTGCTGCGGGGTCTTGAGTTTTTCGTCGATGGGGGGAAGGGAATTCCCCAGGTCGATGATATAGGCGTAACGGTCCATCCAGTCGTCGAGACCGGACATCTCGTCGATGAGTTCATCCTGTCGTTCGTTGATTGTCATAGGTTGTAGAGGGTGTTGAGGACCACCTGAGCCACGATACGCATCGTGCGGCTGTCTATGGCGCCGAGATTGTCACCGAGGGTGTGCCAGGTGGGGTTGAAGGAATAAGTGGAGGGATTGGAGTTCTCGATGATGTCGATGCAGGGGATTCCGGCACGGTTGATGTATACATGGTCATCGAGACAGGAGGTTCCGGTGTCGTTGATGAACCGTTCGCCGAAGCCCGAAGCATCGGCAACAGCCCATACCTTGTCGACATATTTTTTGGCATGCTGCTGCGAGAAGTATTCGCGGTGGAATTTGGCGTCCTTGCCGCCGACCATGTCGAGGAGGATACCGAATTCCGGCCGGTTGGTGTCGTCGTAAGGCATATCCTTCACCCATTCCTGGGTGCCGAGACACCAGGTCTCCTCCTGAGCGCCCCAGGTTTCGGACTGACCGGAGTCCTCGACGTCGGTGAAGAGCAGGTCAACGCCCACGGAATCGAGGGGATGCAGGCCGAGATTGCGGGCGACCTCCAGAAGCACCGACACACCCGAACCGCCGTCGTTGGCGCCGTCGATGGGCCGCATACGCGCTTCCTTGTCGCAGTCCTCCGTGGCCCACGGACGTGTGTCGTAGTGGGCAAGGAGCAGCACGCGCCGCGTGGCTCCGGGATTGAACCGCGCGAAAATATTTTTAGCGGTGAACGTCTCGCCGACATAGGTTGTGACGGGCGCCTCGTGAATCATCACGGTGTCGGCGCCGAACTTCCTGACAGACCGGACTATATAGTCGACACAGGCGGCGTGTCCTTCGGAGCCGGGGGTGCGGGGTCCGAAATTCACCTGATCCTCCACGAAGTTATACAGCGAATCGGCGCTGGCGGTCATCACCGGTGTGATCTGCACATCCTCCGCGACAGTCTCGGTCTTCTGCTTACCCCCGCAGGAGAACAGCAGCGTCCCGACAGCCAATGCAGCGGCAGAGAATATTGCTGGGTATCTAAACAACGACATAGCTACATGTGTGAAGTGAATCGACGGACACAAATTGCCCTTCGACTCACAGTTTGCTGCAAAGTTACAACATTATTACAAATTTTCCAAAACTTTCTCACCCCTTAACACACTACAACTGCAATTTTATACAATCCACAACTGCATTTTTACACAAACCGCCCGCGATTCGTCGGAACCGCGGGCGGAAAAACCTATCATGTAGAAATCTTCCGTATTAACGGGAATCAGCGGAAGTTGGAGAGATTCCGTATTAACGGGAATCAGCGGAAGTTGGAGGGGGTGACGCGGTTGCCTGCGCCGTCGTTGGTGTCAGCGACATCCCACCACAGGCGGGTGCCCTGGGTGTTGTCGGACTGCAGTTCGGGGTGCGAGGTGAAGTACTGGTTGGAGTTCTCGCTGTTGGGGTAGAGCAGACGCTTGATGGTCTTGCCGTCGGGGACGTCGCCACCGCTCATGTTGGTGAGCTGAGTTTCAAGTGCGGGATAATCGGTGCGGCGGTATTCGGCCCAGGCCTCGTTGCCGTTGGGGAATACGGCCATCCACTTCTGGGTGATGATGGCTTCGAGAATCTTCTCGTTGTCGCCCGACGAGAAAGTGCCGTCGTTGAGGGCCACAAGACCGTTGATGTAGGACTGCGCTTCGGCGGAGTCAATCATGTAGTAGTCCATCGAAGCCTGAACACCCTCGCGGAAAAGTTCTTCGGGACTTCCGGCACCCCAGCCGCGCAGGGCTGCTTCGGCGCGGAGGAAGAGGCTCTCGGCGTAACCCATCCACACGGTCGGACGGGCGTAGTTGAACCAATATTTGGGGTTAAGGTTCTTCGAGGCGGGCTTCGGCTCGGTGCGGGTGATGGAGAAGTTGAGCTGCGACATGGAGATTGCGGGCTCCTGGGCGCCGCGGTGGCAGCCGGTAAAGTCTTCGCGGAGACTCTCCTCACCTGCGGCGATACCGGTGCTGGTCATGTTCGCGCGGTACCAGCAGACCAGGCATCGGGGGTCGATGGTTTTCTCGATCGAGTTGTTTCGGCCCTGTTTGATGGTATATTTGCCGCCGCCGGTCGAGAGGGTGCGGTAGAAGTTCTCGAGGTCCCAGCTCATGACGCTCTCGCCGTTGTATGCCACGGAGCACATTGCCAGGGCGTTTTCGGAACCGCCTTCATCGCGGCCGCCAATGGCGACGGGAGCGTAGCGGGGTACGGTCTGCATGTTGTCGTCATTGGAGGTCATCAGCCCGTACTGATTGCTCAGAGCGGCGACAGCTTCCTCGCGGGCGCGGGCAGGGTCGACATTGGAGACACGCAGAGCCATGCGCAGGCGCAGGGTGTTGGCGAAGCGGAGCCACTTGTAGGTATCGCCGAAGTAGCAGATATCGTCGGCGTCGATTTTATACTGCGAGCCGTCGGCGGGGTCGATGGAATCCACGGCCTGCTCGAGCATGCGGAACATGGCGTCGTAGATATCCTTCTGGGAGTCGTATTCCACATTGTTGGTTTCGGGGATACGGGCCTGGGCGTAGACCTTGAAGGGCATGGCGCCGTAGGTGTCGGTGTTGGCCAGGGTGATGAACGCGAAGTATATGCGGGTGATATACATCTGGTTCTTGTACTGTTCGGGGTTGTCGGCGAACTTGAAGGCACGCATCAGCGAGCGGTATTCCGAGCAGCGCTCCTCGTAGAAATGTTTCCAGCGCTGGCCGCTCCAGCCGTCGGAGTATCCGAAATCGGGGGTCTTGAGGGCGTGCTTGGGCTGGTTGTTGGCCACGTAGCCGCCATAGATGTCGTGGGAAAGATTGGTAGTGATCTGATAGTCGGCGTAATATCCTTCGTAGAGGAAGTTGCGGAAAGTCGAGGGGGCGGCGTTGAGGTCGGTCTTGCAGGACTCGAGTTCATCCCCTTCGAGGGTGTAGTTGATGTTGATGTCGGCGTATTTCGTCTCGTCTTCAACATCCTCACCGTTGCCGCCCCCTTCGCCGGCGGTGCGGTCATCCTCGATGGCGAACGGGTCGTGGCCGAGGTCAGTGAGGTCATAGCAGCCGCTCAGCATCAGAGCCGAGAAAACAGTCAGGAGGGTTCCGGCGGTTTTAGATATATTGAATTTCATGATCAGTTTCTTTACGGAATTAGTGTTTCGGTTTAGAACTCAACATTGACGGTCAGACCGTAGGTGCGGGCGTAAGGCACGGCCAGGAAGTCGAGGGCCTGCGAGAACATCGAGGTGTCGTAGCCGCCGTCGGGGTTGCCGGGAGTGTGCTTCATCAGGAAGCAGAGGTTGCGGGCCACGAAGGAGATGCGGGCGCTCTGCAGCGGAGTCTTCTTCAGCCATTTCGAGGGGAATGTGTAGCCGACCGAAAGCTCCTTGAGCTTGATGTAGGAGGCGTCGTGGACGAACTCCTCGGCGTAGCCCTGCTGCGAGAGATACAGACCGATGGTCGAGTAGTAGGTCTGGGCCGATACGGGGATGTCGTTGGGCGTTCCGTCGGCTTTCACACCGGGGACAACCATATAGTAGTCCTGGACACCGTTGAGCTCCTTGAATTCGCCGCGATATGCGGTGCGTTCGGATGTGCCGACCATAGTTGCCATACCTTCAGACACCGATACGATGTCGCCGCCGAACTTCATGTCGAACATTGCCGAGATATTCAGGTTTTTCCAGCGGAACGAGGGGGTGACGGACATCATCAGATCGGGCTGGATGTTGCCGATGGGATGGTCGAGGATATACTGTTCGAGGTTACCGTTGCCGGTTTCGGGCTGGGGAAGGCCGTTGGCGTCGACAATCACCTGACCGGCGGAGTTGCGTTTCATCAGGCGGTTGGCGTAGATGTTGCCGAGTTTGCCGCCGGGGACAGCGCCGACTTTTACCGGCATGTTGGGGTCGCCGTTGAAATAGATGCGGTTCACGCCGTCGGCGAGCTCATCCACGGTGGATTCGTTGTGGGCGAGGTTGGCGGTGAGGCTGAAGGTGGTTACCGCGGATTGTAATCTTGGTGGAGCCGCCCAGACCGGTGCTGGCGGTGTTCATCTGCAGGCCTGCCACCTTGCCGTCGAGGGCGCCGATGACCGAGGGGTCGCCGGTGGTGTTCAGGTCGGCACCCTTCACATCCTGAACGGAGTAGCCGAGCATCTTCTTCTCGCGCTTGATGCCGAGGGCGGTGACCACGATTTCGTCGAGGGTGTTGGAATCGGGAATCAACGAAGTTTCCAGCGATGTGTTGTCGCCGACCTTCACGGTTTTTGACTTGTAACCGATATATGAAAATGCAAGTTCCGGATTATCGCCGGAGACTTCGATGATGTAGTTGCCGTCCATGTCGGTGGCCACACCGGTGTTCTGCCCCTTGACCAGAACCGAAGCGCCGATCAGAGGGTCGCCGTTCTCATCGAGAAGCTGCCCCTTGACAGTGCGCTTGGCCTGATCTTTCTTCGCGGCGGGGCGCTCCTCGCGTTCCACCTTCAGGTAGATGATTTTGTCCTTGATTGTGTAGGAGATACCGGTGCCCTGCAGCAGTTTGTCCAGGGCATCCTTGACGTCGGCATCCCGCAGTGTCGCGGGCTTCACCTTATGGGAAGCCATGGCATCGTCATAGAAAAACTGATAATCGGACTGCGACCTGATGGCGCTGATGACCTCCGAAAGACGGGAGTCGGAATTAGTTTTAAGATTGATCCCTGCGCTGGCCCACAGCGAGAGGGCCAAAAAAGCGCCGGCGACCACCTTACGCGGTCTAATGTTTAAGGATTTGATAAACATCTTATGATGAATTTGATTGATTTACCGGGATTAATATATCATGGCAACATGAAATGGCAATATGAATCTGAGTTCACAGCAATATGAATCTGAGCGATTGGCAAATTACCTCATGGTATCTTTATGACTATTAAACCCGCGTCGCAGCGGAACTACTTACGTCTTTTTCAAAAAAATCCGCCTCGGCCAAAAATCATTCGCAAAATTACACAAATTCCCCCGCCCCATCCCCTCCCGTCGCCAGCTCCGCAACAACAGAGCAGAGCAACGTCCCCGGATATGCTGGATATACTGGATATACCGGATATGACTGTCGTTAAATTGCACACCCCTGATTATGTAAAAGTGGCCGCAAAGTCGAAGAGGGACTTCGCGGCCACAGGCAATTTACAGGATGTGTGGAATTTTTATCGCAGAAGAAATCCAGAGGATTATTTCAGGAGGACCTTGGCGGCGGTGCCGTCGGAGTAGCGGATCACGTAGATGCCGGAGGTCGGGTTGGCAACCTACTGGCCCTGGAGGTTGTAGATTCCGCTGATTGATTTTCCGGTTGTGTCGGCGGGGAGGAGATTTTCAATGCCGCTCCCCTCTTTGGTTTTCGCTACACCGAGGATGGTGGCGCGGCAGCTGATAGCATCGAAATCGGAGAAGCCGACCGAGAGGCCGATGGCTTTCTTCGTCTTATCGGCGGGAACTGTGACTTCATAGAGGGAGCAGAACGGGACTTTGTCGAAGAAACGGTTTTCGTCGGGAGCAGTTTCATTCTGATAGCTCAGGCGCCCGACATTGCTGACAGAGGCATCGTCGGAAGGATTCTCCATATCTTTCACCAGGAAAATCTGAGTTGCAGAGGAGGTGTATTCGGCATCGTAGGCAAAATCAGACTCCGTATAGTGGCGAAGCTGAGCTTCTGCACCCGAGAGGACATTCACACCGTCGGGGGCGTCCACAATAACTTTGACCTTGGTTTCGCGATAAGCGCCGTTATTGGTGACGCGGATTGTGATTGTGCTCTCGCCAATCTGATTCGAGGCAGTGACGGGAATTGTAAACCCGGTTTTTTCGTAATTGCCTTCAATCTGGCCGATGGAAACGACGGAGGAGGAGGACTTGGCCGTGCATCGGAAATCATCGCCGGTCTCATCGCCATTAAACTGACAGGAAATCTGAATCGTTTCAGTGGTACCGGCATCGATTCTCATCTCTGCGGGAGTTGCGGCGATTGTCATGTGCTGGTCGTCAGCGCCGTATGCCTCAAATTCCCATATGCGCAGGGTGCCTTCAACCTTGGGAGCAAAACGGATATAACGGCCCTGGACAGGAGCGATATAATCAGTCTTGATGTTGTCGTCGGAACGATCCTTTTCGTCGACCACCGTGGTCCACACCTTGCCGTCGACCGACAGTTCAATCGTATAGTCGCGGACATTCTCGTTCTGCTCCGGACCCGATTTGCAGTCGTAAATGCGGAAACCATAGAAACGGTATACCCCTTCGCAATCGAATATGACCCAGTTTTCAGGCGAGACATTGCACCACTTCTCGGAAGTGGAAGTCGGATTAGTTATGCCGTCGATAATCTTTCACGGGGTCTCTTTATTGTTGGTTGACCCGCTGAAGTCGACCACAGTCTTGTTGAGCACCACGTTCGTGACGTTGTTGTAGTCGATATCGCTGAGCACATCGATTACTTCGCTGTTCTTAGTGTTGGTACCGATAGCGTTGGTGACATCGAGGCGGGAACCGTCCTTATACACTGCTACAATCTCAATCCTGGCCGAAGCTTCATTGTTAATTCGCTTGAGTTCGGGAATGAAAAACGCTTCGTCGCGGGTCTGGCCTACGAGAGTACGGACATTGTCGGAATGAGTGACGTAAATGTCGAAGTGTGAGAAATCATTATTCCAGTCGTAGCTCCATGAAATGCGGACATCGCCGCCGGTCTCGTTGAGAGTGGCTTTGAGCAGAGGATCGTCAACAGCAACCTGAGCAGGGACATAGTTGGCCTCGGTGAAGGCGATGCGGCCTATGTTCATATCGTAAGCACCGCTGCCCTTGAGTCCGAGCGCCATCATATATACGGTTTTTCCGGCCAGCGGGGACACATCGTAAGTTGCTATGTTCCATCCGTTATGGCTGGTGACAGCAGCTTCGAAAGTTGCGTCGGGGGTAACCGATGAGGCAGTGGAGAGTTTCAGCGACGGAGCGCTGACAGAGCCTTTATAAACCAGAGTAACTTTGGCAGGGCCGTCAACCCTGATCATGGTCTTGTAAAGTCGCAGCAGAGCTTCGCCGGATAGAGAGCCATTGATTCTGAAGGAGGAGCCAAAGTTATAGGCATTGTCCCAGTCGATGGAAACATTCAACGAAGGACCGTTTTCAATCCACCAACGCCAGGTCGGCAGGATTGACTGAGTGCCGGAATGATACCAGTCCTGAGTTCCTTTGATTTCGCCTTCGACGAAGCGGTGTTTGCCCACACCTACCGACATATCGCTGACAAAAGGCAGCGAAGTGATGACGGAACGCTCGAGCACAGCACCCGAAAAGCCTCGCCAGGGGCTCGTAATCCTGGAGGGGTCTCCGAGGGTGTTTGTCCATACGGGACGTTCGTTTTCAAATACCTTCTTGATGGCTGCGTAAGCCTTGGTGCCGTTGTCGTCAGCGGTACCGAGCAGGCTGTTGACACAGTCCTTCCAGGCATGTTCCTCAGGACAGAAGAGATCGACGGAGCCAAGGTGTCCGGTTGTTGTGAAAGCCTGATTGAGTGAGTTGTAATATCCTGTCAAGCCAGAATTTACAGTCTGGATACCAGCGTAAATTTTGGAGTAAATATCAGCCTCGGAGGGACTTGTTCCGTCCTCATAGATGATTTTCCCGGCATATTCGCTGAAATCGCCGACCCGCCCGTATTCGATAAACTGCGAGGTATTCGGATGAGTTCCCAGGATGCTTGTGTCCGGCATAGTGCGGGCATCATACCACTGAATTTCCATATAATCCTTGCCGTCGGCAGCAGCGGCAGCGTAGAATTCCTTCATCCATGCCACCCATTCCTCAGTGGAGGCCCCACCGATTTCCTCGTTGATGAACCAACCGTCAAAGCCGAGGTAGCTGGCGATTTCGTAGAGTTTCTGAGCATAGACATAGTGTCCGCCCTCTTTTGTCATTATCTGGCGCACCCAGGTCTGAGTACCTCCGAATGCTGGCGGCGGGAAGAAAATCTGGCCGAGAACCTTCACGCCCTGGGCATGCGCGGCGTCAATTGAACCGGCGGGAGGGGGAATGATGATACCCTCAGAGGCGGAACCGGCCCAGTAGACGAGCTTGTCCATATACTGCCAGTAGGTAGGTTGGTAGCCGAGGAAGTTGTTGGCACCCTGCGAAGGACACATGGAGCACATGTTGAACAGGATTGTGGCGTTGCAGACCTGCCCCTCGTAGAATTGGTATTCGTTTGCCTTCATCAGCTCGGACTCACGGAAACGCTCGGCGAGGGGAACTTTAGCCCTGTTGAACTTCGCATCAGGATCTGTCTCAGGACTCCAGTTGTAGGTATCCTTCGGATGCCAGCAGCCGCCGTATGGCTGCGTGGCGAAGGCACTCCAACTGCCCAGGAGCGCCAAAGCGGCTGAAGTAAGAATCTTTTTACAGTTCATTAAAACAGTAGGATTGTGATTGGTTTGATTGAAATGGTTGATTTAAATTGGGGGGGGTATCGCAGGAATGGAATTATGTATCAGAGGCGGGCCTTGACAGTGGAAGAGGGAGAGGAGATGAGATAGAGGCCGGGGGCTCCGGAGCAGGCGACGGTGTTGCCTGATGCGGTTATCTTCAGGTCGGGAACAGAGGGATTGTCGGGAGCGATGGTCTCGATTCCGGAGGTTTCGACGGCGACATACTGCTCGCGGGAGGAGAGTGTGCGCTGGCCGTCGGAATTCAGGGCAACGACGGTGTAGTAGAAGCCTGTTTCACCGGCGGGGAGTCCGGTGACGGTGTAGGAGGTGACATTGCCGACATTCAGGTCTTTGTAAGCATCAAGCTGGCGGCGGGTGATGCCTCCGATTTCAATTTCGATGTCATCCAGAGCCAGTGCAGCCTGTCCTGACCGGAGGTATGTAAACCGCAGCTGACGGGTTCCGGCCGGTATATTGTCTATAACCGAGTTATTGCCGACAGTAGGTAACTCTTCAAATTTCTGAATCGTCTGCCACTTGCCATTAACAAGCCCGTCTATAATAAGTGAGCTTTCGGTTTTATTCGATGAAAGTTTCGTCCAGAAACCACACGACAGTATGTCATGTTCAAATACCGGAGATGTAAGGGTTGCTCCGTTTTTGTCCATTTTGGCTGAAGGAACAGCTTTCCCGCACCAGTTGGGGTCGGTGTAGCGCGAGGTTTTCAGGGAATATTCCCATCCCGAAGGCACACGGAAAATCAGCGAGCCGAAGTTGCAGGTTTCAGTAGTCGGCTTCACCTCGAAAGCGCCTTCAACATTAAGCAGATAGTGGTCGGCATCATCGACCGGCTCCCAGCGGGCGACAAATGATTCATTTTTGATGTTTTCGGCGGGAAGCACAGCCGGCGTAATATACGGGAAAGACATCACGGCGGTAGCGAACGATGCCGGAGCGACCTCGGAGCTGCGTGTTCCGGAGAATGCCGATACCTCGACGAAGTAGTCGGTCTCGGCGTCCAGCCCGCTGACGGTCACAGTCAGTTCCCCGGCAGTGATTTCGCGGTTCTTGTAGCCGGGGACGTAATCATTGACCCTGCCGTCGGTGGTGTAGACACTCACGCGGTATCCTCTGGCGCGCTCAACTCTGTTCCATGATATTTTAGCGGAAATCGGGGTGATTTCGCTCACAGAAACATTGCCGGGAACACCGAGCACGAAGTCGCCGCCGTCAACATCGAAGTAAATCTTGCCATCCTCCTCGGAGATACCGGTGACGGGAAGACCGAGGTCGTTGCCCTTCCAGTCGGCAAAGGAGGGGGAGCCGGAGAAGGTGTATTCGGTAACATTGCGGGGGCCGGGCCATGAAGCACCGGCGCCGGTGGTGTAGGATTCCACAAGGTCGACATATTGGTGGGAGGAGTCAAGGAAAAACTGACGTGCGCAGCCTGTGGCGCCGTATTCGCTGAAACCGTCCTTGTTCAGAAGGTCGCTGAAATAGCCATGAGGATTAGCGGTGGTGAACTTCACATCTTTGTATTCCACAAGGATTACGAGCGCCTTGACCTGCCCCTTGTTGGGGAAAGTGGTCTCGAACCGGCCTATCCCCTCCTGCGGGATGGCACGTCGGACCGATTTCCGGGAACGCTGGCGCATTGCCGAGATAACTGTCTGAGGATCAGCGACAGATGCCGCCTGAATGATTTCCGGAGTGCGCTTTGCCTTGTCGCAGGCGAGAAAAGCCGAACGGCTGACGCTACCATTCTCCAGTCTGGCGAAGTAGAGGGCATTGTTCTCCTCGATCAGCGGCAGGCCGTCGGCGGTAAGGTAATAACGCGAGTTCGGGATAAGAAATCGATGAAACGCGAATACATCAAAGACTACACTTATTCAGGCGATCACTCAGCAATGGTCGCCTGAATCATATATCCAATTCGATATTACTGCC
>CABUTS010000046.1 GCA_902494515.1 uncultured Muribaculaceae bacterium | reverse complement strand
CCGCACCCGTCGGCCGGGATTGAGAACCGTAGCCGCGACAACTATGGCGATTACCGCCGAAGATGCTCCGGTCAGGATTGCATCGGAGGAGGCTCCGGTCAGGATTGCATCGGAGGAGGCTCCGGACTGAGATATTCCACCCGTAATTCCCGCGAAAGCAGAAAAGATCAGGAACAGCACAGCTCCGGCAATTCCACCAACGACATACGTATAGACAGTCGGTCTCCAGCCGCTGCGGAACATCGCGCCGAAAGCCACAAGCCAAAGCATATTCACCGTCAGATGCAGGAAGCTGACATGGGTGAACATATAGGTCAGCAGTGTCCAGGGTCTTTCGCCGAGGGCCTGAACCGAAGAGGGGAGAGCCAGACAGTTCAGCAGTCTGTCGGCTGACATGAGGTCGAGACTGCCCGCGACCCATGCTCCGAACATAACGAAGTAAATCGCTATGTTCAGCGTAACCAAAGCAGTTGCAGCGCGGGCCGGAGTTGTCATTGTTTTTTCAATACCAATATTTCCTGATGATTCCCTTATGTTTCCACCAGAGAAGCATAAGCAGACCGGCAATCATGCCGCCCAGATGAGCGAAGTGGGCCACCGTATCGGCCTGACTGTTGAACACTCCGAGCGAGAGCTCGATGACGGCGAAAACAATCACCGCGGTGCGGGCCTTCAGGGGAATCGGGGGAATCAGCAGCATGATCCGCTGATAGGGGAACATGAATCCGAAGGCCAGCAGCACACCGTAGATCGCGCCGGAAGCGCCGACCGTAGGGGTGTGGTATAGGCCTGCTATATACATGATATTCGGGTCGCTCGGATTGATTCCGAACTCCATGACCTGACCATAGGAAACCCTGACGTCGCGGAGAAGCGCGCAGAGGGCATCGCCGTTGGCGAATAGGCTCGCGTAGTGGTTGATCATCAGCGCGAAGATACCCTCCTGCACCAGCGCGGCGCCGAGTCCGCAGCTGATGTAGTAGAACAGAAATCGCTGCGAGCCGAGCGAACGCTCGATAATCTCGCCGAACATCCACAGAGTGAACATATTGAAGAATATGTGCATGAAGTTCGCGTGGATGAACATATAGCTGATCAGCTGCCAGGGACGGAATTCCGAGGAGGTGAAGTAATAGAGTGCCCCGTAATTGTCGAGCGCGCTCCCCAATGCAGGGATAAGCACGCCGGCAAGATAGATTACCACATTGATAATCAGCAGATTCTTGGTTACAGGGGGGATATGTGCAAATCTATCGGTAAAAGCCATATTGTGTACCTGTCAGAAGTTTTTTTAATACAAAACAATGGTTAATCATGCAAAGTTACGAAAATTTGCTCAAAAATTCATAACTTTGCACCATGTTATTCGATTTACAAGCAACTTCCGAGGGTTCAGCGGCCCGCGCGGGGCGAATTTCAACCGACCACGGCGAGATTCTGACACCCGTTTTCATGCCTGTCGGCACTGTCGGTGCCGTCAAGGCCGTGCATGCCCGTGAACTCCGCGACGACATAAAGGCCCAGATTATCCTGGGCAACACATACCATCTCTACCTCCGTCCCGGCACCGAGATTCTGCGCGCAGCCGGCGGCCTGCATAAGTTCGAAGGATGGGAACGTCCGATTCTCACCGACTCCGGCGGTTTTCAGGTTTTCTCGCTTTCGGAGCGCCGGAAACTGACCGAGGAGGGGGCATGGTTCCGCTCGCATATCGACGGTTCCAAGCACCTCTTCACTCCGGAGAAAGTGGTTGATATCCAGCGCGAAATCGGTTCCGACATAATGATGGCGCTCGACGAATGTCCCCCCGGACAGTCGGAGTACGGCTACGCCGCCAAGTCGCTGGAACTCACCATGAAATGGCTGCGCCGCGGATGGAACCATTTCCGCGAGACAGAGCCGCTCTACGGTCATTCTCAGGCGTTTTTCCCTATCGTTCAGGGGTGTACATTCCCCGACCTGCGCCGCCGCGCCGCCAACGAAGTGGCCGAACTCGGTGCCGACGGCAATGCCATCGGCGGTCTGGCTGTCGGCGAACCCACCGAGGTGATGTATGAGATGATCGAGGTCGTCAACGAGATTCTTCCCGCCGACCGTCCCCGCTACCTGATGGGGGTAGGAACTCCGGCAAACATCCTCGAGGCAATCGACCGCGGCGTCGACATGATGGACTGTGTGATGCCGACCCGCAACGGCCGTAACGGCATGCTGTTCACCTCCAACGGCATCATGAACATGCGCAACCTCAAGTGGGCCCGCGATTTCTCGCCGCTCGACGAGGACAGCGACTGCTTCGTGGATCAGGTTTACTCCAAGGCTTACTTGCGCCATCTCTTTATAGCTCAGGAACTTCTGGCCATGCAGATCGCCTCGATTCACAACCTCGCCTTCTACCTGCGACTGACCCGTCAGGCCCGCGAGCATATCCTCGCCGGCGACTTCGCTGTCTGGAAACGCGATATGGTCGAGCGCGTGACCCGTCGTCTGTAACTTCTTTTAAACCTCAGATCATGAAGAAGTTGAATCTAAAGAAGCTGTTACCCAAGAAATTCCGGGCAAAAACCCCGTCAGCCACCGATGCGGCGCCGGATATAGCGCCGGACTCCACCGGACCGTTGCGCCGGACCGGGGTGCTGAAGCTGATCGACCTGTATATCATCAAGAAATTCCTCGGCACATATATTTTCGCCATCATGCTGATCCTGGCGATTACTATTGTGTTCGATATCAACGAGAAACTCGACGCCTTCATGCAGGCTCCGCTGAAGGCCACGATTTTCGACTATTTCATCAACTTCCTGCCCTATTTCGCCAACCAGTTCAGCCCGCTGTTCGTTTTCATCGCGGTGATTTTCTTCACCTCGAAGCTGGCCGACAACTCGGAAATCATCGCCATGGTATCGTCGGGCATCAGTTTCCGGCGACTGCTCAGGCCATATATGATTTCGGCGGCGGTCATAGCCGTAGCCACCTACGTGCTAAGCGCTTACATCATCCCTCCGGCCAACGTCAAACGTATCGCCTACACCAACACTTACGTTAAGAACCGCCGCGTGGACTTCGGCGACAACATCATGATGCAGGTGGCGCCGAACGAAATAGCCTACATGAGCCGCTACGACAACACCACCAAGACCGGCTACCGCTTTTCGCTCGAGCTGTTCAAGGACAAGAAGTTAGTGTCGCGTCTGCAGGCCCAGACCATCAAATGGGACACCCTCTACCAGTGGAAGGTCCGCGACTACATCATCCGCGATTTCACCGACGAACGCGAATACATCAAGCGCGGCTATGACCTCGACACCATCATCCCCTTCGAACCGCGCGACTTCCTGATTTCGCGCAACGACCAGGAAACCCTCTCGACACCGCAGCTCAAGGAGTACATCGACCGCCAGAAGATGCGCGGCGTGGCCAACATCCAGCCGTTCGAAATCGAATACCACAAGCGGTTCGCCATGTGCGCGGCGGCGTTCATCCTGACTGTAATCGGTATGTCGCTCTCATCGAAAAAGGTCAAGGGGGGCATGGGTATCAACATCGGTATAGGTCTGTTGCTGAGCTTCTCCTATATTCTGTTCATGACCGTAACCTCCTCATTTGCAGTGTCAGGCATGACCTCGCCGTTCGTGGCGATGTGGATTCCCAACATCCTGTATTCCATCATCGCCGTAATTCTCTACTTCAAGGCCGCGAGGTAAATTTCAGCCACGGAAATACATATACAATAATGGCAACCGGATTGATTCTCATCACTGGTTGCCATTATTATATATGCGGGGCTGAGATTTACCCGCTATGATTTTTTCGCGACGGATATTTATTCGGCGACGTCGAAACCGGCGTTGCGGACGGCGTTGACGAGGTCGGCGGCGTTGTGGTCCCCCTCGACAGTGGCGACACCGGTCTGGAGGTTGACGTCAACCTGAGTTACGCCGCTGACACCGGCGATTGCTTTGGTTACTGCGGCCTGGCAGTGGGGGCAGTTCATCCCTTTGATGTTATATTTCTTGGTCATTTCGGTGAGTTGTATATGGTTGTGTTTGTGTCCTTTGATAAAGGTGTAAATCAGCAGCCCTACAAGGATTGTGGAGCAGACGGTGCTGAAAATGCTGAACGTATGGGCGCCGTGGCAGGCGGCATGGAAGCTGCTGACCGAGAACCAGTTGGCGGGGAGCAGATAGTCTATGAGCAGGCCGAAACCGATGGCGCCGGTAATGATGGCAAGCAGATAAATAATGGTTGCTTTCCTGCCCATTTCCCTGGAAATCAGGGTGAAAGAGGCGAAGTTGGCAGCCGGGCCGGCCATCAGCAGCACAAGCGCCGTGCCGGGCGACAATCCTTTGAGCATCAGCGAAAGAGCAATAGGTATCGACCCCGTGGCGCAGACATACATCGGTATCGCTATGATCAGCACTGCAATCATGGAGAAAATCGGTGTTGCTCCGAGAACGGAGAAGAAATCTGCCGGAACGTAAACCGTAATCAGCGCCGCGATAATCAGGCCTACAACCAGCCAGCTGCCGATACTGCCGACGAGGTCTATGTAGCCGTATTTCAGCGCATCAGCGCATTTCTTCATAAAAGGGATTTTGGCTGGTGTTTCCTCAATAACCACGGCGCATTGGCCGTCGCTACATTCCTCCGGTTTCTCGCTTTTCCCGACGGCAACACCCGCGAACAGTGCGGTAAACAGTGCCGCGAGCGGGCGGATTACAGCGAAAGCCGGACCAAGCAGTGACCATGTGGCGGCGATACTGTCGACACCGGTCTGCGGTGTGGCAACCAAGAAGGAGGTCGAGGCGGCGCGCGAAGCTCCGTTGCGGCGCATGGCGATGGCTGTGGGGAGCACACCGCAGGAACAGAGGGGGAGGGGGATGCCGATTGCCGCAGCCTTCACCACGGATTTCCATCCGGTGCCCGAAAGGTGGCGGGCTAAGGTGGTCTGGGGTATGAAGGCGTGCATGATACCGGCTATCAGGAAGCCAAGGAGAATGTACGGCGACATCTCGTTGAGCATAAACAGCAGGGATTCAAGTAAATTCATTGTTTTAAAAGCAATTTTGCGTTGCACTTGTTGCAGACACCTGAGATTACGAAATTCGCCGATTTCGCGGTGAAACCCGCGGGAATCGGCACCTGCGGAATCTTTGTCTCGTGCAGGCAGATGGTACGTCCGCAGATTTCGCAATGGAAATGGACATGTTCGTCGGTGTGACTGTCGTCGTGCGGTTCGCGGCAGAATTCATATTTGTCGGCTGCCGTGCCGTCCGATATGCAGTGCACGAGTCCCGAGTCCTGAAATACAGCCAGCGCGCGGGATATGGAACTGCGATCGACGGTCCCGAGCGAATCTTCGATTTCGCGGGCTGTCAGTGGGTGTCCGGCCTTATAAATGGTCTGCAACACCATGTTGCGGACAGGGGAGGGGCGCACGCCCGTTTCCTTCATGCGGTGCTCGATTTCTGCTTCCATTCAAGTACAATTTGTTTTACTTTGCAAAGGTATGAAAAAAAACATGCACATAATGTGCAAATATGCCGGAAAGTTGTTAACTTTGCAGTGCAAACCAATGTCTGCTCTTTAACAATGAATCCTAATTCGATCGTTTCGATTGATGATCTCTCGAAGGAGGACCTTCTATCAATTCTCGAGGACGCACGCTTCTTCGAGCAGTATCCCAACCACAAGATTCTCGACGGCAAAGTCGTCGCAACTCTGTTCTTTGAACCCTCGACCCGCACGCGTCTCAGCTTCGAGACCGCGGTGAACCGTCTGGGCGGCCGTGTAATCGGTTTCTCCGACGCCAACACATCCTCGTCGTCGAAGGGCGAATCCCTCAAGGACACCATCAAGATGGTCTCCAACTACGTCGACCTCATCATCATGAGGCACTTCCAGGAGGGAGCCGCGGAGTTCGCAACCAAGGTGACCGAAACCCCGGTGATCAACGCCGGCGACGGCTCGAACCAGCACCCCTCGCAGACGATGCTCGACCTCTATTCCATTCTCAAGACCCAGGGCAAACTCGAGGACCTCGAGATCACCATGGTCGGAGACCTGAAATATGGCCGCACCGTTCACTCCCTGCTCGAGGCAATGCGTTACTTCCGCCCGAAGTTCCGCTTCGTTTCGCATCCGGAACTCGCCATGCCTCAGCAATACATCGACCTTTGCGACAAGCTCGGAATGCCCTACGAGATCCACACAGAGCTCACCCCCGAAATCATCAACAACACCGACATCCTCTACATGACCCGCGTGCAGCGCGAGCGTTTCCCGGACCTCGAGGTCTATGAGCGCGTCAAGAACTGCTTCTCGGTCAACAACGCGATGCTGAAGGATTCCCGCCCGAACCTGCGAGTGCTCCATCCGCTGCCCCGCCTGCAGGAAATCAACGAGGATATGGACGAGAACCCCAAGGCCTACTACTTCGAGCAGGCCCGCAACGGTCTCTTCGCCCGCCAGGCAATGATTTGCCGCGCCCTCGGCATCCCCGTCTCGAAAATCAAAGAGGCCGAAGGTCTGTAAATCAAACAATATGAACTCCAAGCAATCCTGGAAACCCGGAACCATGATTTACCCGCTCCCCGCGGTGCTCGTCACCTGCGGCAGCAGCGTGAAGGAATCGAACATGCTCACCGTGGCATGGGTCGGAACGGTCAACACCGACCCGGCCATGTGCTACATCTCCGTGCGCCCGGAACGCCACTCCTATAATATAATAAAGGAGAACATGGAGTTCACTCTCAACCTGACTACCGCCGACATGGCCCGCGCAACCGACTGGGCCGGAGTCCGTTCAGGCCGGGATTACGACAAATGGAAGGAGACAGGCCTGACTCCCTGCCCCGGAAAGATGGTTCGCTGCCCATACATCGACGAATCCCCGCTCTCGATTGAATGTCGGGTGAAGTCGGTGATTCCTCTGGGTTCACACAATATGTTTCTGGCCGAAGTGGTCAACATCCTCGCCGACGAGCGCTACATCGATTCCGAAACCGGCCGTTTCGACCTCGGGGCGACAGGGCTGATGAGCTACACCCACGGTCACTATTACGCCCAGGGAGAGCTTCTCGGCCGCTTCGGATTCTCAGTAAAAAAGAAATAATCATCCATTATCACAATATCGTTATGCAACGCGACAACGTCATTTTCGACATTATCAATCGTGAACATCAGCGCCAGCAGAAGGGCATCGAGCTGATTGCCTCCGAGAACTTCGTGTCCCCGCAGGTGATGGAAGCTATGGGCTCCTGCCTTACCAACAAGTACGCCGAAGGTTACCCCGGTCACCGCTACTACGGTGGCTGCCAGGTTGTTGACGAGGCTGAAAACATTGCCCGCGACCGTCTCAAACAGCTCTTCGGAGCAGAATACGCCAATGTGCAGCCCCACTCCGGCGCCCAGGCCAACATGGCTGTCTTCATGGCTTGCCTCAAGCCCGGCGACACCTTCATGGGTCTGAACCTCGACCACGGCGGCCACCTTTCGCACGGAAGCCCCGTGAACTTCTCCGGCCTCGTGTTCAACGCCATCGGTTACAATGTCGACCAGGAAACCGGCCGCATTGACTACGACGAAATGGAACGGATTGCCCTCGAGAAGAAGCCCAAGCTGATCGTCGGCGGCGCCAGCGCCTACTCCCGCGAATGGGACTACGCCCGCATGCGCAAGATTGCCGATGAAGTCGGCGCCATCTTCATGGTCGACATGGCTCACCCCGCCGGCCTCATCGCCGCCGGTCTCCTCGACAACCCGCTGAAATACGCCCATATCGTAACCTCCACCACCCACAAGACCCTCCGCGGTCCCCGCGGCGGTGTGATCCTTCTGGGTCAGGATTTCGACAACCCCTGGGGCAAAGCCACCAAGAAGGGCGAAATCCGCAAGATGTCGTCGCTGCTCGACTCCGCAGTGTTCCCCGGTGTGCAGGGCGGTCCGCTCGAACATATCGTAGCCGCCAAGGCCGTAGCCTTCGGCGAAGCTCTCCAGCCCGAATACAAGGAATACCAGATGCAGGTGAAGAAGAACGCCGCCGCCATGGCCAAGGCCCTGATGGACAAGGGCTACAAGGTGGTTTCCGGCGGTACCGACAACCACTGCATCCTCGTCGACCTCCGCACCAAGTTCCCCGAACTCACCGGTAAGGTTGCCGAAAAGGTTCTCGTTGACGCTGACATCACCGCCAACAAGAACATGGTTCCCTTCGACTCCCGTTCCCCCTTCCAGACCTCCGGTATCCGCCTCGGCACACCCGCCATCACCACCCGCGGCCTCAAGGAGGATGAAATGGGCACCATCGTGGAGATGATCGACACCGTTCTTTCAAATCCTGAGAGCGAAGCTACCATCAAGGCAGTGCGCGAGAAGGTCAACGCCATGATGGCCGACCGACCCATGTTCGCCTGGTAATCCGTAAAATCTTTAAGTGATTTAAACTAATGCCCTGACTTACATGTTCCGGCATTAGTTTAAATCACCTTTTCTTTTCGTCTCTTTCCACTACATTTCCGCCTCTTTCCCCTACATTTTCGTCTCTTTCCACTACATTTCCAATATTTCGGAAGCATGAAAATTGTCGTAAACATACTGTACAGAATTTACCAGTTCCTGGTGATGATTCCGCTGATTGTGGTTCTGACAATCCTTACCGGATTGATCACGGTCATCTTCTCGCTGATTTTCGGAGGCAAATTCTTCGGTTACTGGCCCCCTCACATCTGGGCGAAGCTCTGCACCTGGCTCACACTCGTGCGCGTGAAAGTCCAGGGACGGGAAAATATCGACCCGAAAACATCCTACGTTTTCGTCGCCAACCATCAGGGCGCTTACGACATCTTCGCCATCTACGGCTTTCTCAACCATAACTTCAAGTGGATGATGAAAATCGGGCTCCGCAAGTTCCCCGTTATCGGTGTAGCCTGCGCCGCCGCCGGGCATATTTTCGTCGACAACTCATCCCCGGCAGCCATCCGCAAAACCATGGATAAAGCCGAGAAAACCCTCCGCGACGGTATGTCGGTGGTAGTCTTCCCCGAAGGTTCCCGCTCGCGCAACGGCCGCATGGGCCGCTTCCACACCGGCGCCTTCCAGCTCGCCAAGGAATTCCAGCTCCCCGTGGTCCCCGTAACCATCGATGGCGCCTACGATGTCCTTTCGCGAGGCCGCTGGCTCCCTGACTACGGCACCATCAAAATCACCATCCACGCGCCCATCGCTCCCCCGGCCGATGAGGCCGACCGCCGCCGCTGCTCCGACGAGGCCGCCGAGGCCATCCGCACCTCTCTCCCCGCCCGTTTCCGCTGAAACTGTTCCCTCCCCGGCCCGTTTCCGCTGACTCTCCGCTCTGTCCTCCATATTCAACCCTCAAAAATCAAGTTTTCATCATTAACTTTATGCGACTATGAAAAAGTTATCTCTTATTCAAAAGTCCTCCGTTGCGCTCTTCGGCGCAGCGACGTTGCTCCTCTTTTCTACCTCCTGCGGTTCTTCCTGCTGCGCCGAGTCCTTCAGTTCCGACTCCTCCGACGAATGGTACAGCGTCAGCAACGGCAAAGGCAAAGGCAAAAGCAAAAAAGAGCTCATCAAAGCTGGCCCGTTCGTCAACCACAACTTCAACGTCTCCTCGGATTTCACCGGTGTTGAGTTGAGCGGATGGTTTGATGTAGTCTTCGTACAGTCCTCCAACGCTTCCGACTTTCAGGTCAAAGGCTACCTTCCCGACAACTTAATCGAGCACCTCGATGTCCATGTCAAGGGGGGCAAGCTCTTCATCGGCCTCAAGCCCGGCAACTATTCCCTGCAATTCAAGGACATAAAGCAAACCCCGACAATCTATGTCACCAACAAAGCGCTGACCTCGGTCCGAACCACCGGCAGCGCTGACTTCAAGATTCAGGGCGACCTCACGGTGACCGGCGGCGACTTCACAGTCCGAAATACCGGCAGCTCCGACTTCAACGCCGGCAAAATCATCGCTAATGGCGGCAAGGCGACTTTCTCAGTCAGCGGTTCAGGCAATATCGATGTCTCTTCAATCGAATGTAGCAACCTGAACGTCAATATTTCAGGTTCCGCCGATGTAGAATTCGATTATGCAGACGTTCAAAATGCCGACCTTTCGGTAGGTGGGTCCGGTGATATAGAAATCTCAGGTGTAGCTGACCGCGTTCGCTTAAGCGTTTCCGGTTCCGGCGACATCAATGCCCGTGGCCTCAAGGCAAAATCCGGCGAAGCTTATAGCTCAGGCTCAGGTGGTATCAGCTGCAGCGTTTATCAGCTCAGAAGCCACTCCACAGGCTCCAGCGAAATCCACAACCACTGATTACATATTCCCCCTTGTCCCTGAATTCTAAATCCGAATTCCGAATCGAAGTGCTTCCGCGTCTGAAATCCGAATCGAAGTGCTTCCACGTCTGAAATCCGAATCAAAGTGCTTCCGCGTCTGAATTCCACACAATATCGAATCGTAGTGCAAAAGAAATCAGCGCAATTGTTTGGCTATCTGAGTGAAAAGTCGTAATTTCACGAGTTTGGAAGTTATTTCATATATTCGAGGGTGTATCGCAAAATCTTAATTGCGATACACCCTCGTACTACTAAAATCCTGCGGGCTTACATTTAACATGCGTTTTGACCAAAGCATTGATTCCCATTTCATCAGACACCTTTTATCGTCCCGTACATTCCTCTTCCAACCTGAAAGGGCTTGAGAACAAGCGATGCAACTAAGTATATGGCAAAGCGGACTTTTATCCTGTCCTCTCTTCGAAGATAGACCGGACTTGCGTCGAACTCACGCTATATAATAGCAATTATATTGAAAGGTCAAGCAACCTTATATGCTTATATGAAAGAGCAGTACCAATTTTGTATCTTTTTGTAAAAAAAACATAATAAAATATTGCAAAACACCAAATAAAATTATTATCTTTGTATTTGAAAATCTATTGCACAGATTCTTACTGATTTATACTCTTCTATGCAAGGTCTCTTAATGCAATAGGTTATAACTAATTCTATCTTAAATAACATCTTTAACCCAATTTCAGGTATGAAACTACAAAAGTTTTTAATCTGCGGTTTGTTGGTTGCAAGTATGGCATTTGGAGAGAATCCGAGGATAGTCCGAGTTAAATACTATACTCCGGAACTTCCTGCCAGCTCAATGCTAATGCCGGCCATACCGCAGCACTCAAACCGTCCTTCTGAAGGTTCTCCAAGTGTTCAAAAGAGAATTGAATTTAACTTCGAAGAAGTACCAGATTCAATCCGCCGTGTTGCCACGCTGGCAGCTGACTATTGGAGCAATATCCTCCAGAACGAAGTCCCAATTAAGTTGAATCTGTCCATGTCAGATGATCTCGGCGAAAATTTAATGCTCACATCCCCGATTTTCTACTGTGATGGGACATTAAAAACACCACTCTCTCTACATATCCAGCACAACATCAATCCAGTCCCGGAATACGCACAGGCATATATTTTCCTCAATAAAAATAAGGAATGGAATTGCAATATCGAATTAACGCACCATTCACCAACAAACAACTTATACTCCTATCTACTCCGAGCAATTCCCGTCTGTCTCGGGTTTGGTATGACTGCGACTCTATATGATAGCGATAAAGTTGAATTTGAATATTTTGGAGAGTATTCCTCTTTCGACAGATTCATCTTTAATAGCTCCGGGAAGTATCTCTCTCAGTGCAAGCAGGAAGAAGTTGATGATTTTGTTCATCCGACATAGGACATATCTGTCTATGTTCTGAAAAAGGACGCAGAACACAAGTTATATTCGCCCTCAACATATAAACTTGGTGAGTCACTTGTTTATCTTGACAATCCTAATTCGCTGATGCACTATGCTTTCGGCAAAGGCGACATCTGTCATCGAATTGACAAACTTACAATTTCAATATTGGATTCAATCGGTTGGAACATTCCCGACCCTGGTCCACAGATTTCTATAAAGGAGGGAGCTCAGTATGCGGGTCTATACGGAGCCACTCAGGAAAAGTCCGTCTATCATTCTTTTACAAATTGTTGACCGTCACTTTCATGGGGACTGACCACCTGACTGTACTCTTTGAAGAGGAAATTTCTCCTACTTACGTTATCAAAGATTTCTACACTTCGCCGGACTCTGTTATGATGCAAGGGTTTTATATGGACGACAAGCTCCATAAAACATTCGAGGCAACAAATGAATTTGGGACGACTGTGAAGGAAGATGTTTTTGATTATCGTCATCCGTGGCCACCGGATTTGACCCATATAAATAAGCCTTCACTTGCTGAATTGATGGGACCATCTACTATTTCAGAAATCATGAGTTGTACTACCTTAATTAAGGTTTTCAACTCAGATGGTAGTTATAGAGTTACTCTTACACCTGATGTTGATTTAGAAACAAGCTTGCCTTCTGGGATATATTATATCCATTTTATACTGACGGACAATAGCATAATCATCAAAAAAATTGTAATATGAGACTCAAGTTTTTAATCTGCGGTGTCATTGCAATGATCTCCGCTACCGTGGGAGCAGTGCAGACTCAGGCCATAGAATACCCCCAGCCTGAGGATGTCACAATAGAATTGCGGTCCGCCAACTTCGACTATGTCTATGAACCCACTACGGAATACCGCTATCAGGATGTATGGGGCAAGTTTACTTTCTCCTGCTTCATCCGGGGCACTGAATATATAGTATTCAGATATTCGCGCCCTCATTACGCAACCTGGACGGGGGATGGGTTTCTGTCATATATCCCCTCTCGTGTTAATCCGGAAGGCGAAATAGTGGAGTTCTGTATGCCGAGTACATCTTGGGGAACCTTCGGTTTTTTAGGGTTCCCGACCGGGCCTGAGGGGGAGGAAGACACAATTTACCCCTTTGTAATCAAAACGACGGACTATGTCGATCCGGAAATTATGGAACTTCTATGGCCGGGATTCAGTGGTGCCGGAGAAGTTGAGACCACCGATGCTTCCCTCACGCTTGAAGGGGAGGAGATTGTTGCCAGGAACATTCCGGACGGCGAGATTTCCATCATTATTTGCAATGTGAGCGGACAGACCGTTGTGTCCCGCTCCATTTCTTCATCATTCGCCGAAGCCCGATGCGATGTCTCCGGCCTCATCCCCGGCATATATGTGGTGAGAGCAACGGGTTCTTCTTTCACTTTAACTAAAAAAATACTGAAACGATGAAACGCGCATGTCTTTTATCTGTCATGGCGCTTTTGGCCATAACTCCTGCACTCCAAGCAGCTGATTCCACCGGCGAAATTCTCCAGGAAGAAGAGAGCTATGTTTCCGAGTCTTCGATTCCGTTCGTCTCCGGGGTGAAGTCGTTGCGTCCCGTCGCCGGGGGTACAGTCTTTAAAATTTACTACGACGGCGAGTGGTCTCCCGAGATGAAGGGAGCCTTGGAATACGCCGCCGGGATCTCCTCCGAGGTGATTCCCCCTTGTCTCCCCATCACTGTCAAGGCCAGACTTGTCAAAGGCGGTAAAAACGGCTTTCTGACTAAAGTCGGTCAGTCGTCACGCGATAATATGGACGATGTATACGGCATGTACCGCACCCCCGTGTCGCAGATTAAAGCGGTGATTCTCGGCGAGTATTCCATCAATGCGCTCAGATCATTCGCTGACCTCATCACCGATGAATCATTTTTCGACTCCCCGTCACAACCGGATATAATCCTGACAGTCAATGCCGACAGACTCGACGAATTCTGTTTTGCAACGGCAGTTCTGCCTCATGGCAAATATGATTTTGTGACCATCGCCACCCGCGAGCTGCTGCGCGGCATGGGACTTCTTTGTTCCATCAAAGCCGCTGACGGTAAGATTATTGTCCCGGAGGGACACAAGTAAGATTATTGTCCCGGAGGGACACAAGACGCCATTCGAAAGCAGTGTCATGGGAGCTATCGGAGCATACGATGCGTCGCAGGCGTTCGTGAAAGCTACGTCCGGCAGCGTACCGTTTTTTACCACCGATGAAGGCAAGGTTGTTTCGCTTTATGCCCCGTCTCAATGGACCAACAATGTCTCTCTGAACTACTTCAATGAAACCGAGGGACTTAATCTGACAAGGATTATAAATGCGCAGATTGGCAAAGGCACTGTGATTCGCGATATTTCCGATATCACGTTTGACAAACTTTTCATGGATGAGCTTGGCTGGCGCGTGTTCGGCATCTCCTCGACATCCAGTCCTGAGATAAGCAACACCGGAAGCACCGAGAATGTGATTCCTTTTGATGGTGAAATATTCGTCGCAGCTGAAGATGAAGCGTCGGAAACAGTCAATGTAGCAGCCGTTCCCGCCAACAGTCCCTCAGTCGGCACACCGGAAGAACCGCTATGGTACACCCTCGGAATTGTGCCGGATTACTGCGAGAAATTTCATCCCTACTTTAATGGCGAGTCAATTGAGTCCTCGCAGGGCTGGATTGTGAGTGCTTTGCTTAAGGACGGCACATGGGATTGTCTCTACAAAGCTTATGCCTCCAATTATGAAAATTCATTCTCAGTCCCTGTCAGCAGTCTGCAGTTTCACAAAGATAACGCATCGTATGCCCGCAATGCTGAGGGCAATCTGCGCATCCGAATTACCCGCGGTGTGATTACACAGGACGTCGCAGTCACCCCCTCCATGTGCTACAGATCCTATTTTTATGTGATGGAATATCTGCCCCAGCCGCCGGAAATCGGCGTGGCCGCCGTGCAGTCTGACGCCGCAAAAGCCGATGACAACACGGTGACTTTAGGTATTGCCAACACCGAAGGGACTGTCAGCATGGTTATTGAACGGAAGCGCAAGGGTTCACTCGTGCCGGCTGTTGTGGAGATCGATGATTTCAAAAATGGCACATTCGATATAAGTGTCAGTCAGGGGGTAACCACTGAACTGACGCCTGTCGCAACAAACGCTCACGGCACAGTCAGAGGCGCCACCATCACAATCAACTGACACCGGACCGGAGCGTGATTTGCCCCCATTCTGTCATCTGACGGAATCCGACGAAACGCTCGTCAAGGTTAAAATAAACTGACGAATGTTTGGTGGTTCCGGGGAAAAAGCGTAACTTTGCAGCGGATTTCCCGGTTACGTGATGACCGGGATACGTAACAATTTCTGTTTTAACACTTTACATCATTTTTTAATGGCAACTAAAATCAGACTGCAACGCCATGGTCGCAAGAACTATGCGTTCTATCCCATTGTAATCGCCAACAGCAAAGCACCACGTGATGGTCGCTTTATTGAACGTATCGGCTCTTACAACCCCAACACCAACCCCGCTACCGTAACCCTCAACTTCGAGCGCGCACTCTACTGGGTGAACGTTGGCGCTGAACCCACCGACACCGTTCGCAGCATCCTCTCCCGCGAGGGCGTCATGCTGATGAAGCACCTCCAGGGTGGCGTCCGCAAGGGCGCTTTCGACGAAGCTGAAGCTCAGCGTCGTTTCGATGCCTGGAAGGCCAACAAAGAGAAAGCTACCGAGGCTCAGAAGGCTGCCGTAGCTGACAAGAAGCAGGCTGCCGCCAAGGAGCGTCTCGCCGCCGAACAGGCTAAGAACGCCGCCAAGGCTGAGGAAGTAGCCAAGAAGAAGGCTGAAATCGCTGCCGCCAAGGCTGCCGAAGAAGCTGCAAAGGCTGCTGCTGAAGCTCCCGCTGAAGAAGCTCCTGCTGCCGAGGCTCCCGCCGCTGAATAATTCAGCCCGGTACCCTTCGCCAACTTGCTAACAAAATACAGGTCCTGACTGACTGCTTACAGTCCTCAGGATCTGTTTTTTCGTTAACCGGAATAGCTTTTTCGCTAATCGGAACAGGTTTTAGTCGGAAGGCTTTGAAAAAATCTCGCGAAATCATGGCGATATTTCAAAAATAAATTCTGATATTTCAAAAAATAATTTCTGATTAGTCAAAAATAATTCTGATTATTCAAAAATAATTGTTAACTTTGTGGCTGATTTCTCGCCCGAGTCCGCGGAAGAGCGCTTCCCATGTCGTTTTTGAGGAGTTTTCCGTGGTGGTCCGGCGCGAATTGTGTGTTGTTTGATTGCCATGTTGTTTGTGGCAATTTATTGATAAACAGTTATTTATCTCATGATTAACATTACGTTTCCCGACAAGTCGGTAAAACAGTATGAAGCAGGGGTTACTCCCCTGGAAATCGCCAAGAGCCTCTCGCCCCAGCTGGGTCGCGAAGTTCTGGCTGCGTCAGTCAACGAACAGGAATGGGACCTCACCCGTCCGATCACCGAAGACGCTACAATTCAGCTTTTCAAATGGGATGACCCCGAAGGCAAGCACGCTTTCTGGCACTCGTCGGCCCACCTGCTGGCCGAGGCCCTTCAGGAGCTCTATCCCGGTGTGAAGTTCGGCATCGGTCCGGCCATTGAAAACGGATTCTACTACGACATCGACCCCAATGGCAACGACATCACAGCCGCCGATTTCCCCAAAATCGAAGCTAAAATGCTCGAGCTCGCCCGCCGCGACGAGCCTATCGTGCGCAAGGATATCACCAAAGCCGACGCCCTCAAGATGTTCGGCGACCGCAACGAGGAATACAAATGTGAGCTGATTTCGGAACTCGAGGACGGCCACATCACAACCTACACCCAGGGCGCGTTCACCGACCTCTGCCGCGGTCCGCACATCCCCTCCACCGGCGTCATCAAGGCCTGCAAGGTTATGTCGCTGGCCGGCGCTTACTGGCGCGGCGACGAGAAGCGCAACCAGCTGGTGCGCGTCTATGGCATCACCTTCCCCAAGAAAAAGATGCTCGACGAGTATCTCGCTCTCCTCGAGGAAGCCAAGAAGCGCGACCACCGCAAGCTCGGCAAGGAGATGGAGCTTTTCGCTTTCTCCACCAACGTCGGCGCCGGTCTGCCCCTCTGGCTCCCGAAGGGCGCCGCCCTGCGCGACCGTCTGGAGCAGTTCCTCCGCAAGATTCAGAAGAAGTACGGTTACCTCCAGGTAATCACCCCGCATATCGGTAACAAGCAGCTCTACGTTACTTCCGGCCACTACGCCAAATATGGCAAGGACTCCTTCCAGCCGATCCACACCCCGCAGGAAGGGGAGGAGTACATGCTCAAACCCATGAACTGCCCTCACCACTGCGAAATCTTCAAGGCCGCTCCCCGTTCATACCGCGACCTGCCCATGCGTCTCGCCGAATTCGGCACGGTTTACCGCTACGAACAGACCGGCGAGCTTCACGGCCTGACCCGTGTGCGTGGATTCACTCAGGACGATGCCCACCTGTTCTGCACTCCCGAGCAGATCAAGGAGGAGTTCCTGAAGGTCATGGACATCATCCTCTACATCTTCGGCGCCCTCGACTTCAACAACTACGAGGCTCAGATTTCGCTCCGCGACCCGAAGAACAAGGAGAAATATATCGGTTCCGACGAGAACTGGCACCTCGCCGAGCAGGCCATCATCGAGGCTTGCGAGGAGAAGGGTATCAAGGCTCGCAAGGAACTCGGCGAAGCCGCCTTCTACGGCCCGAAACTCGACTTTATGGTTAAGGATGCCATCGGTCGCCGCTGGCAGCTCGGCACCATTCAGGTCGACTACAACCTCCCCGAGCGCTTCCAGCTCGAATACACCGGCGCCGACAACCAGAAGCACCGCCCGGTTATGATTCACCGCGCTCCCTTCGGCTCGCTCGAACGCTTCGTGGCCGTGCTCCTCGAGCACACCGCCGGCAAGTTCCCACTGTGGCTCGCTCCCGATCAGGCTATCATCCTGCCTATCTCCGAGAAGTTCAACGACTATGCCCACAAGGTGGCCGAGCAGCTCAACGAGGCTGACGTCCGCGTTACAGTCGATGACCGCAACGAGAAGATCGGCCGCAAGATCCGCGACAACGAGCTCAAGCGCGTTCCCTACATGCTTATTGTCGGAGAGAAGGAAGAAGCCGAAGGCGCTGTTTCCGTCCGCAAGCAGGGCGAAGGGGACAAGGGCACGATGAAGGTCGACGAATTCGCCGCCGAAATCAACCGTCTCGTCAAGGAACTCAAATAAACGCCAGCTCCGAGTAAACACCTGAACTGAAATAACATTCAGTCACAAGTTACCCCCTGAACTGAAATAACAACCCAATATCCAGCTTCCCGGCCGGCTCACCAAGTTCGGCCGGGAGTTGAAAGCCCCTCCAACTTTTATATTCGGGCGTTGTTAATCCTATATACCCGTATACCCGAAATAAAAGGATCATTCACCAACAATCTCTGAATGGATAAAAAACCAATGCACAACGGAGGTCAGCGTCCCTCCGGCTCCTCCAACCATTACGGAGCACCCCGTCCCGCCGGTTCCGGGCAACATTCTTCCAACCCCGGACAGGGTTCACCCCGTCCCCAGGGTCCCCGCCCTGCTGGTTCAGGCCCCAGGCCTGCCGGTTCCGGTCCCCGTCCCGGTGGCTTCTCGGGTCCGCGCCCCGGAGGTTTCTCCGGTCCCCGTCCCTCGGGTCCCCGTCCTCCGATGAACGGCCCCCGTCCTCCCCGCAAGGAGGAACCCTACAACATTAACGAACGTATCCGCGCCAAAGAGGTGCGCCTCGTCGGCGATAATGTTGAAAACGGGATTGTGCCTATCCAGCAAGCTCTGAAACTTGCCGACGAAATGGAGCTCGACCTGGTGGAAATCTCCCCCACAGCCCAGCCCCCCGTCTGCAAGATTCTCGATTACTCCAAGTTCCTTTATCAGCAGAAAAAGCGTCAGAAGGAACAGAAAGCCAAAGCTACCAAGGTCACCGTCAAGGAGATCCGTTTCGGTCCCCAGACCGATGAGCATGACTACAATTTCAAGCTCAAACACGCCCAGAACTTCCTCGGCGAAGGGTCGAAGGTCAAGGCCTACGTCTTTTTCAAAGGCCGTTCGATTCTGTTCAAAGAGCAGGGCGAAGTGCTTCTCCTCCGTTTCGCCAACGACCTGGAGGAATACGGCAAGGTCGAGCAGATGCCTGTTCTCGAAGGAAAGCGCATGACAATCATGCTTTCCCCCAAGAAAAAAGCATAAAAAAGCAATAAAATGTGCAATCCGGGGCAATAAACGCCCCGAAGCGCACGTTACATAAACTGGTGCGAGTCACCAAACTATCAATTTCATAATTATCTAACAAAAAAATGCCAAAGATTAAGACTAATTCCGGTGCCAAAAAGAGGTTCGCCCTTACCGGATCAGGAAAGATCAAGAGAAAGCACGCTTACAAGAGTCACATTCTCACGAAGAAGACCAAAAAGCAGAAGAGAAACCTCACCCACTTCGGCATAGTCAGCAAGGTAGACGAAGCCAATGTAAAGGCATTACTTGGCCTGAAGTAATTTGTGCCCGCGGATATTCGGCATGACGGACATCCGGCCCGCCGACTGTTCCGCCACGCGATTCACTTCAACCCGAAGAGCCTGCAGGAAATTCTCCTCAGCATTTCTCCTAACACCGGCCTCTCGCGAAGAGCGCCGATCCGTATTCCCCCCGGGAATTGACGGCGAAGGCAACCGGACCGGCCTGAGAAACCCCAAGTGGTCCGAAATCTACTAACCGGATGTCATGCCCTAAGAGCATTACGGCCTAAAACAGATTCCGCCGCAAGCCGCTGACATTCAAAACTTGTCAAATAAAATGCCAAGATCAGTAAACCACGTAGCATCCCGTGCTCGTCGTAAGAAAATCCTGAAATTAACCCGCGGTTACTTTGGTTGCCGCCGTAACGTGTGGACCGTTGCCAAGAACACCTGGGAAAAAGGTCTCACCTACGCCTACCGCGACCGTAAGGACAAAAAGCGCAACTTCCGTGCCCTCTGGATTCAGCGTATCAACGCTGCTGCCCGTCAGGAAGACCTCAGCTACTCCAAGCTGATGGGCCTCATCCACAAAGCCGGCATCGAAATCAACCGCAAAGTCCTCGCCGACCTGGCCCTCAACAACCCCGCAGCCTTCAAGGCTGTTGTTGACAAAGTCAAGAACGCATAAACCGCTCCGGCAACGCCATAGATTTTTCTGCTCCCGAGGCCGCTCCCGCGAGCCGGGATACAGAACCCCGTTGCCCATCTTAATCGGCTAAACAACAAGCTGTCATGCTACCGAGCATGGCAGCTTGTTTCATTTTTTTGGGGGATTGCGGGAAATTTTGTAACTTTGCACCAAAATATACCGTATTCCAATTTTTGCAATGGCAAAAGAACTTAAAGACCTCACCAAGCGAGCCGACAACTACTCGCAGTGGTACAACGACCTTGTTGTCAAAGCTGACCTCGCCGAGCAGTCGCCCGTGCGCGGTTGCATGATCATAAAGCCCTATGGCTACGCCATCTGGGAACGTATGCAACAGACCCTTGACCAGATGTTCAAGGCTTCCGGAGTGCAGAACGCCTACTTCCCGCTGCTGATTCCCAAATCCTTCCTTTGCAAGGAGGCAGAACATGTCGAAGGTTTCGCCAAGGAGTGCGCCGTGGTTACCCACTACCGCCTCAAGAACGACCCCAACGGCGCCGGCGTTGTCGTTGACCCCGAGGCCAAACTCGAGGAAGAACTGATTATCCGTCCGACCTCCGAGACCATCATCTGGAACACATACCGCAACTGGATTACCTCATATCGCGACCTGCCTATCCTCTGCAACCAGTGGGCCAATGTGATGCGCTGGGAAATGCGCACCCGTATGTTCCTGCGTACCAGCGAGTTCCTCTGGCAGGAAGGGCACACCGCCCACGCTACCCGCGAGGAGGCTGAGGGCAAAGCAAAGGAGATGCTCGAAGTCTACCGCGTCTTCGCCGAGAAATACCTCGGTATCCCCGTGATTTGCGGCGTCAAGAGTGCCAACGAACGTTTTGCCGGCGCTATTGACACATATACTATTGAGGCCATGATGCAGGACGGCAAGGCGCTGCAGTCCGGAACATCGCATTTCCTGGGTCAGAACTTCGCAAAGGCCTTCGACGTGACCTTCATCAACAAGGACAACCAGCCCGAATATGTATGGGCTACCTCCTGGGGCGTTTCCACCCGTCTGATGGGCGCCATGATCATGTGTCACTCCGACGACAACGGCCTGGTGCTGCCTCCCCATATCGCCCCCATCCATGTGGTTATCGTCCCCATCTACAAGAACGCCGAACAGCTCGCTGCCATCTCCGAGAAGGTCGCCCCGATTGTCGAAGAGCTCCGCTCGATGGGTATCCGCGTTAAATATGACGATGCCGAGAACCGCCGTCCCGGCTTCAAGTTCGCCGACTACGAGCTCAAGGGTGTGCCCGTCCGTCTGGCCATCGGTGCCCGCGACCTCGAACAGGGAACCGTGGAACTCATGCGCCGCGACACCCTCGAAAAGGAAGTTCAGCCCATCGGCGGCATCGCCGTCTACATCCAGAACCTTCTGGAGCAGATTCAGCAGAACATCTACGACAAAGCCCTGAAGCACCGTCAGGAGATGACCCGCGAGGTCAATTCCTACGACGAATTCAAGGAAGAAATCGAGAAGGGCGGCTTCCTGCTCTGCCACTGGGACGGCACCCCCGAAACCGAGGAGAAGATCAAGGCCGAAACCAAGGCAACCATCCGCTGCATCCCCCTGGAAGGTGACAAGACCCCGGGCAAGTGCATGGTAACCGGCAAGCCTTCGGCCCAGCGCGTTATCATCGCCCGCAACTACTAAACCCCTGCGGTTGATCCGTATCCGTCCGAAAACGGCCGGCTTTTGCGTAGCGCTTTTGCTTGCTAACTTTGCAAACAAAAACGCTATGTTTAATTTGAATGAGAACAATCGCATCGTGATGGCTCAGCATCCGACT
>CABUTS010000045.1 GCA_902494515.1 uncultured Muribaculaceae bacterium | reverse complement strand
TTTATTATGCTAAACTTTGTTAACTAATTCATTGATTTTTAACGGGTTAAATAATCAGGCTCAGCGGCTTAGGCAACCGCTTGTGCCGATAACTTTAAAAATTTACCGAAGTATTGTTAAATAATGTTATCGCGCAGGTCATTCAAGAAAGTCGCGGGTCGGTAATCATTTGTCGCATGGTCCGAAAACCTGCAATTTTACCCTCCTGCAGACCTCTCACAAACATACAGTTTTGTCTCATACGCCAAAAATCGGCACAAAACCGGCGGTTTTTCGGGATATGTTTTATAATTTTGTCGCATCAATTCCGATGCGACATTCCTAAATCACTCATTACATCCGCTTTCTCGCGAAACCTACCATGAAATATTTCCACGCCAACGTTTCCGCCCTTGCGGCACTTGCCTGTCTGCTCACTTTCTGGCTCGCTCCGTTGCGGGCCGACGCGACCGGACATGTCTCCTCGCTGCGAAAAATCGAGAATAAGGAGTGCCCGAATGCTCTCATCAACCGCCTGCACATGGATGCCGACGGATTCCTGTGGGTGGGATCAAACACCGGACTGATGCGTTACGACGGCGCCAATGCCCGCACCTTCCGCCACAATGAGAACGACACCACATCCCTAAGCACAAATAATGTTCTGATTGTTTTTTCCGACCGCGAAAAGCGGAAGTGGGTCGGCACCGCCGACGGTCTCCATCTATATGACCCCCTGACGGGTTCGTTCAAGCGTATTCACCTTCCGGGGACGGCGCTGGACGGCTACGTCACCTGCATCGACCAGCTTCCCGACGGCCGGATTGTGTTTCTCGCAGTCGGAATCGGCCTGTTTGTAGTCGACCCGAGCACTCCGGCGAATCTGGTGACACGCTTCAGTATCCTGCCGGAAATGAACACACTGGACCAGATGACTGCATTAAACGACGGTTCGGTCATAGCTATTGACACGAAAGGCAAAGCAATCAGGATTCAGCCCGACGGCTCGATAGTCCGCGGCACCTTCGGCCATCATTATCCCCAGAGATTCTTTCACAGCTACGACGGCCAGACATATCTTAGAACCGGGGCCAATCTCCTCAGGCTCAAGGGGAAAGGTTTCGACGGCGATGCGGTAAACATTTCCGAAGCACTCGGATATGATCCGAACCGCGGCTTCGTGGACATATGCCCCACAACCTCGGGGCGCATGTTCGTGGCGTATTACGACGGCGACATGTGGGAAGTAGACCCCGACGGCCGGAATCCCCGGCAGGTTCAGGGTCTGTATCATCCGGCGATGGATATCAGAAACGCCGGCATCCGCAGCATCTACGGCGACCCGATGGGTAACATCTGGATTGTGACAAATTTCAACGGTATTTATATGGTGTCGGGCTCCCCGTCGCCTTTCAACTACCATCACCTGCGCACCATTCTGCCGGGATTCGCCGGGGGGGGTCATGGCCTCCTGCCTCTCGGGCGACAACGTATGGATAGCTCTGCAGCGGGGCGATATTCTGAAAATCGACCGCAACGCCGCCCTTGAGCGGACCGTGCCCACCCCCACCGGGGCTCCCGTACGCTCGATTTTCAGCGCTCCCGACGGCACGGTTTACGCGATGGTTTCGGGCGAAGGTGTATATCGGATAAACAGCGACAACGGCAGCATGACAAAAATCGCCGATATTCCCAAGACCGAATACCGGTGGTACGGCACGGCCTGTCCGGAGCTGAACCTGCTCTGTGTGGCAGTCCGCGCCGTGGGGCTTTACCTGATCAATACCGCCACCGGGGAGGTGAAATTCCTGAACCGCGAGAAAGTCGGCGAGGATTTCTCCAGCAACGGCATCACCTCGCTGTATATCGACTCCCGTCAGAGGCTCTGGATCGGCATGTTTGACGGCATCGGATGCTACGACCTTCGCACGGGCAAAATGATGCATATCGAACAGTCGCCGTGCGCGAAACCCTTGACGGCAAGCTGCTTATGGGTACCGAGAAGGGACTGATAATCTTCAATCCTACATCACTGAGCGCCGAAGCTATCCTCTCCGAGGCCGACGGTCTCTCGGACATCGACGTGCGCTCCATCGAAATCGACTCCAAGGGGATTGCCTGGATCGGAACAATGCACGGCATAACCCGCTACGACCCGGCTACAGGCGATATGATTTCGATTACCGGCGGTCACGGCATGTCCGAGACCTCCTTTTTCTCCGGTTCGGACACGGGGTCGTCGGGCCAGATTCTTTTCGGCGGCAATCTGGGATACACATATCTGGACCCTGCCGCCATGCAGAATCTGGATTTCAAGACACCTATCTGTGTTACAGACGCTTACGTCAACAACCAGCCTGTGAAGATGTCGGAATGTGTGACCGCCGAGGGTGACTCCCTGACAGCCGGAGGTCTCAGCGAACTGAATCTTTCGTACGCCGACAAGATGCTGATGCTCTGCCTCTCGACCATGGACTACCGCGACCCGCAGAGCGTATGCTTTGAATGGAAAATGGAGGGGGACAAGAAGTGGGTAAGGCTCAAACCGGGCGAAAGCACCCTGTTCGTCCCCGATATGAACCCCGGCACCAAACATCTGCAAATCCGCGCCTGGGACAACGGCAAGTATTCCCAGATTACGAATCTCACCATCAACATCTCCAGCCCCTGGTATCTCACCACCTTCGCCAAAATCATCTATCTGCTCATTTGCATCGGACTTTTATTGCTGATTTACACCGTGTTGCGTCAGCGCAGCGCCCGCGAAATCAACGAGGCCAAGGTGCGGTTCTTCATGGATATCTCCCACGAAATCCGCTCCCACATCACCTGCCTGATCAGCCCGCTGGAAACCCTGATAAAGCAGGAGAAAAACCCCGACCGCGCCGCTACGCTCCGCGGAATGCGCCGCAACGCCTCGCGTGTGCTCAGTCTGGCCAACCAGCTCCTCGAAATCCGCAAAATCGACAAGGGTAAGAAACATCTCCACATGCAGCCGACCGAAATGACCGGCTTCACCCGCGAAATCATCGAGCTGTTCCGCAACATGGCCGAACAGAAATCCATCGAAATCACCCTCGACGCCCCGGAAACCGTCGATAACGTCTGGATCGACCGCAATGACTTCGACAAGGTGCTGGTAAATCTGATCACCAACGCAATCAAATACACCGGCGAAGGGGGCAAAATCAATGTTTCGCTCCGCGAAAACAGAGACTCGGGGATGTTCGAGCTCCGCGTCGAAGACACCGGCACCGGCATCGACCCGAAGCATATCGAGCATATTTTCGAGCGTTTCTATCAGGCCAGCCGCACCAACGCCGGTTTCGGCGTGGGGCTCAACCTCACCTGGCAGCTCGTGCTGCTTCACCACGGCACTATCTCGGTGCAAAACCGCTCCGACGGTGTCCACGGCAGTATTTTCACAGTAAGAATTCCTCTCGGCAACGAGCATCTCACCGAAGCCGAGCTGGCTCCGCTGTCCGAAACTCCATCCTACAAGCCTGAGGACCGCCGGAACATTCTCCAGACCCCTGTCGGCGAACCGGAGGAAACTCTGCCGGGGCACCACAATTCAACAGGCATCAGCCTGCTGATTGCCGACGACGACGCCGAACTACTTGAATTCCTGAGACTTCACTACAGCCGCGGTTACCGCGTATTCACCGCAACAGACGGCATCCAGGCGCAGCAAATTCTTCAGGACCAGAAAATCGACCTCATAATCACCGACGTGAAAATGCCGCAGAAAGACGGACTCGAGCTGCTTAAAGCCGTAAAGATGAACGTGCTGACCAGCCATATACCGGTGATTCTGCTGAGTTCGCGCAGCGCAGTGGCCGACCGTATGGCCGGATGGTCGCAGGGAGCCGACGCCTATATCGGCAAACCTTTCGACATCGAGGAGCTCGACGCCCTGACGACAACCCTGCTCGAGAACCGCATGCGCCTCAGGGGGAAATTTTCCGGCGCTCAGGATGCTGTCGCCGAAATGGAATCGCCCGAGGTCAGGGGGAACAACGACAAGCTGATGGAGCGCATACTGCTGACTATCAACGACAAAATCGCCGACCCGGACCTCAACGTCGAGCAGCTCGGCGCGGAAATTGGAATCTCCCGCGCCCATCTCCACCGCAAGATGAAGGAGATAACCGGCATGACCCCGAGCGAATTCATCCGCAACAGCCGCATCCGCCGCGCCTGCGAAATCCTGTCGAATGTAGATGTCGACATCACTCAGGTGGCCTACATGGTCGGCTTCTCGTCGCAGCCCCATTTCTCTACGGTGTTCAAGCGCTTCACCGGTTACACCCCCTCGGAATACCGCCAGCGCATCATCTCCCACGAACCCACCGATCCCCCGCAGCAGTAACATCGCGCCCGGAGTCGTCACGGCGCCCGGAACCGTCGCGACGCACGAAGCCCGGTTCCGATGGCTCCGGCGCACGAAGCCCGGTTCCGAGGCCCGGATGTTACAAAAACGAACATTTTTGATACATTTTTGAAGGCCGCCCCGACTATCTCATATCTCGGGGCAACCTTTTAAAATGCCGTTTCGCGCGCCCTGCACTATCTTTGCACTATAAATCAGTCATCATTTACACGCATTTATGAAAAGAAAAATTTTGCCCTTCGTGGCTGCTCTGCTGGCGCCGCTGGCTCTGCAGGCCGCTAACCCATATCTGCCGCTATGGGAGCATCTCCCCGACGGAGAACCCCGTGTTTTTGAGGATCCGGACAATCCCGGACATTTCCGCGCCTATATCATCGGCTCGCATGACCTGCGCCTTGACAGCTATTGCGGCAACGACATCCGAATGTGGTCCGCGCCGGTCGAGGACCTCAACGACTGGCGCGACGAAGGCCCGATTTTCACCTACGAAACCGGCCGTCAGTGGGACGTAATGTACGCTCCCGACCTCGTAGAAATCAACCGCCCCGACGGCAAACGTGAATACTGGCTCTATCCCCACAGCCGCGGCCCGCGCCGCGAAGCCATGGTCTGCAAAGGCAGCCGTCCCGACGGACCTTTCACACCCGTGAACCTCAACGCCGAAGGCACAGCCACCACCGAGGGCTCGATCCTCGGCTTCGACCCCTCGATTTTCGTAGAAACCATCACAGACAAGAAGGATCCCGACTACGCGAAGGGGTTCCGTGCCTACGGTTACTGGGGATTCCAGCGTTCCTCAGCCGCCGAGCTCGATCAGGAAACGATGTATTCGATGCGTCCCGGAACCGAAAGAATCCCTTATTTCATCCCCGCAAGCACCCATCAGGGTGAAATCCGCGACCCCAAGGGGACAACATATCCGGCTCTGTTCCCTGATCAGAACCCGCTGGATTTCAACTTCTTCGAAGCCTCCTCGATCCGCAAGGTCGGCAACAAATATGTGATGATTTTCTCCGGCTTCTCCGGACCGGAATACGGCCTCGGCAACAGCAACTCCACCCTGCGCTACGCCTACGGCGACACGCCGCTTGGCCCCTGGCGCGCCGGCGGTGTGCTGGTCGACAGCCGTGCTGTAGTTCCATCGACCGACGGCTCGAAACTCGCCACAACCTTTTCGGGCCACAACACCCACGGCAGTATCCAGGAAATCAACGGACAATGGTATGTGTTCTATCACCGTCCGCCGCGCGGATTCGGTTTCGCCCGTCAGGCAATGGTCGCTCCCATCACCATCCAGGCCGACAAACGTCCGGTTGCCAAGGGTGGTAAGGTCGTGATCCGCGGCCTCGACACCTCGGCCAAGGATGGCATATATCACTGCAAGGGGGCCGACGGCTCGGAATACACCGGCGCCGAGGTAACCTCCGAGGGTTTCGACATTTATGGTCTCGACCCCTACAAGTATTATTCGGCCGGTATAGCCTGCTACCTCTCGGATCTTGGCTCGATGCAGGACGCCTGGGATATCTGGGACAACCATATGCCCGTTGACATGACTCCCGGCGACGTTGCCGGCTTCAAATACTTCGGTTTCGGCGGCCTGAAGAAAGCCACCAACGGCCTGAAGCCCTTCGAAGGCACCGCCAAGGGGAACGAAACGGCTGTAAATCTGTTCGTTATCCCGCAGACCGACGAGTCCTTCACCGTTGACGTCTGGCTCGACGGCCCCGTAGACAACGCCACCTGGAAAGGGAAGAAAATCGCTCAGCTCACCGTCCCCGCCTCCTCCAAAGGTAAGCTCACCCGCCTCACCGCCGACGTAGCCGACGCTGTCGACAATCTCGACGGCAAACATGCGGTCTACATCGCCTCCAACGGCAATATGCGCTTCGAGGGACTCGGCTTCACCCGCCGCGGCGAGACCATGGAGCGCCCTGAAGTTCCCGTTCCCACAATCAAGGTCAACGGCAAGGCTCTCACACTCCCCGCTACCCCCGTCCGCTCCACCAACGGCAACGGCATCACCGACTACAGCCACTACGAAGTAGCCTACAACACCTCGGTCGGCACCTCCTCAGAGCCTGTTCTCGTCAAAATCGAAGCCAGCTGCTCCAATCCCGACGTCAAGGTATCTGTTTCCGACCCCACCTCCGCCTCAAATACCGTGACCTTCGACTGGAATGGCCTGAAGAAAATCTACCACCTCACCCCCACCCTCCGATAAGCGGCATCGCGCATACATATTCGACCCTCATTATCAATTCTTTATGCGAAATATTTTAATTCTGACGACACTCCTTATTCCTTTCGCGGGGCTGGCCGAATCGTTTTCGGTTCCGAGCCCCGACGGGAATACGGTTGTTACCGTCGGCGACAACGCCGGACGGCCCGTTTACTCCATTACATACAAAGGAGCGAATTTCATTGCCGAATCGCCCCTCGGCATGGTAACGAATATCGGCGATTTCACTACCGGCCTGACTCTCGACAAGGCTTCGCAGCAATCCGAAGTCAAGGACTCATATTCGCTGCCGAACATCAAGAAAAGCCACGTGGATTACACAGCCAATCAGCGTGAATTCACCTTCGCCAAGGATGGCAAACCGGTGTTCGATGTTATCTTTGAAGTCTCCGACAACAATGTGGCGTTCCGCTACAAGATTCTCCCTCAGGGGGAAACACGCTGCTGCGTAGTCGAACGCGAGGCTACCGGGTTCGTAATGCCCGACAGCACCACCACGTTCCTCTGCCCGCAGAGCAAGCCCATGACCGGCTTCGCCCGCACCGCGCCGAGCTACGAGACAAGCTACGCGGTCGATGACACTCCCGGCAAAAACGGTTACGGCTACGGCTATTCCTTCCCCTGCCTCTTCCGCAACGGCGACAAGGGCTGGACTCTCATCTCCGAAACCGGCGTCGCCGGCGACTACTGCGCTTCGCACCTGACCGGGAATCCCGACAGTTCCTATACCATTGCATATCCGGCGCAGGGTGAGATGAACGGATTCGGCTCCCCGACAGCCGCCATCTCGCTGCCCGGCTATACCCCCTGGCGCACCGTCACCGTAGGCGAAACTCTTGCTCCGATTGCAGAAACAACCGTTCCCTTCGACGTCGTACGCCCCCTCTACGAGGCTTCAAAGGACTATGAGTACGGCAAAGGCACCTGGAGCTGGATCATAAAGATGGACCGCTTCTGCACCTTTGAAGGACAGAAAGAATATATCGACTTCGCCCACGCCCTCGGCTACCGTTCGGTGCTTGTCGACGCTCTCTGGGACACCAATATCGGCTACGACCGCATCGCTGAACTTGCCAGATATGGCCGCGAGAAGGGTGTAGGACTCTATCTGTGGTACAACTCCAACGGCGCGTGGAACGACGCTCCGATGGGTCCGCGCAATGTAATGAGCGACATCGTGGCGCGACGCCGCGACATGAAATGGATGCAGGAGAACGGCATCCTCGGCATCAAGGTAGACTTCTTCGGTGGTGACAAGCAGGATATGATGCGGCTCTACCACGACATTCTGGCCGACGCCAACGATTACGGTCTGCTCGTGATTTTCCACGGCTGCACACTCCCCCGCGGATGGGAACGAATGTATCCCAACTACGCCGCCAGCGAGGCGGTATTGGCTTCGGAGAATCTGCATTTCTCGCAGGGCTCCTGCGACAACGAGGCTTTCAACGCCACGATTCATCCCTTAGTCCGCAACACCGTCGGCTCGATGGATTTCGGCGGTTCGGCGCTGAACAAATACTGGACTCACGACGGCAAGGAGGGTGGCTCGGTGCGCCGCACTTCCGATGTATTCGCGCTCGCAACAGCCGTGCTTTTCCAGAGCCCCGTGCAGCATTTCGCCCTCGCCCCCAACAACCTCGAGGACGCCAACGCCTGGGCGCTCGATTTCCTCAAGCAGGTGCCCACAACATGGGACGAAACCCGCTTCATCGACGGTTATCCCGGGCGCTACGCCATCCTGGCCCGCCGCCATGGCGACAACTGGTATCTCGCCGGCGTCAATGCTGACGACAAACCTCTGAAAACCAACATTGTGCTTCCTGCCGAGATGCAAGGGAAAGTCCTGACAATGTACTCCGACAACGACAAGCTGGAAGGCTCCGTCAAGAGCGTAAAACCGGATAAAAAAGGCACCGTAAAAGTCACCATCCCCGACAACGGCGGCCTCCTGATCACCACCGCTCCCGCAACCCTCTGATTCCCTACACATCTACTCCTTCTCCTCCCTCCCCTTTTCCCACTCCTCCCTCCCCTCCCCTCTCGACCCTCGACTCTCCCCTCTCCCCTCTCAACTCTCCCCTCTCGACCCTCGACTCTCATTCGCAACTGCTTTTATCTTTATACTGAGAATCCCCGGCAATGGCGCTGAGCCTTTACCGGGGATTCGTTTTCCACATCACCTTAAAACTAAACAACGATAAACGTAACAACATTCACTGTGGAACTATGAATGTGAAACCTGAATTATACCTAAACCTATCTATCTTTTTCCTTAATTTCATTATACTTCCTGAGAGAGAACACTTCCTGATAAAGAGGAAGGGAGGGAGAGAGAAGGGAATGTATCAGTTATTCCCGGGCGAGTTCGGAGCTATTGGGGAGCTCGCGGCGGCAGGGGGATTCGGGCATGTGGAGGTAGGATTTCTGATAGCCTCCGCAGTCTACCACGATTTTCTCGAATACTGTGCCGGGCTCAAGGGGCTTAATCACCAGAGTAAGCATAAACTTACCGTCGGCCGATTTTTCGCTGCCGCCGGGTACAGCCAGACGGACTTTGTTCTCGATAACTCGCCGTGCAACAGTGGGATACGTGATGCGGTATACGTTCTCCTGCTTCTCGTTGAGTTCGCCGTTGAAGTTGACGATCTTTTCGGGCGCACCTTCAAAACCGATGGCGAAGCGATGCCCTTCGGGGTTGGCGAAGGCAAGCGTAGACTTGACGACAACCAACACATCGAGCGAATCGGGGGCGTTGCTGACCTGCATTTTATACTTCAGGGCGCTTCCACCGGCGGGCTTGTCGTAAGGGGTAAGGCTGACGCCGCTCAGTGTGCGGCCCATATAGGGAATGACGGTCCATTCGGTTCCCTCGGGAGCCTCGGCAGAATTGAAATGCTCGGCTTCGATAGCAACGACGCCATCGGCGGCAGAGAACACGTAGTGCCCGGGGGCGGTGTCACCGACGCGGAAAATCTCCGGGAGAGTGTCGGCCTCGAAACCGTCGTGCCAGCTTGTGTAGCCGATATGTTTCTGGGTCATCATGCCGTCCCATTTGCCGCCGGCCATGTTCTTGTTGTAGTCGAGGCAGAGAGCGGCGTCGCGGGCGAAATCACGCTCGACGCGGTCGGCCCACTCGTTGGCCCGCGGATTGTTTTCGGCGTAGAGCTTATGGTTCATCGCCTGGGCGTAGTACATATCGTAGAGGTTCGACATCGCCTGTACGGGAAAGAGTATCAGCTGTTTATAAGCGTCGCGGGCGGTCGGATCGAGTGTCAGGTACTGGCGCAGCGCTTCGGCTTCGAGACGGGCGTAATCGTCGGCTACCTGTTTCCATTCGCCGGTGCTGACATTGTAGGTTTTGGCGTCAAGCATCTCGGGGGTGACGCGACCGGCGTATTTACACTGCAGATTCAGTATACGGGCCGCTTCGTCGGCCTGAGCTTCGCCGAACTGCCGGGCGCAGAAGTCGCGGAGATGTGCCGTAACCTCCGGAGCACGGAATTTCGTAGGATTCCATGCCATGTCAAGGAACAGGGTGATGGGGTATTCCATCGGCTTGAGGTCGCCGACGTTGAGGATCCAGAGTTTGTCGACACCGTAGTCGTAGGTCAGGCGCATCTGTTCGCAGAGGTTCTGCGGAGGGGTGCAGTTGAGCCACTTGGAGTTACGGGGGGCGCCGACATAGTCGACGTGGTAGTACATGCCCCAGCCGCCGGGATGTTTGCGCTCCTCGGCGTTCGGGAGCTTGCGCACATTGCCCCAGTTATCATCGCAGACGAGCATGATCACGTCGTCGGGCACGCTGAGGCCCTTGTCGTAGTAGTTCTGGACCTCTTTGTAGAGGGCCCAGACCTGGGGACGCTTTTCTGCCTTCTCGCCGGTGACATCGGCAATGATCTTACGCTGGTTTTTGAAAATCTTGCGGAGGAGCTTCATGTTGTAGTCGTCGAGGTCTGCGGCCTCGTCGTCCTTACCCTCCTTGCCGCCCATCGAGGTGTCGCCGTCGCCGCGCATACCGATGGTTATGAGGTCCTCGGTGGAGGCGCAGCGTTCGATGCCTTCGCGGAAAAACTTGTCGATAACCTTCTGATTGTTAGCGTAATCCCACACGCCGTATTTGCCGCGGTTGCGGGCCCACTCCTGATGGTTGCGGGCCATCGGTTCATGATGGGAGGTACCCATGATTATCCCCATATCGTCGGCGGTCTTGCTGTTCTCGGGGTCGTCGGCATAGAAGCTCCAGCCCCACATTGCCGGCCACATGAAGTTGCCGCGCAGACGGAGCAGCAGCTCAAACACCCGGCCATAAAAGCGGTGGTCGCCATACTTGGTGCCGTAGGTGTTCTCCACCCAGGAGGTCAGGCAGGGAGCCTCGTCGTTGAGGAATATGCCGCGGTAACGCACAGCCGGCTCCCCGGCGGTGTATTCACCCCCGGCAATCGAGAGGTTATCCTGATGAACCACAGGCACATCCGCCCAGTCGTACCAGGGCGAAACGCCAATCTGCTCCGACAGCTCGTAGATGCCGTAAATAGCTCCGCGGCGGTCGCTGCCGGCGATTACCAGCGCTTCTTTCACTCCGGCGGGGGCGTTGCCGGCGACAGTCTTGTCAATCCCTTCAAAAGGATTGGCCACTGTTGTCAGAATATATTTTTCGGTCTTGCCCTTCAGGCTCTTTTCATCGATTTTTCCGGCTTTCACCAGTGCCTTGATGAATTTGCAGTCAAGGGTTCCGACAATTATCGTCTGCCCGGCGGCAGGTTCATTGATGAGCGCGGCGTCCTTGCCGCAGACACGGCCGAAGTCAGCGCTGAGATTTCGGGCGGCAATGCGGACACCTACATTATCTGTTGAATCTACAAGGATTGATGCCGGAACGCCGGCGTTTATCAGCGTAAAGCGCCCGTCGGCCAGCGTAGGCTGGGTGATTCCCGGGTTGTCAATAGCCTGCAGACCGGCGGCGGTCCCGAACAATACCAGCAAAATTGTAAGAATGCGATATTTCATGGAATAAGTTATAATTAAGCAAAAACAAAATCTTAAACAAAGGTAAAACTCTTCAATTGCAAAATTACAACACACTTGTCAAAAAACATTTTCTATATGTCTCATTTAAGATTCAATATGTAACATTGCAATTTTGAATCCTCCACTATCCATTCCAAACCGCTTCCGGCCATCGGGAAATCGCCGATTTGCCCGCAGGAATCCGCCCCAGCCCCGCCCCATCGCAATCTCCGATTGCTATCCCGTGGGATAACAGGGGAAGCGGCTGCAGTTACATTGCGGAGCCGAGGACGAGGAGGATGAGGGAAAAGAGGAGGATGGAGAGGTCGAGGACTTTGGCGCGGACGTTCTTTTCGTGGAGCACGAAGACGCCGTAGAGGAAAGGCACAATCACGCTGCCGCGGCGGATCATCGACACGATGGCTATCATCGAGCCATCAATCGACAGCGAATAGAAGTAGGCAAGGTCGGCCGAAGTCAAGAATATGGAGATAAAAAGGATGCTCCATCGCCACTGAAACCTGGTGCGGTTGCCCGAAGTCCGGGCGGCAAAGCGCATAACTACGAGGACCGCGCCCATGATAACCATCTGATACAGAGAATACCACGCCTGCACATCGAGCGGCTCGAACCGTTTCAGCAGGTATTTGTCATACAACGCACTGACCGCACCGAGCACCGCCGCGCCGAGCGCCATCGCCAGCCATCGGGAGTGACGAAACGAGAACCCTTCCTTCGCCCCGATTCGCGAGATGAAAAAAAGCGAAACGAACCCCAGGACGATGCCGGTCCACTGCACCCAGTTGAGCCGTTCGCCGAAAATCAGCACGGCCCCCACCAGCACCATCACGGGGCGCGACGCATTCACCGGCCCCTGAATCGTTAGCGGAAGATATTTTATCGAGAAATAGCCTAACAGCCATGAACCCAGCACGATAACAGCCTTCAGCACAATCAGCGCATGACCTTGCGCGGTCTCGCCCAACCCCACTTCGCCGTGGCAAAGATGCCCGACAACCACCGGCGACATCAGCAGCGCTCCGAACAGCGTGTTGAGCAACAACACGGTGAGCACATCATTGTTCCTCACCGACAGCTTCTTCATCACATCATAAAACCCAAGTCCGAGCGCCGACGCCAATGCAAAAACTATCCACATCTTCTTTCAGTATTTCTATCAATAATCTCCTGAGTATACTTTCAGTATTCCTATCAGTCTTCTTCAGTATTTCAAATCGGCTGCAAAGGTACTATTTTTCAGCCACATCCCAAAAACCACCCCCTCGTCAATGCTGGGAATCGCCGATTTTGCTTTCTCCAAAGAGCAATTTCAGGCAATTTTGCTTTTTCTAAAGAGCAATTTCCGCAAAAATTGTTGTTTAGAAAGAGCATTTTCGGTATTTTTGCAGAATCAAAGCAGCATCTAATGTTGCTTTACAAGCTCAAAAGTATTTTTCTTAGTAGATTCTGATAATATTTTAGTAATGAATGAAGAAGAGATGAAGGAATTCCGCGTGGAATGGGAGAAGATGCTCAGGGGCGAAAGGTACAGGGCCACGCATCCGGAGTTTTACCGTATGCTGATGGAAACGCGGGAGCTGTTGTGGGAGTTCAACTCTCTGAGGCCGTCGGAGCTCGGCCGTCAGCAGGAGATTCTCCGGCAGCTGTTGGGCGGTCACGGCGAGCGGTTCCATGTGAACCAGCCGTTTCGTTGCGATTTAGGGTGCAACATTTTCGTCGGCGAGGAATTCTTCGCAAATTTCAATCTCACGATTCTCGATGAAGCGCACGTAACCTTCGGCGACCACGCTTTCATCGGGCCGAACGTCAGCATCTACACGGCCTGTCATCCGCTCGACGCCGAGGAGCGCAACACGGGGGATGAATGGGCGCTCCCGGTGACCATCGGCAATAATGTGTGGATCGGCGGCAGCGTCACAATCCTGCCGGGGGTCACCATCGGCGACAACGTGGTCATCGGCGCAGGCTCGGTAGTAACGCGCGATATCCCCTCGAACAGCGTGTCCGTCGGGAATCCGGCCCGCGTTATCAAACATCTTTGATTCGATAGCCGACGGAACGCAAAATTTATTCCGTCGGCTATAGTTTTATTTTACAGCAAGTTACGCTTTATCCAACATCAGGCATGAAATTTTTTGAAAAAATTTTGGTCAAAAAATTTGGTCAGTTCAAAAAAAGGCCGTAAATTTGCACACGTCAAACGGAAAGAGTCAGTTCCGAAAGCCTCAGCGGAGGTCAGGCGACTCCCAAACGCCGGATGACAGTTCTTCCTTTTAATTGCCTTGTGGTGTAATGGTAGCACGTCGGATTCTGGTTCCGCCTGCGGGGGTTCGAATCCCTCCAAGGCAACAAAGCTGAAAGAGTTGAGCCCCGAGGGTTTGACTCTTTTGCTGTTTTACGAGGGTTTGACTCTTTTGCTGTTTTAACGGATGCTGTTTTAACGGAGTTACTCAAACTTGTAAGGCGTACTCATTATCACACATAATCAATTATGGAAAGAAGACAGTTTCTCAAAGCCGGTTTGCTCGGCACGGGAGCCTTGATGTTGCCCTCTATCAAGGGGTTGGCTGATAATATCGTCACTGATAATGCAGCTGATAATATCATCACTGATGATGCCGTAGGGAAATCTGCCGGGAAGATGGCTCACCTGCCCGGCGCAGGGCTGAAACTGCGCTTTTTCCCTTATGAACTGAAACTGAAACACGCCTTCAATCTTGCAAAATTTTCCCGCACAACGACCCCGGATGTACAGGTCGAGATTTCATGGGAGGGGGTGACCGGCTACGGCGAGGCGTCGATGCCGCCATATCTCGGGGAGTCGGTGGAATCAGTCACCAGGTTTCTGTCGTCGCTTGACCTTCAGCAGTTCAATGATCCGTTTCGCATCGAGGATATCCACGACTACATGGAGCGCGTTGCTCCGGACAACACCGCCGCAAAGGCGGCTGTCGACATCGCCCTCCACGACCTCACGGGCAAACTGATGGGTCAGCCGTGGTATCGCATCTGGGGACTCGACCCGGCGAAAGCTCCGGCGACATCCTTCACCATCGGCATCGACAAGGAGGAGGTGGTGCGCCAGAAGGTGCGCGAAGCTGCGCCATACAAAGTGCTGAAGGTGAAAATGGGGCTCGACAACGACCGCCAGCTCGTGGAAATCATCCGCGAGATGCGCCCGGAGGTGCCGATCTGCATCGACGCCAACCAGGGGTGGACCGACCGCGGGAAAGCCCTGGAAATGTGTCACTGGCTCAAGGAGCGCGGCTGCCTGTTCGTGGAACAGCCGATGGCAAAGGAGAATCTCGACGACCACGCATGGCTCACGGAGCGCTCCCCGCTGCCGATCATCGCCGATGAAGCCGTCAAGCGGCTGAAGGATGTAGCGCGGCTGAAAGATACCTACAGCGGTATCAACATCAAGCTGATGAAGTCCACCGGCATGCACGAAGCCTACCAGATGGCGACCCTCGCCCGCGCAATGGGGATGAAAGTGATGTTAGGCTGTATGACCGAGACCTCCTGCGCCGTCAGCGCCGCCGCGCAGCTCTCCCCCCTTGCCGACTACGCCGACCTCGACGGCAACCTGCTGATTGCCAACGACCGCTTCCGGGGCATGACCGTCGAAAACGGCCTCATCACCCTCCCCGCCCTCCCCGGTCTCGGACTCGAGCCTCTGGGCTAAAAGGCGCCGGCAAGCCGGCTCAACACACCGGCAACGCAGCACAACACGCCGGCAAGCCGGCTGAACAGTAACTTCTTTGATGACGCCTGCTCCAACACCTCCGGCTGGGGTCCCCACTTCTCCAAAGATGTGATTGACAAGATCCAGCAGTATCAGGCCGGGACCTACGATCCTGACGGCGACGGAATCTTCGATCCCCTGCTCACAATGGAGGCTAACGGCTCGGGCAACTGGCAGGATCAGCCTTACCACGGCGGCGGCTGGGCCAATACCGACTGGTTCGACGCTCTCTACAAGGACCACAGTTTCTCCATGGAGCACAACCTCAGCGTCAGCGGCGGTTCCGACAAGTATAACTACTACTTCTCGGCCAACTACCTCGACAACGGCGGTATGCTCGACTGGGGCGACGAAGGTCTGAAGCGCTACACCATCACCGGCAAGTTCAACGCCGAACTCGCCAACTGGCTGACCTTCGGTTTCTCGCACCGCTGGACCCGCAAGGACTACAAGCGTCCTTCGCAGCTCACTGATAACCTTTACGACAAGACCGGCCGTCAGGGCTGGCCCGTAATTCCTATCTACGACCCCAACGGCAATATCTTCGACTGCCCCTCCCCCATCAACGGTCTTGAAAACGGCGGTACCGACCGTATTCAGAGCGACCGCAACTATACTCAGCTGAACCTCATTGCCCGCCCGCTCGCCGGCTGGGACATCCACGCCGAGTTCAACTACTCCGTCCGCTCCGACCTGCGCCACTGGGACACCCAGAAGCTCTACGGCTACGACGTGGAAGGCAACCCGTTCGAAACTTCTTCCGGCAGCCACGTTCACGAAGGATACCTCCGCGAGAACTTCTTCAACATCAATGTTTACTCCAACTACGACTGGACCCTCAACGAGAAGAACAACTTCCACTTCATGCTCGGTTTCCAGACTGAAAACATGAAGCAGACCGAAATCGGCATGCAGCGCGACGGCATCCTTATGCCGGGACTTCCCGAAATCGACCTTACCACCGGTCTCGGTTCCGACGGTTCCGAAGCTACTCCCTCGCTCAACGGCGCCCGCAACCAGTGGAACACCGCCGGCTTCTTCGGCCGTATCAACTACAACTACGACAGCCGCTACCTGTTCGAAGCCAACCTCCGCTACGACGGCACCTCCCGCTTCCGCAGAAACCGCCGCTGGATCTGGCTCCCCTCCGTTTCCTTCGGCTGGAACATCGCCAACGAGAAATTCTGGGAAGACTTCACTCCCTACTGCAACAACCTGAAGCTCCGCGCATCCTACGGTATGCTCGGTAACCAGAACATCAAAAACTGGTATCAGACCTACCGCGTTCTCGACATCAAGTCTGCCAACGGCACATGGCTCCAGAACGGCGCCAAGCCCAACACCGTAGGTTTCCCCGCCCTGATCAGCCAGCTGCTCACCTGGGAGAAAATCTACAACTACAACTTCGGTCTCGACTGGGGTCTGCTGAACAACCGCCTGACCGGCAGCTTCGAATACTTCATCCGCGACACCAAGAACATGGTCGGCCCCGCTGCCGAACTTCCCGACATCCTCGGTGCCACCGTTCCCAAGACCAATAACTGCGACCTCCGCACCCACGGCTGGGATCTTGAAATCGCCTGGAACGACATGCTCCCCTGCGGCCTGAGCTACGGCGCCCGCTTCGTGCTCTCCGACTCCCGCACCAAGATTACCAAATACACCAACAATCCCACCCAGGCGCTCGACCGCTACATCCAGGGCCGCTACATCGACGAAATCTGGGGTTATGAAACCCTCGGCATCGCCAAGACCGACCAGGAATACATGGACTACCTCGACCAGCTCGACGCCAACTACACCGCTTACAACAGCCACGCTCCCGAAACTCCCCGCATGGGTATGCAGGCGCTCGGCAAGGACTTCGCAGCCGGCGATATCATGTACAAGGACCTCAACGGCGACGGTGTCATCAACAGCGGCGCCAATACCCTCAGCGACCACGGTGACCTCAAGCTCCTCGGTTCCAAACAGCCCCGCTACATGTTCTCCCTCGACCTGAACGCCGCTTACAAGGGCTTCGACCTCCGCGTATTCTTCCAGGGCGTCGGCAAGCGCGACTTCTTCCAGAACCACAACTACTTCTGGGGCGCTGACAACGATATGTGGTGGATGCAGGCTCTCGTTCCCCACGCCGACTACTTCCGCAACGAAGACTCCTGGTCGGTTAAGGAAGGCTACGCCGATGTCAACTACAACTCCTACTATCCCCGTCCCGTCGTTTCCGGCGGCAGCAAGAACCGTCAGATTCAGAGCCGCTACATGCAGGACGCTTCCTACATCCGTCTGAAAAACCTCCAGGTCGGCTACACCATCCCCGCCAAGATTACTCAGAAGGCAGGCATCCAGAATGTCCGCGTTTACTTCTCCGGTGAAAACCTCTGGACCGGCTCGAGTCTCTCGAAACTTTTCGACCCCGAAACCATCGGCTCCGGAAAGGGCGGTTCCGCTTACCCCCTGTCGCGCACCTATTCTTTCGGTCTCAGCGTAACACTCTAATATCCCACGCAAAATGAAAAACAAAATATATATTCTTGCAGGCCTGCTCGCTTTAGGCGGTGCGCTGACCTCCTGCAACGACTACCTCGATAAAGAGCCCCTCTCGGACATCTCGTCGGACCAGTATTTCAACGACGAAGCCGCCCTGCAGACCTACTGCAACGGCCGCTACACCGAAGTCCTCCCCAGCCACGGTAACTGGAGCTACGGTATCTACAGCGACAACGCTACGGATATCATGTCCAACATCTATCCCGACGGCAAGTATCAGACCGGCGACTGGCTCACCGATCTCAAGAACGACAAATACAAATGGGAATACATCAACACCATCAACTTCTTCTTCGACAACGTGCTGCCGAAGTATGAAGCCGGCCGAATCTCCGGCAATGCCGACAACATCGCCCACTACATCGGCGAAATGTACTTCTTACGCGCCTATGAGTATTTCACCCGTCTGAAATACTTCGGCGACCTCCCCATCGTCACCACCTGTCTGCCCGACGAAATCGGCGCCCTGACCGAAGCCTCGCAGCGTGCACCCCGCAATGAGGTAGCCCGCTTCATCCTCGAAGACCTCGACAAAGCTTACGACCTGCTCAAGCGCTCCAATATGGCTACAACCCGCATCAACGCCAATGCCGCCATGCTGCTCAAGAGCCGCGTAGCCCTCTACGAAGGCACCTTCGAAAAGAACTTCGCCGGAACAGCTTTCGTCCCCGGCACCTCCGAATGGCCCGGCAAGTCCAAGGCTTACAACGCCGACTTCACCTTCCCCTCCGGCTCCGCCGAGAACGAAGTGAAGTTCTTCCTCCAGCAGGCTGTCGACGCCGCTGAAATCGTGGCCGACGCCGTCAAGGGCTCCCTGACCCAGAACACCGGTGTCATCCCCCAGGAAGAGGGCGGAAGCCTCGGCGGCTACGAAGCCATGAACCCCTGGCTCGCCATGTTCGGCACCACCGACCTCAGCGGCTATCCCGAAGTGCTCCTCTGGCGTCAATACTCCAAGGCTCTCGGTGTCACCCACAACGTAGTCGTTCAGGCTCAGAAGGGTAACCAGGGCGTCGGCGCTACCCGCGGTCTCGTTGACGGTTTCACAATGGCCGACGGCAAGCCCATCTACGCTTCCGCTGACTACAAGGGAGACAACACCATCCACGACGTTCGCGTCGGCCGTGACCCCCGTCTGGTTGTCCTCCTCAAGGAACCCGGCCAGAAGAACGTGCTCATCGCCAACTCCGACGGTACCCACGCCAACGCTGTAGAAGGTATCCCCGCTTTCTGGGAATCCTCCGACGAGCAGAAGTACTCCACCGGCTACGCTCTCCGCAAGGGTAACTGCGTGGACGCCATCCATTGCGCCAACGGCGGCGCCTACACTGCCTGCCCCGTAATGCGCGGTGTTGAGGCCCTCCTGAACTACATCGAAGCATACTACGAACTCAACGGTGCCCTCGGCGGCAAGTGCGACGAATACTGGCGCGCTATCCGCAGCCGTCACGCCGGTCTCGAACCCAACTACATGGTCACAGTCAACGCTACCGTAATGAGTGAAGAAGCAAAGGGCGACTGGGGTGCTTACTCCGCCGGCCAGCTTATCGACGTTACCCGCTACAACATCCGTCGCGAACGCCGCAATGAGCTTATGGCCGAAGGCTACCGCTGGGATGACCTCGTACGCTGGCGCGCCCTCGATCAGCTGATCACCAACCCGATGCACATCGAAGGCTGCCACATCTGGAATGCCGACGATAAGATGATCAAATACTTCGCACAGTTCGGTTCCGGCGACCGCGCAGATGCCGCCAAGCTCAAAGCTGAACTTAAGGGTATCCTCTCCAGCTCTGCTGAAAGCGAGTATGTACGTCCCCACCGCGGCAACAACTCCACTCAGGTTGTCAACGGTCTGACCTGGCACATGGCTCACTACCTGCAGCCGCTGCCCATCAAGCAGATGATGCTCACCTCGCCCGACGGCGCCACCGTCTCCGACTCTCCCCTCTACCAGAACCCCTACTGGCCCTCCGAGCCCTCCATGGCAGCTACCAAGTAACTGCTCCCCCACTGAAACCTCCCGGGAAATCGTCTGATTCCCATTTTGGGCCATGATTCCCCTTTGTGGACCATGATTCCCTTTGTGGACCATGATTCCCCGGATGAGATACCATCTCAGGCACTCCGACCCGCCCCCGCGAGCCGGAGTGCTTCATTTTCAGCGGGAACATCCCCGGGAAATAACGTCGCGGTTTCAAATATTTTGCGTAACTTTGCGGTCAAAACCACAAAACATCCAGCTTTGAAATTCTATAAACTTCTGAAACTGATCACCGGGAATACGCCCGGCCCGCTGAAACTGATCGGCATGGCTGCAATGATGCGACTCAACCGGCGAATGATAGGCATCTTCATGGACCCGGTAATGGCCTGCAATCTGCGCTGCCGGATGTGCTATTTCAGCGACCCGGAGCGCCGCAAGGAGATGCACGGCGTAATGTCGGAGTCGCAGCTCGCCGACATCGAAAAGTCGCTCTACCGCAACACCCTGAAGCTCCAGATCGGTTGCGGAGCAGAACCCACTCTGTCGCCGATGCTGAAACGGATTGTGGCCGGAGCTAAGGCATACGGCGTTCCCAATATATCATTAGTCACCAACGGTCAGCTCCTTGCAGGCGACAAAATCGACCTTGCGGAACTCGCGGAGACCGGTCTCAATGAGTTAATTCTTTCGCTTCACGGCACACATAAGGAGACTTATGAATTCCTGATGACTAACGCCCATTGGGAGAATTTCCAGGCCCTCGTAAAGAAAATCGCAGAGGTCAAGAAACGTTTCCCGAAGTTTTCGCTGCGTATCAACTACACGGTCAACAGCCTGAATGTCGACGACCTCGAAGGGGATATATTCTGGAGTATCTGGGGCGACGCCCAGCCTGACACCATCCAGCTGCGCCCCGTGCAGAATGTCGGTGACACCGCCTGGAACGATTTCGACCTGACTCCGCTGAAAGAGAAATACGACTCGACCATCGGCGCCATCATTGCCGAGAGCCGCCGTCGCGGAATCACCATCATAGCCCCCGGTCCGGAGCATCTCGACGCCGTCGACAACATCCAGGACGCCTACTCGGCTGTCGTCGAAGACACATCATACTGCTATGTCAGCCCCTCATCATGCTATAAACCCGACTTCGACCCCAAAGCCGGCACCTTCGCAGACTATCACCGTCGCCACCATACCGTGCGCCATCTGTTGAAAAGTGCCTTCACGGCACATTCCCGTTCCCGCCACGCCACCAAGAAACTAAACTACAAAGTCAAATAATCCGCTCTACGATACAATATCGTACAGACGTGCCTTCGGCACATATCCCCCGCGGATGGATTTTTACACGGAACTACACTGAACCAACGGAACTATTTTATGGGGAACGTCAAACTGAACCATTGCGGAGCTTCCGCTCCTGAACGTTAACGGAAGCCTGCGGGGTAGTTCTGCGTTAAACATTACAAACAAAGCAAACTTGCTGTTCATGAAGACCTTCGGCCTTCACCCCGAGGATGCCTTACCAGAGCCAGGCCTAAGCTCCCTGACGGGCGCTAAGGCCCGGTTAATTAAACATCAAGGCCTTTGGCCTTCCCCTGCCGGGGGCTTCTTGTTCCACCAATCTACTCCACACCCTCCCAAACCAGAAATCTGAAAGCATTATGGTCGGGGGGCAAATCGCAACGGAAGCCTACAGCGAATCAACCTTTACCGCCGTAGGCTTCCGTTGACGTTCTGGGCCAGGCCTTTAGGCCTCCGTTGACGTTCGGGAATGATGGTTCCGTTAGTTCCGGGCAGCTCCGCGTAAATAATTGATTTTGTGATAGATAAGGACTATTGACGAGGGCAACGTTCCAAAGGCACGTCCGTACGTTGCGATACGTCAGTTAGATATATCCCGCCCGAATTGCCTAATTTGTTGCCGGATGGTCAGCAAGCAGCCCCCGGCAGAGGAAGGCTGAAAGCCTTCATGTTCACATAACCCGGAGCAAACCGGGTGAAGGCCGAAGGTCTTCATGAACATAAACATTGAGGCAATCCGTACGAGATGATACCAAATCGAAAGGGCCTTAAATGATTACGACGGCAACGTCCCGGATAGGGGATTGCCGTCGCAAATATCTATAATTCAATGGATTACCAGACAAAGATGCAGGGGAGGCTGGGCTCTACGGAGGGGACAGGGGAGTCGGGATAGTAGTCGCTTTCGATGTACTGGAACCGGGTGGGGAGTCCCTGAGCGTTGAGGGTCCAGGAGTAGGTATACTCAGTGCGGTAACCCGGTTCGTCAAGTTCAACTTCGATAGCCGAGAGGGGCAGATGGGCTGTTGCCTTGCCGAGCAGACCGGCATAGAAGGCTCCCTCCAACTCGTCCATGTCAATGCCGAAGGTTTCGAAGAACATAACGCCACCCTTGTTGACAACAGGAGTTACGTTTAAAGCATCGGTGTAGGAGATAGTGGACTGCATCTCGCCGGTGGGGAACCGGTCATCGCTGACCTTGACCAGAACGATGTCGCCGTTGGCGTCGTAGGTGATGTCGGTGATTTCGTTGTCACCCTCGGTGCGCTTGAGCTGGGTCATGCGGCCGTTGGCGTCATATTTGAACCACCATTCATCAACATCATCAACCCTGCCGTTTTCTTTTTCGACCTCGTAGGCATAAACTACGTAACCATTATTGTCGAGCCGGAGGTAGAAATCGTAGCTTTCGGATTCGCCGGCATAGGTGACGCTCATGGTCATGTCGTAAGTGGCTGGGACAGTGGCAGTGACAGCTTTGGACTTCGGGGCGATTCCAAGGTAGCTGAACGTGATTGTCTCACTTTTACTGGAAATCTTTGCCACACGTCCCTTGGCGTCCTTGGTGACAGTCATGTCACCGATGCGCGAAGGAATTCCTTGGGGGAAAACAGTCGAGGGATTTACTACGGTGGTCTCTGTCTCCCCACCCGGTACGGGGGCGGGGTTGGGCTCGGGATCATCGTCGCCGCAAGCAGTGAAGGAGAACGCAACGGCTCCCATCATCAGATACTTGAGAAATTTGTTCATTGTTTAAAGTGTATGGTTTGTTTAGAATGATATGCAAGACATAATCGATTCGGTGCGAAGTTAGCGAAATAATATATCTCCCACAACAAAAGCTGTTATATAACATATTTTTTCGCTTATATTCGGCAACCATAAATCTAAACAATCAACCCGTCAAAAAGTTCACAATCAACCCGGCGAAAAGTTCACGTCTTCTGAAAATTTTGGCGGGTCATCAAAGGTTTGGAGTTATCGAAGCTGCGGATTTGGTGTTCTGCCAATACTTCACCGTCGCCCAACTTAGGTCAGGGACGAAGGGAGACGGGCGGGGTCGGGCGGAGGGTGGCGAGGAGGGGGGAGGCGCCCATTTCGGGAGCGGGGAGGTTGTGGAG
>CABUTS010000044.1 GCA_902494515.1 uncultured Muribaculaceae bacterium | reverse complement strand
TTTGGTTGCACTTCGTAACTTATCGGCAGCGTTTTCAACTAAACTGAAACCGGAACTCCGGATTTCAGCAGGACCTCCGTCCCGAAAGCGAGTGCAAAGTTACACCCTTTTTCTGAAACTACCAAACATTTTCGCAAAAATTTTATGCTAAAAAACATGTTTTTATTCGCTATTTTCTTTAACCTCCTGATATCAAATCAATTAGCCACGGTAGCCAAAACAGCCACATCTCAGCCACCGCACCCACCCTTACGGCAAATCGCCGATTTGCCCGCGGTAACCAGCCTAACCAACGAGGGAAAAACAGAAGAAAAAAAAGGAACGAGAGAGGAGGGCAAGAAACACAATAGAAGAAAAACAGAGGCAAAGAGGAGGCAAAGAGGAGGGAAGAGGAGGGAAGAGGAGGGAAGAAACGATTTTACATATATAGTTAATGAAGCCCACATAATTAATGAAGCCCACAATTATAACGAAGCCCACATGTAATTACAACGAAGCCCGCGATTGACGGAATCGCGGGCTTTGTTATTATGAATAGATTTTATCCGGGGCTAACCGGGGATGACCTCCAGAGTTAACCGGGGGATGGCTTCCGGGGTTAAACGGGGATGGCCTCCGGGGTTAACCGTGGATGGAATTTATTCGGGGCGTTTGGTCTTCTTGCCGTAGCCGTAAACTGCGGCGTCACCGAGCTGCTCTTCGATGCGGAGGAGCTGGTTGTACTTGGCCATACGGTCGGAGCGGGAAGCGGAACCGGTCTTGATCTGGCCGGCGTTGGTGGCAACAGCGATGTCGGCGATGGTGGCATCTTCGGTTTCGCCGGAGCGGTGGGAGATGACAGCGGTGTAGCCGTTGCGCTGAGCGAGCTCTACGGCGCGGAGGGTTTCGGTGAGGGAGCCGATCTGGTTAACCTTCACGAGGATGGAGTTGGCGCAACCTTCAGCGATACCGCGCTTGAGGTACTTAACGTTGGTAACGAACAGGTCGTCGCCTACGAGCTGGCAGCGGTCGCCGATGAGGTCGGTGAGGACCTTCCAGCCTGCCCAGTCGTCTTCCGACATACCGTCTTCGATGGAGTCGATGGGGAATTCGGTGATGAGGTGCTCGAGGAACTTGGCCTGCTCTTCGGAGGTGAGGTGCTTGCCGCCTTCTTCCTTCTTGGCGCCGTTGTTGAGATGGTCGTAGCAGTACATGCCGTCGCGGTAGAATTCGGAGGCAGCGCAGTCGAGACCAATGGTAACGTCCTTACCGGGCTTGTAGCCGGCGAGTTCGATGGCCTTCACGATGCAGTTGAGGGCATCTTCGGTGCCGTCGAGAGCGGGAGCGAAGCCGCCTTCGTCACCGACAGCGGTGCTGAGGCCACGCTCTTTGAGGACCTTCTTGAGGTTGTGGAACACCTCGGTGCCCATGCGGATACCTTCGTGGTAGGTGGGAGCGCCGATAGGACGGATCATGAATTCCTGGAAGGAGATGGGGGCATCGGAGTGAGCACCGCCGTTGATGATGTTCATCATGGGCACGGGTAGAGCGTAGGTGTTGCAGCCACCGATGTATTTGTAGAGGGGAAGGTCGAGGTAGTCAGCGGCAGCTTTGGCAACGGCGAGGGAAACGCCGAGGATAGCGTTTGCACCGAGGTTCGACTTGGTGTCGGTTCCGTCGAGCTTGAGCATAGTCTCGTCGATAGCGATCTGATCGAGGGCGTTCATGCCCTTGAGAGCTTCGGCGATGGGGCCGTTGACGTTGGCAACAGCTTTGAGGACACCCTTGCCCATGTAGCGGCTCTTGTCGCCGTCGCGAAGCTCGAGGGCTTCGTTGACACCGGTGGAGGCGCCGGAGGGAACGGATGCGCGGCCGAATGCGCCGCTTTCGAGGGTTACGTCGACTTCAACGGTGGGGTTGCCACGGGAATCGAGGACCTCACGACCAATAATTTTTTCGATTTTCATAATTCAGATATTGATAGCTAAATATGTGTCGGAAACTTGCGGTTTCAGGGGTGATTTCCGGGGTTTGGGGCCGGGAACCGGGGAAATCCGGGGTCGGCGGGGAGCCGACGGAAATCGCCACTGCAAAGATACAAATTTTTCGCCGAATATTTTGCGGATATGATTAAAAAAGCGTAAATTTGCCGCAGATTTTTACGCGGCCCCCGAAAAAGGGGCGCGAAAGGTCGGCCGAATGGTGGAATGGTAGACACGAAGGACTTAAAATCCTTTGGCCATTGCGGCTGTGTGGGTTCGAGTCCCACTTCGGCTACAAAAAGAGCGCTCCGGATTCGGAGCGCTCTTTTTTGTATATCCAAAGGCGCGCTAACGCGCGAAAAAAATACGCGCTGAAGCGCTAAGCCGGAGACAAATAACCGGCAGAGGGGGATTCGGCGCGGGGAGGAGGAGAGGGGAGATTAGCGGGCGAGGGTGAAGGGGAGGGGGAGGGCGGAGCCGTAGGTGGGGGAGGCGAAGAAGTAGAAGCGGGCGGTGTAGCGGCCGTCGGGGAGGGGGGCGCCGTCGTTGTCTTTCAGGTTCCAGGTGTAGGGGAAGGTGGCGTTGTTGTCGGTGAAGACTGTGAAGCCGTCGCGGGAGGTGATCACCAGGCGGCCGGCGGGTTCGGCGCTGAGATTGTGCGCGAGGGTGAAGGTGGCTTCGTCGCGGGCGAATTCTCCTTCGAGAGCGAGGGTTGCCTCGGCTACTTTCGCTATATTGAAACTGATGGTGCGCTCGGCTGAAAGGCCGGCGACGTTGAGCACACGCAACGTCAGGGTATGGCGTCCGTCGGGGAGGTCGGAGAGACTGTATTCGAGCGACCCGGAGCCATCGGCGTTGAGGGTGAAGTATGAGTCGGCGCCGGACTGTCGGATATGTCCGTCGAGGAGCAGCGAGAAAGCCCCTCCCACGCGGTCCGACATCCCGAGCAAGCCGAGTTCATCGGCCGCCACCTCGGCGAAGAGTGTCGGCGCCGAAGTGAAGGTGGCCCCTTCGGGGATGTCCGGGGAATTGAGATACATTTCTGTGATCTCGGGAGCGACAGCCGCAGCTGCAACCTCCTGATCGGCATCGCGGGAAATCTGCATCCCCTCAATCGAGCCGACCGCCCGGGTTGCGGCGTCGTCAGATATGGCGTAGAGGCTGACGGTGTTGTTCCCGCCGACATAGTTCGGTTCGGGGAGATGGAATGTGCCGGAATATCTGCCGTCAACAACCGGGAGCTTGGCTTCATAGAGCAGCTTGTCGTCGAGGGTCACCACGCGCAGATCTTCGTCCTGGCGACTGTGGTTGTTGTCGGCCGTGCGGGGCGCGTCGTAGAACATCACGGTCAGTGTACCGTTGAAGGACTCGTCAAGCACCCCCTCGGCATCACGGATTTCGCCCTTGATTTCAACCGCCTGGAGGGGATTGACCGGGATTACCGCGGGATCGGCGTCCGCGGCGGGAGCCACGTAGGGATTACCGTTGATTTCCGTAGCCACAACCTCACGGGCGGGAGCATTGACGGGAATCAGCGGGTCGCCGGCGAGGTTGTAGTTCAGCAAGGTATACATCGCGTTGGTGTTGTTCCCGAACGAAGAACTCACGAAACTGTTGCGGCCGCGGAGATATACGTCGCCGTAGGTGGCATCGGCGCTGCCGGTGTAAAAACTCCTGACAATGGCGTTGCAGACATCGTCGTTGTAGTCGAGGTAAGCGCTGCGGATCGAGCCGACGCCGCCGAGCATTCCGCCGATGGGGTTGTGGGTCATGTTGACCTGAATGGAGTTTGCGCCGGTATTGTCCATGCCGAGAGTCACACAGGAACCGAAAACCGTGAAAGGCGGGTGCTTAACCGAAGTGGCGAGGTCGGTGGCGGCATCCCAGAAGCCGCCGATCGACGGCCCGGTGGAGTGCCCCAGGAAGGCCCACAGACCCGCGCCGCGCTGCAGCGTCTGAATCAGATGTTCCTTCACTCGGTTCATGTTGTTATGATAATCGTAGAGGGCGAAATGATAGGCGTGAACCGTTGTGGCGGGGGAATACTGCTTTATGATACCGCGCACCACCTCCCCCTGGTCGAGCAGGGCGTTCTTGTTCCGCTCATCGGTGAGAATTACCGCATGATTGTAGACCGGCTCGGTTCCGGGGTCGGCGAGATAGCGCTCGAGCTTGTCGACGTAAGCCATCGCGTCGCCGTAGTTCGAGGCGGGAATACGGCTAACAGGGATTGTCAGCTGCCCCTCGCGGAAGGCTTTGTCGTCACCATCGTTGCCGAGGGTGAGGTTGTCGGCAAGCATGCCGACGATGGCGTCGGATGCATAGGATTTAGGGATGATTCCGGCGTTGCCCGGATCCTGCGACTCGAGCATCGGAATGAAAGTATCGTCGAACTTCTCGCGGGTGTCGAGGAAAGTGATGCCGGTATTGTCGACATTGGCGGCGGCGAACAGCAGCACCGCCTGGAGCTTGGCGGGGTCGCGGTCGTAAAGCATCTTCACGAAGCGGCGTAACCCCTGAGGATGGGCCAGACCGGAGGAGAACTCATTGTAGACCTGCCCGGCGCGGACCACGGCGACATCCTTGCCGGTGTAGCGGCGGTGAATGTCGGTCAGGCGGGAGGCCTGAGCGTAGCAGTTCTCGCTGGCGATCACAATCATGTCGGGGGTAGACATGGCGTGGAGATTCTGGTTTTCCACGTCACCGATCACCTGAGGTTCGCAGAGCTGCGCGGCAGGGTCGAAAGCGATGAAACGGGGGATTTCGACGGTGAGGGTCATCTCGCGGTCCCCGTCGGCCACGAAAGAGGCGGAGCCGTCATCCGCGGCCGTGACGGCGAACTCGCGGGGCACACTGTTGCGGGTAACGTCCCACACGCGGAGGGTGGCCGGAGCGTCGGTGAAGACGACCACCTGCCCGGCCTCCAGCTTCGGGAAACCGAAAACCGACTGCGCAAGGCCGGCCATGTCGTTCCGGCGGGGATAGATGGCGGCCATATAGTCGACCCATCCGTTCTTCAGATCGGAGCTTCCGGCGGCATCCATGGAGAGGGGATATATGTCGCCGTCGCACTTGACGGCGCCCTCATAGCGGAAAGCCTTTTTGCCGTAATAATAGATTTTGTAGTCGGCATAGGAGCCGTAACCCGTCACGGTCTGGGTGGCGGAAGTCGCACCAGGAAGGGACCAGACGATCCTCGGCGAGAGGGCCATCATCCCCAGGCCGGTTTCGATATCCGGGCCGTCGCCGTCGGGGTCGAAGCCGGGGAGATAGAGGTCGAAGGTCTGCCGGGGTGTTACGCCCATATCTTCGGCGCCGAACATGAAGGCGCCGATGTTGCCCGGCTTCACATCCTTGAAATCCTTGAGCAGGAAACCCTGAGAACGGTCCAGCGGGGAATGTGCGGGGTCTACCTCAGTAGTTACCTTACTGATAATCAGAGGCTCGCGGGTATCGGTCAGGAAGAAAACCGCATGGTCGTTGAAGAAGTTACGGAAAATCCGTGAGTTGTAGCGGGGACCGTCGGCTGAACCGTTGGCTTTCAGCGGCGACTGAAGACCGACGGCGTCGGCGTAGAAAATCAGTTTATCGTCGGAGAAAATCACCGGAACCGAGGGGAGGTCGTCGGCCTGCGACTCCGATAAGAAGAAGTCGGCCAGTTCAATACCGCTGTAGCCGCACACGGCCACCTTCGCCGGGTCGTCGAACCCCATCTGCCGCAGAGCCTCGAAGGAAATCTGCTGCATTCCGGACTCGGTGACCTTCACCTTCACCCATTTGCCGGAGGCAAGTGCCGATGAATGAGCATAATAGTCCGTCGGAAGCGCCTTAAGGCCGGGGGCGACGAAGGCCCCACACATTATATATATAAACGCTATCAAAGCCGCGCGTCTGCCACTTTTCATAGGATGCAATAATAATCGGTTTATTAAGGTAATAACGGTTTTTTTCAAGGATTATTTTATTTTAAGACTTAATCGAGGCGGGAATCGGCCGGATTTAACAGAAATAGCTCCCGGAGAATTGGCCGATTTAACCGAAAAAATGGCCTAAGTGTAGAAAACGGTGAACAAACGGGGGTTCAGCAGATTGTTATTGACGAAAACAAGCCGCAATTTCGGCGAAAAACCGTAACTTTGCACTACGAAAGTCTATAAGGTTACCAAATTCAACTCCTCGCTCCGAAATAAGCAAGGATATGACCAAAATATATGTAGTAAGAATATGACCAAAAAACTGATTTTAATTATATTGGCACCGCTGATGTGCCTCGCCGTCCAGGCCCAGCAGTCCGAACGCATCAAATACGGCGATTTCGAAAACTGGGTGACCCGCCACTTCAAAGAGTCGGGTATCATCGGCGGCAATCAGAAGACCCTCTACGAAATCGCCCCCAACGCCACCATCGAGGGCGCCGAACCCTACAGCAACCGCGGCGGCTCCCCCTGGGCCACCTCCAACGTCCTGGCCAAAGTCCACGGAGTCGTCAAGGGGTCCAATGCCGTGTTCCCCGACAATCGCGAGGGGGGCGGCCGATGCTGCAAGATGACCACCATGCTCGAGCATTGCAAGGCGCTGGGTATTATCAACATAGATGTGCTTGTAGCCGGGTCGATTTTCCTCGGCGAATTCATGGAGCCGGTGAAGTCCACCTCAAGCCCCTACTCGAAGATGGAAATGGGCATCCCCTTCACCAAGCGCCCCAAAGCCCTCCGTTTCGACTACAAGCTCCACATGCCCCCCGCCTCGACCGGCCGCCTCTACGCTCCCGGTTTCGGCTCGCAGAAACACTACAAGGGTAACGACTCCGCCGAGGTGTACATCATCCTGCAACAGCGCTGGGAAGACGCCAAAGGTAACCTCTACGCCAAACGCGTCGGCACCGGTCGCGAACGCTTCTCGAAGGACACCGGCGGCTGGGTCAACAACCACCGCATCCCCGTGCACTACGGCGACATCACCCACGAGCCGTTCTATAAATCCTACATGGGGCTGATTCCCCAGGAAAAATCCTATTACGCCCGCAATTCCAAGGGGAAGATGGTTCCGGTGAAGGAGGTGGGCTGGGCCAACGCCAACGCCACCCCGACCCATATTATGGTCATGGCCTCCTCGGCCTCCGGCACGGCATATATCGGCACCCTCGACCTGACCCTCTGGGTCGACAATTTCGCCCTGGAATACTGACACCCGGCTCCGGATTTTCACTATTTTTCACCAAATCTATAATCGCGGAGCCGCAGCCGCTGTGGCTTCACAAACGCGGCCACAGAGCACACAGGGGCGTCACACCCCTTCTGGAAGCGTCCTGACCTGCATCAAATCCACTACAAAACTGCTACAAATTTGCCAAAACGCGTCTTTTTCGTGTTAAAATTTGTTAACCCCCCCCCCATTTTTGCAAAACTTCTTATAAAAAGTTGCAAAATTCATAATAATTTTCGAACTTTGCAACGTGTGTTTTTCATAGTATTAGATTAAGATAAAGGTTTAAAGGAGAAAGGTCGTCGGGATGACGACCTTTTTTTTACTTTCGCCATACCTTTGCCCCATATATCCACACCGCAGTCAACTTTTCAGCCCGCTCCGGCGTTGTTTTTATAATCTTAACATTGTTTAATCCTCTGCCGGCCACCCGGTCCGAAAAAGCCTGTACCGAAAAGTCAACCCATTAACACCTGAATATCCGTCATGAGAAAACTGCTGTTATCCGCCTCAGTCTGCGCCCTGATTTCGGGCATCACAAGCTGCAGCCACTTCGGTGGCGAAAAGTTCGAGCTGGCTACCTACGCTGCCGCCGACTCGGTCAGCACACCCGACGATGGCATAGCCCGAGCCGCTATCTCCATCGAATCACCGATACACAACACTGTCGTCGCCGACTCCGTGAACGCGTGGATTCTCCAGTCGGTCAACGCCATCTGCTCCTCGGTGGGAATCAATCTCCCCGCCGCCGACAAGGTCGACCAGACTCTGGCCGACAACTTCGTCAAGACCGTGATGACCGACTTCCGTTCGCAGCTCAGCGACCCCGAATGGGCTCCGATCGGGCTGGATATGTCGGTGGCTTTCACCTGCGACACGGTCACCGACCGCTTCGCCTCTTTCCTCAACGCCACCTACACCTACATGGGCGGCGCCCACGGCTCGATGCTCTACTACGGGCGCACGATCAACCTCAAGGACGCCTCCTGGATTACCTGGGACATGATTCCCCGCGACAAGGACGAGGCATTTCTGAAGCTCGTGCTCGAGAATCTCGCCTCGCAGTATTTCGAGAGCAGCGAAGCTGAAGCCGTCGGGCAGCTCTTCCTCCCCGACAGCGACACACTCCCCTACCCCGTGGCTGACCCGCTGTTCTCGGCCGACGGCCTGCAGGTTATTTACCAGCAGTATGAAATCGGCCCGTATGCCATCGGCTCCCCGAGCTGCGTGATCCCCTACGACCTCCTCCGCGACTTCATCCGTCCCGAGCTCGCCGACCTCATCCCCGCCGGCGAGGAGGAATAAGCGCAGAACAATCAATGGCGGCGCGGCTTGCCGCCATAAGTCCATTTTCCTCTTAAAAAGGACAGTCCTCTGAGAAAATCCGCCATCTTAAAAAACCAAAAATAAATCAAATACAACCTTAAGGCGTTTGCGAGGCTGCAAAATTTTTCATAATTTTGCAGCCTCAATCAGTTAACATTCCGAACGGCGCCGCTGAATATCACCTTTATATTCCCCGGGCCGCCAATGGTGTAATCTCCAACATTAGCTTTAGCTGTAAATCTTTCTAAGGTTGAAAAGAATCTTGCTATCACTGAAATCGGTATGTCGGCGCCCCGGTGTGCGCCCCAACTGCCCCTCCCTCGGAATTTCCATCGCCCCGCTGGCAGTGCTGCTGCTCTTCCTCCCCGGAATCATCATCGCCCGCGGCGCCGATGCCGTGGCCGAAACCGGCCCCTGGATTCTGCTGTTCTGCGCCATCCTGTCGGTGGCGCTCGCCGCCATCTGCGGCACCGCCACACGCCGCGGCCTCCTCGTAGGCCTGCGCCGCAGCGCCGTACAGATACTTCCCGCCGTCCCCATCCTCGTATGCATCGCTATGATCGCCACCTCCTGGATGATGTCAGGCGTTGTCCCCGCCATGATCTGCTACGGCCTCGAAATCCTCTCCCCCAGCCTCTTCCTGATGCTCACCTGCGTGGTCTGCGCCATGATCTCAATCCTCACCGGCAGCTCCTGGACTACCATCGCCACCATCGGCGTCGCCTTCATGGGCATAGGCCAGGTAATGGGCTACTCCGACGCCTGGATTGCCGGCGCCATCATCTCCGGCGCCTACTTCGGCGACAAAGTCTCCCCACTGAGCGACACCACGGTCGTGGCCTCCTCGGCCGCCGGAGTCGACCTCTTCAAGCATATCCGCTACCTGATGGTCACCACCATCCCCTCGATTGTCATCGCCCTGGCCGTATATCTCGGCGTCGGCCTCTTCTCCACCCCCACCGAAGCCACCGACCCCTCGGGCATGGACGCCGCCCTCCGCTCCGCCTTCAACATCACCCCCTGGGTGCTCCTGATTCCCGCCATCACCATCACCCTGATACTGCTGAGAGTCCGGACTTTCGTGGTGCTGCTCGTTGCCGCCGTCCTCGGCGTCGCCGGCATCTTCATCTACCAGCCGCAGCTCGGCATCGGCCTCAGCGAATCCATCACCTCGCTCTGGAGCGGCTTCGTCCCCGCCACCGGCCTGCCGCAGCTCGATGACCTCGCCACCACCGGCGGCATCCTCGGTATGGGGTCCACCATCTTCCTGGTGCTCTGCGCCATGCTCTTCGGCTCGGCGATGATCGGCACCGGCATGCTCAACCGCATCACCGAAGCCTTCACAGCCTCGCTGCGCCGCCGCACCTCCATCGTCGGCGCCACCGTCGGCAGCGGTCTGGCAATGAACTGCCTCACAGCCGACCAGTATCTCTCGCTCATCATCACCGGCAACATGTACCGCAACCTCTACCGCCGCTTCGGCCTCGAGCCACGCTTGCTAAGCCGCTCGATGGAAGACGCCGTCTCCGTGACCTCCGTGCTCATCCCCTGGAACTCCTGCGGCGTCACACAGTCCACGGTCCTCGGCGTCAGCACCCTGGTCTACTTCCCCTGCTGCATCTTCAACATCCTCTCGCCGCTGATGTCCCTCTTCATCGCCTACATCGGCTACCGCATCCCCGCCCCCTCCGGCACCCCGGCAACCGTCGCCGCCGACCGCGCCTGACCCCTCCCGAACCCCATCCCCCACGACCTAACATAGCTATTTTCCATAAAAAAGTTGGCAAAAAGGTTACACCAGTGTAACCTTTTTGCCAACTTTTTTTATTTCATACCGGCTGCACGCCGGAATCCGCAGGACGCAGCTTTTATTTCAGGCGGAGGAGGAGGGGGGAGGAAGCGGAAGGGGTTGCAGCGCCGGCGAGGGTGAGGGTGGCGGTGAGGGCGGCGTCGAGATGCAGAGGGAGTGAGAGCGCAGGGCCGAGGGTGCAGGGAATCAGTAGGTCGCCGGTCTTGAGGGTGATGAAGCGGCTGAGCAGCTCTACGGTTTCCGCGATTTTCAGGTCGGCGAGCTTGACGGTCAGTTCGCGGCTGACAGGTTCGAAGGGGTGCTTGCTCCCGGGCTGCGGAGTGTAGTCGACAGTGATTTTAATCTCCTGGCAATCAGCCGGAGTCCGGTCAGAATCAGTATCCGTCGGAGCCAGTTTTGTATCGTTGTCCGGCTGATGTTCGGGGCGGATTGTCAGCGGGAGGGCCGGACCGAGGGTGAAGGCAGTGTCGATGGCCCCAAAGATGGGCAGAAACCGGGAGCCGGAAGCCGGATGGAGCTGGGCGGCGAGGGAGAGGCCGCTGACGTAGCGGTGGGCGAAACGGGAGGCGATGGATTTCCCCTGATGGCCGATATGGATTACGGGGAGGATGTCGAGCGTCCACCCCCCGGATATTGCGAAATCGGGCACGAACACCGGACGGTCGTTGCGGTTGACAGCCGAATCAGCAATCATTTCTACGGGGAGCGGGCAGATAACATCCTGGCCGATAGCTTCCTGCGCCTCGCAGGGCCATGTTCCGGACTGCCGGTCGATTCTCAGGACTTTCATCAGCGTGAGTGCTTTCGGTTAAAATTTCAGCGCAGATACATTCGGTTGTAGATTACAGCTAATTGCGCGTAAATCGAGGTGTTGGAAATCACCACATCGTCGGGCACCTGAATCCGGCAGGGGGTGAAGTTCCAGATGGCTTTCAGCCCGGCGGCAACGATGGCGTCGGCGACATTCTGCGCAGCCTCCACGGGTACACAGACGATGCCGATTTCAACGCCTAGTTCCCTGACTTTTTCCCCGAGATCGGAGATGTCGAACACCGGCATACCCTTGATGTCAGTGCCTATCACTGCGGGGTTTACGTCGAACCCGGCCACGATATGCAGGCCATAGTTCGTCAGACCGGAGTCCCCCATCAGCGCCCGTCCAAGGGAGCCGACACCGAGCATCACCGCCCGGTGTTCCTTACGGAAACCGAGGAACTCCTCGAGCTTGCGCTGCAGCATGGAGACCTCGTAGCCGATGCGCGTTTTCCCCTTGACGCCGAGAAACGAGAGGTCTTTTGCAATCTGCGAGGCGTCGACATTGAGGCCGCGCGCGATGGCCGTGGAGGAAACATACTCCACACCCCTCTCATGCAGCAGGCTGACATAAGCCAGATACCACGGCAGGCGCCGCAGGGCCGGCTCAGGAATCAAATCGCGCAGACGGTCAATCATTCTTCATCTATTTTCATTGCAAAGTTACCAAATCCCCGGGACGATTACAACTTTTTCTTGTCAGCGGAGGCCACAGCGCCCTTGTCTGCCTCAGCGGGCGCCGGTTTTTCAGCCTCGACCGGAGCAAGTTTTTCGGTCTCGGCGGGAGCCGGTTTTTCAGCCTCGGAAGCGTCGGGAGCAGAGGGTTTCCGCTTGGTTTCGGGGGGATACTGCACACGGCCGTGATACATCGAGCGCAGACGCTTGATGAAGGTTTCCTTGATGCGGGAGATGTCGCGGAACGACAGGGGGGATTCATTATGCAGCCCGTCGGCTACCTGCGAGTCGATCAGACGGTTGACCAGCCCGGATATGGCGGCCTCGGAGTGGTCGGTGAGCGACCGCGAAGCGGCCTCCACGGAGTCGGCCATCATCAGCACCGACGCCTCGCGGGTCTGCGGGTTCGGCCCGGGATAGGTGAACGGTTTCGGGTCGATATCCTCCTCGGGATGCGCCTGTTGTTCCTTGATATAGAAGTACTTGGCGCGGCCGCGGCCATGGTGCTGGGTGATGAAATCCTTGATTACCTCGGGGAGCTTGGCCTTGTCGGCGCGCTTGCAGCCGTCGGTGACGTGCGAGATGATGATGCGGGCGCTCTGTTTCGGCGTCAGCACGTCGTGGGGGTTCACACCATATTGATTTTCAGTGAAAAAGGCAGGATTGTCGATCTTGCCGATGTCGTGATACAGCGCCCCGGCGCGCACCAGCTGCACGTTAGCGCCGATGTTGTGGGCGGCCTCGGAAGCCAGATTGCTGACAGCCATAGAGTGCTGGAAGGTTCCCGGGCAGTCGGTCGAGAGTTTGCGGAGCACCGGATTGTTGATGTCCGAGAGCTCCACGAGGGTAACGACGGATATCATCCCGAACAGTTTCTCGAAAATGAATATCAGCAGATATGCGAAGGAAATCAGCACCGAATTGATGGCGAAGAAGCCGACCAGACGTCCCGACAGCGACGATAGCGAGCCGGTAAACATCAGTTCAATGGCCACGTAGCCAAGCAGATACGACAGCAGCGCTATAACCGCCGAGCGGAGCAGCTGGCTGCGCTTCGACAGCTCCTTCAGCGAGAAGGTCACAGCCGTCCCCGCCAACAGTTCCACGAACACAAACTCGAGCTGGAACGACGCGTTGACGGTGCAGAGCAGCACCTCGCCGACATAAACGAAGAAGGCCGTGCGGGAGTCGAAGAACACCATGATTATCACCGGCAGCATCGCTAACGGCACGATATACTGCCCGCCGGAAATCACCTTCGACATCGCTACAGTGAAGATGAACATCCCGACCATCAGAATCATCACGGCCAGGATTTTCCTGACGCTGGCGAACACCTCGGGATAGTAGAGGGCGAAGTATGTGTAAAGGATTGCAAATATGCAGATTACGAAGATTGCCTGACCCGTCAGCGAGTTCAGCAGACGGTTGCGGTCGTGGTGGCCGGCCTTTTCGAGGGCCAGCTCATAGCTTTTCAGCACCTGGAACAGCTGCGGGCTTACGCGGTCGCCGCGGTCGATGATGCGCTCCCCTTTCTGCACCATGCCGATGGCCGAGACAATCGGCTGTATGAGGCTCTCGCGGTACTGTTCGGAGCCTTTGCGGTCCTCGACGATGCTCGGCTCGATGAGGTTCGACAGGCCGAGTTTCTGCACCTCGGCGCGTTCCGGCGAGCTGCGGAAAATGCTGTCAATCATGGCGTAGGCATCGCGCTGCGACACCATGCGGTCCGTGGCGTAGCCAACCTTGATGTTGTCCTCGTTGAAGGTCATTTCGGGGAGCTTGCCGGCGTCGATCATCGCGGAGGTCGAGGCGTCGACCACCCCGGCGTCATAGATTCCGGCTACAGCGCGCAGCAACCGCGAGCGGGTAGCGCCGGAGAGGTTCGTGGCGTCGTTGATCACCGCGCGGACGCGTTCCAGAGCAGTGTTGTCGCGCTGGAAAATCGGCACGAATGTGCGGTCCACACTGTCAATCAGCGCCTTGACCGACGCCGAGTCGCGGTAAACCGGGATGTCGAACGGCGCTGTCAGCAGGTCGTAGTTCCACGGGCGGTCGAGCTCGTAGGCGTATTTGTGCTTGCTGTCACGCGGCATGAAATAGACCACAATGGCCACAGCCGCCGCGAATATCAGCGCTAAATATGTGGTATTTTTCGACGGAACTTTCATCTTTGCACGAGTTTGTAGCGGAGTTTTCCGATGGCTCCAAACACCGAAAGGCTCCCGCAGCACCTCTTCAGGCACCCCGGGCGCTAATCAATCACAAAATTAACGATTCCGATTTTAACAACCAAATTTTCAGACGCTTTTCAGTCCGCGGATTCTCAGCGGCAGCCGCTCCCAGAGCCAGTTCGGCACCATCCGCCACAGCCCTACAATCAGATTCCACCGCCAGTCTACCACCCTGACGCGCCCGCCGTGCTCCACGGCGCGCCCGATACGTTTCACAGCATAGTCCGGTTGCATCTCCATCGCGGGCCTTTCGTCCGGCGCAATCAGCGGGGTCCGGATCCATCCGGGACGGATGTCGGTAATCGTAATTTTCAGCTTCTCGACCCTGACCAACTGCCGCAGCGCCCTCAGATACACCTGCTGATAAGCCTTGGTGGCGCTGTACGACGCCATGTTGGCGATGCCGTTGGTCCCGGCAACCGAGGTTATCGCCGCAATGCGCCCCTCTCCCCCGTTCGCATCTCTGAAATATCTGAACGCCGTGTCGACCATCCGGGTGAATCCCACGGCATTGACCTCCAGCGTCTTAATCTCCGCCTCCGTCTCGAGGTTCACATTATCGAACCCCACCCCCGCCACATGGCAGTATAGGTCCATTCCCCCCATCTCCTCAATCAGTTCTTCCATACCCTCCACGGCATCCCGCCTCGTAATATCAATCTGCCGCGCAACGACCTTCCCAGCGGTCGCCCCCGCCGGCGTGACATCAACTGCTTTCCCCGGGAATTCATCCTTTAATTCCCGGAGTTTCTGCTCATTCCTGCCGGCCGCGCCGACAGTCCAGCCCTTCGCCGCAAAATCCCGGGCCAACTGCTCGCCGATTCCCGACGTGGCCCCCATTATCAGTATCTTCTTTTCCATACATTTATAACAACTGAAAATCAAAAAGGCTGCGCCGGAGGGCCGGGCAGCCTTTTATGATTTCTTTGGATTGAATCCGGCCCTGAGGGAGGATTCAGGGGGAAGCGAGGAGGTTATGCCTCAGCTTCGGGGGTGACGTTGATGAAGGAGCGGCCTTCCTTACCGGTGGTAAAGACTACCGTGCCGTCGATCAGCGCATAGATTGTGTGGTCCTTGCCCATACCCACGTTCAGGCCGGGATGATGAACAGTGCCACGCTGACGCTTGATGATGTTGCCGGCTTTGCACTTCTGGCCACCGAAAATCTTAACACCGAGTCGTTTGCTTTCAGACTCGCGGCCGTTCTTAGAACTACCTACACCTTTTTTATGTGCCATTTCTTTTTCGGATTTGGGGGTTAAGCAATTACGTCCTTGATCACTACTTGGGAGAACATCTGGCGATGACCATTCTTGCGACGGTAGTCGTTGCGACGTTTCTTCTTGAAGACGATAACTTTATCGCCCTTTACGAGGGGACGCTTCACCTCGCAAACTACTTTTGCCCCTTCTACGGTGGGCGCGCCGACCTTCACGGCACCGTCGGCGTCAACGAGGAGGACCTTGTCGAATTCAACGGTTTCGCCCTCTTTCTTCTCGTCGCCGAGATAGTGGACATACAGGAATTTGCCTGCTTCGGCCTTGAACTGCTGTCCCTGGATTTCTACGATAGCGTACATCTAAAATGATGATTTTAAAGGTTATACCGGCGGGCGCATCCCCCTGAGGGACAACTTCCGGAGCCCGTTGCGGTCAAAAATCCCACAAAGTTACGCATTTTTTTCCAATCCACCAAATAAATCTGTCGCATCGCATTAAAAAACAGGGGAATCCAACGGGTTTGAGTCCGATTCGGCCACAGTTGACCAGCAAAATGCCTGAACCCAAGCATGTTTAACAGCTTTTGTGCAAAATTCATGCAGAATTTTTCAGAAAAAATGCTTACATTTGCAGATTCAATCAAGAAACTTACGTTACATATCAATAACAGTCTTTCTAACCATTATGAGTAAAGAGAAAAAATTTATTACCTGTGATGGAAATCAGGCTGCTGCCCATGTGAGCTACATGTTCTCGGAGGTAGCCGCCATCTATCCCATCACCCCGTCGTCGACCATGGCTGAATACGTCGACGAGTGGGCTGCCGCAGGTCGTAAGAACATCTTCGGCGAGACCGTGCTGGTCCAGGAGATGCAGTCCGAGGGGGGCGCCGCAGGTGCTGTCCACGGTTCCCTTCAGGCTGGCGCTCTGACCACCACCTACACCGCTTCGCAGGGTCTGCTGCTGATGATCCCGAATATGTACAAAATCGCAGGCGAGCAGCTTCCCTGCGTTTTCCACGTTTCCGCCCGTACGCTCGCTTCCCACGCGCTGAGCATCTTCGGTGACCACCAGGATGTGATGTCGGTTCGTCAGACCGGCTTCGCAATGCTCTGCGAGGGTTCCGTTCAGGAGGTCATGGACCTGGCCGGCGTAGCTCACCTCGCCACCATCAAGAGCTCCATCCCCTTCGTAAACTTCTTCGACGGCTTCCGCACCTCCCATGAGATCCAGAAAATCGAGCTCATGGAGCAGGACGACATCGCTCCCCTGCTCGACCGCGAGGCTCTCGCCCGCTTCCGCCAGCGCGGACTGACCCCTCAGGCTCCTGTTTCTCGCGGCATGGCTGAGAACGGCGACGTTTTCTTCCAGCACCGCGAGGCCTGCAACTCCGAATACAACAATGTTCCCGACATCGTCGAGGAATACATGAACAAGATCTCCGAGATCACCGGCCGCAAGTACGGTCTGTTCAACTACTACGGTGCTCCCGACGCCGAGCGCGTGATCATCGCCATGGGTTCCGTAACCCAGGCTGCCCAGGAGGCCATCGACTTCCTCACCGCCAAGGGCGAAAAAGTAGGTCTGGTGAGCGTTCACCTCTACCGTCCCTTCTCCGCCAAGCACTTCCTCGCTGCCGTGCCCGCCACCTGCAAGCGCATCGCAGTGCTCGACCGCACCAAGGAACCCGGCGCCAACGGCGAGCCCCTCTACCTCGACGTCAAGGAATGTTTCTACGGCAAGGAGAATGCCCCCGTCATCGTCGGCGGCCGCTACGGTCTGGCTTCCAAGGACACCACTCCCGCCCAGATCATCGGCGTATTCGAGAACCTCGCCCTCCCCATGCCCAAGGACCACTTCACCGTGGGTATCGTTGACGACGTCACCTTCACTTCGCTTCCCCTCCCCGAAGAGGTTGCCCTCGGCGACAAGTCGACTTTCGAAGCCAAGTTCTACGGCCTCGGCGCCGACGGTACCGTTGGTGCCAACAAGAACTCCGTGAAGATCATCGGCGACAACACCAACAAGTACTGCCAGGCTTACTTCGCCTACGACTCCAAGAAGTCCGGCGGTTTCACCTGCTCCCACCTCCGCTTCGGCGATGCCCCCATCCGCTCCACCTATCTGGTGAACACCCCGAACTTCGTCGCTTGCCATGTTCAGGCTTACCTCCACATGTACGACGTTACCCGCGGTCTGCGCGACAACGGCACCTTCCTGCTCAACACCATCTGGGAAGGCGAGGAGCTGGCCAAGAACCTCCCCAACAAGGTGAAGAAGTACTTCGCTGACCACAACATCACCGTCTACTACATCAACGCCACCAAGATCGCTCAGGAAATCGGTCTGGGCAACCGCACCAACACCATCCTGCAGAGCGCTTTCTTCCGCATCACCGAAGTCATCCCCGTTGACCTCGCAGTAGAGCAGATGAAGAAATTCATCGTGAAGTCCTACGGCAAGAAGGGTCAGGACGTGGTCGACAAGAACTACGCAGCCGTTGACCGCGGCGGCGAATACAAGCAGCTCACCGTTGATCCCGCCTGGAAGAACCTCGAAGTCGAGGCTCCCGCTCCCAACGACGATCCCGAATTCATCAACAAGATCGTCCGCCCCATCAACGCCCAGGACGGCGACCTCCTGAAGGTCAGCGACTTCGCAGCCATCCCCGACGGGACATGGCACAACGGCACCGCCGCCTACGAGAAGCGCGGCGTGGCAGCCTTCGTCCCCGAATGGGATCCCGAGAACTGTATCCAGTGCAACAAGTGCGCTTATGTCTGCCCTCACGCCGCAATCCGTCCCTTCCTCCTCGACGAGAAGGAAATGGCCGACGCTCCCTTCGGCGAAGACAAGACAATCCCCGCCATCGGCAAGCAGTTCGCCGGCATGCGCTTCGTTCAGGCCGTCGACGTTCTCGACTGCCTCGGCTGCGGCAACTGCGTTGACGTATGTCCCGGCAAGAAGGGCAACAAGGCCCTGGCCATGAAGCCCCTCGAAACCCAGCTCGACAAAGATGCCGAATGGGAATACTGCGTGAAGGCCGTAGCCTCCAAGCAGGACCTCGTGGACATCGCCGCTAACGTCAAGAACTCCCAGTTCGCCACCCCGCTCTTCGAGTTCTCCGGCGCCTGCTCGGGCTGCGGCGAGACTCCCTACGTGAAGCTCATCTCCCAGCTCTTCGGCGACCACGAGATGGTAGCCAACGCAACCGGCTGCTCCTCGATCTACTCCGGCTCCGTGCCCTCCACCCCCTACACCACCAACTTCCGCGGCCACGGTCCCGCATGGGCCAACTCCCTGTTCGAGGACTTCGCTGAATTCGGTCTGGGTATGACCATCGCCAACGAGAAGATGCAGATGCGTCTGGCCGACCTCATGCAGAAGGCCCTCACCTGCGACTGCTGCAACGACGAAATCAAGGCTCAGGCCCAGAAGTGGCTCGACAACCGCTCCGACGCCAAAGCTACCCGCGAGGTTTACGAAACCATCGTTCCCCTCTGCGCCGCCTGCTCCTGCGACATCTGCAAGGGTATCGTCGATCTCAAGAACTACATCGTAAAGCGCTCCCAGTGGATCATCGCCGGCGACGGCGCCGCCTACGATATCGGCTTCGGCGGACTCGACCACGTCCTCGCCTCCGGCAAGAACGTCAACGTACTCGTTGTCGACACCGAGGTTTACTCCAACACCGGCGGTCAGGCCTCCAAGGCCACACCTATCGGCGCAATCGCCAAGTTTGCCGCTGCCGGCAAGCGCATCCGCAAGAAAGACCTCGGTCTGATCGCCACCACCTACGGCTACGTATACGCCGCTCAGGTTGCCATGGGCGCCGACCAGGCCCAGACCCTCAAGGCTATCCGCGAAGCCGAAGCATACGACGGTCCCTCCATCATCATCGCCTACGCTCCCTGTATCAACCACGGCCTCAAGGCCGGTATGGGTCACAGTCAGGCCGAAGAGCAGAAAGCCGTTGAATGTGGTTACTGGCACCTCTGGCGCTACAATCCCGTGCTCGAGGAAGAGGGCAAGAACCCCTTCTCGCTCGACTCCAAGACACCCGACTGGGACAAGTTCGAAGACTTCCTCAAGGGCGAAGTCCGCTACGCCTCCGTTCTGAAGCAGTATCCCGCCGAAGCCGGCGAACTCTTCAGCGCAGCCAAGGCCAACGCTCAGTGGCGCTACAACAACTACCTGCGCCTGCAGCAGAGCCAGTGGGGCATCGAACCCTCCCCCATCGTGAAGTAAACAACACCTTAATAATATAAGGTCCCTCCGAAGCCCCCGAGCACCAGCCCGGGGGCTTTTTACCCATTGGTGCTTTTTCTACGACGTTTTTTTAAATTCATTACATAAACCCTTGAACAATGAAGAGATTTTTCTTTATGTCACTGGCGGCGGCCGCCGGGCTGTATGCCTCGGCGCAGTCGGCAGTGATTTCCGAGGATTTCGAGGGAACGGTGTTCCCTCCCGCCGGATGGTCGGTAATCGACAATGACGGCGACGGCTCCTGCTGGAAATCAGAGCAGGGCTCCTCGAATGTCACTCAGCTCGCGGGCAGCTCCAAGCTGGCAATCTCCTACACCCGCGACCCGGCGTCCTATTCGACGCTGCCGGCGCAGGACAACTGGCTTGTGACGCCGCAAATCCATGTCCCCAACAATGCCTGCGTGCTGACGTTCAGCTATGCCGCCCAGGACCTCGACAACACCGAGCGAATCGAGGTACTCGTCTCCACGACCGGAACGGCTGTCGACGATTTCACACCGCTGCGCTCCGCAACCGCCGACAACGGCTATGAGGACGACATCCAGTGGGAGTCGATGAACATCGCCCTGGCCGCGTATGACGGACAGGACATCTACCTCGCGTTCCGCCATGTCGGCTCGGGCTCTTACGGCCTGAGCGTCGACAACATCAAAGTCCTAAACCAGAATGCGCCCGCGCGGCCGATATCGTTCGCGATTACCCCCGGGGCAAACGGCGCTTTAAGCGCCACACTCTCCTGGACGAACCCCTCGCGCACAGCCGCCGGCGGTGAGCTCGGCGACTTCCAGGTTGTAATCCTTCGCGACGGGGCCGAGCTCGCTGTGATTTCCGAAGGTCTGGTCGCCGCAGCCGAGTACAGCTACACCGACTCCGAGGTCACCAACGGCCGCCACACCTATTCCATCGCCTTCCGCAATGCCGAAGGGACCACCGACTTCGTCAGCCGCTCGGCTTATATCGGTCAGGACCTCCCAAAAGCTCCGCGCAACACCCGCTCGGTGGTAGCCGGCGGATCGGTTACGGTTCTTTGGGAAGCTGTCACCGCCGGTGTGTCGTCGGGCTACGTTGACCCCGAGGCCATCACTTATACCGTGCTCCGCAACGGCGAAGCCGTGGTCGATGGTCTCAAAGAAACCACCTTCACCGACACCCCCGGCGCTCCCGGCACCTACTCCTACACCGTGAAAGCCGTGAACCCCGCCGGAGAGTCGGAGGTCGACTACACCGCCACTTCGGTGCTCTTCGACGCCAGCCTGTTCGACGCCACGGTCTACCCCTCCGGGGCTCAGGACAACTACGCTCCGCGCATCCCCGTGGCTCTGAATTCCCGCTACTCCATGTCGCAGACTGTATTCTACCCCGCTGACCTCAACGGCGCTCAGGGGCAGATCACCGATCTGGTGTTCAAATCGTTCTGCGGCTCAAGCGAACTGACTGCAGCCGTGAAGGTTTACATCACCCCGACCGACCTCACCGATCTCGCCGACAAATGGGTAAGCCTCGGCGACGCCACCCCGGTATTCGACGGCGCTGTCTCGATGCCCGTGGGCACCACCGATATCGCAATTCATCTCGACACCCCCTACGACTACGCCGGGGGCAACTTCATCGTCACCGTCGTCGGCTCGCTCGACCGCACCGGCGGTTACTCCGACCGCTTCTGGTGCGCCGCAACTCCCGGCGACAAGCGCTCGGTGAGCGGCGACAGCTACTCTGCCTTCGAGATTTCCAATCCCCCCTACGGCTCGGTAGGCGAATATGTGCCTATGACCCGTTTTATCCTCTCGGCCAACAACCTCGGCGCTGTAGCCGGCACCGTGAAGGGTTCCGACGGCGCTGAAATCGCCAACGCTAAGGTTGCCGTCGCCGGACACGACTACCTCAATGTCGTCACCGACGAAAACGGCGCCTACAGCATCCCGTTCGCTAACGTGGGTACCCTCTCGTTCACCGTTTCCGCTACCGGCTACACCCCTATGACCGAGGATGTGACAGTCACCGCCGGCCAGACCGCCACCCACAACTTCACCCTCCCGGCCATAGCCAAGGTGAAGGTTGCCGGTACGCTCGCCACCGACGACACGCGGCTCCCCGCCGCCGGGGCTAAGGTCTCCGTCGCCGGATACGACACCGCCGAAACCACGGCCGACGAGAACGGCCACTTCGAGTTCACCGGTATCTATGCCGGCGAATCCTACACTCTGACTGCCGTTTATCCTCTCTACGACGCCTACACCGCGGAGGTCTCCGCCACCGCTGACCTCGACCTCGGCGACATCACCCTGGCGCGCAGCGTCATTGCCCCCTGGGCCGTGAAGTCCGTGCCCGAGGCCGACGGTTCCGCCGCCGTCATCACCTGGGAGAGCCCGATGTCGCGCACCGGCGAGCCGCGGGAGCTGTCGCTCAACGGCGCCGATGTCAATGACAGTTTCGACGGCGACTATTATTCCTCCGACTACAACGTCGGGCACTTCTACTCAACTGAGACCATCGCCGAAAACAACCTGACCGGCCTCTCCGTGGGCGCGGTCAAGGGCTTCCTCAAGAAACCGCAGCTGGGCGGCAGCATCTATGCCTGCGTATGGGACGGCACCCGCGACAATAATATCACGGTGGCCCGTCAGCTTGTCGACGCCGACGCTCTGACCGCCGACGGCAGCTGGGTTTCGACCGAACTTCCCGAATCCGTCGAGTTTGCCGAAGGTCACACCTACATCGTCGGCTTCGCTTTCGAAGGTCTCACCGCACGGGATTACGTGATGGGAACCGCCCCCTACTCCGGTGTTTACAAGCGCGGTGTCAACAACCTCCGCTGGGATGCTACCGGCTCGGTCTACGACGCTTACGCCGCATGGAACGTTGTCGCTGACTTCATAATTCCCGGCGCTTCCGGCGCAGTGGTCGACAACCCCGACGTGCCGCAGTGCGAGTACAATGTATGGCGCCGCGCCGTAGCTGACGACGCTGAGGCTGAATGGACCAAGGTCAACGGTCAGCCCGTTTCAGAGCTCTCCTGCAGCGACGCCTCCTGGGCCGTGCTCCCCTCAGGCACATATCAGTATGCCGTTTCGGCTATCTACCATACCGGTGAGTCCGCCAAGGCTTACGGCCCCCTGATGCAGCGCAGCAGCGACTACGATGCCGCTGTAACCGCGTTCGTTTCACCCGTGAAATCCAAGGAGATGGTCAGCTCGATTGATGTCGTCGTGACCGTTACCAACCTCGGCGAGAAGCCCCTCAGCAATATCCCCGTGACCGTAACTATCGGAGAGGACAAGCAGCTCACCGCCACCCTCGCCGGTCCGCTCAACCACGGCCAGTCCGCCGACCTCAGTCTGGGCTCGGCTGACATCGCCGAAGGCGTCTTCACCCTCGTGGCCACCGCTGCCGCCGAAGGGGACCAGGTGGAGAGCAACAACTCCATCTCGATGACCTTCCCCAACATGGCCAACATAACCCTGACAGGCTACCGCTGGAACGCCTACGGCAACGCCGGCGTAATGTCCATCGAGTCCAACGCTCCCGAGCAGGCCGTCTTCAAGAAGGAGATCACCCCCTCCGACGCGCTCGTCACCGCAGGTGAATACTACGACGGTACGCTCTACGCATTCGCCGCAACATGGTACGGCGCCGCCAAGGCGTTCGTCACCATCGACGCCGATAACCTCGTGGTTGTCAACACCATCCCGAACGAGGATGTATACGTGATGGATATGGCGTACAACTACGCTACGGATGCCATGTGGCTTCTCTGCGCCGAGGGCGAAAACCAGTACCTCGCCACTGTTTCGCTCACCGACGGCGCGGTTACTCCGGTCGCCCAGCTTCAGGGAAGCCTGCACACCCTCGCCTGCTCCACCGCCGGCCAGCTTTACGGCGTTGACTCCGAAGGCAACCTTGTGACCGTCGACTCCGCAAGCGGCGCCCTGACCGTTGTCGGCGCCACCGGCGTCGCAGCTCCGAAGTACCTGCAGTCAATGGCCTTCGACCACAACACCGGCCGCCTGTTCTGGGCCGCTGAAAGCGACCTCCACAGCGGCTATCTCCACGAAATCGACCCCGCCACCGGTGCTGCCTCCCCCCTCGGCAACGTGCTCTACACCGGCATCGAACCCTGCGAAATCGTTGCGCTCCACACCCCCTGCTCCTCAACCGTAGGCCTCCGCAATGTCTCCAGCGACCTCGCTGACGGCATCGAAATCTTCGCCGACGGCACCGACATCATTGTCCGCGGCGCCGCCGGACAGACCATCACCGTCTCCGACCTCGACGGCCGCCAGCTCGCTACCGTCATCGCCGGTGCCGAGACCCGCATCCACGTCGGCCGCCCCGGCCTCATCCTTGTCAAAGCCGGCCCCGCCGCCGCCAAGCTCCTCCTCCGCTAACCCCTTTTTCAGGAGGTAAACCTCTTAGCCCGAGACAAATCACCCCCTCCGGCCCTGAGGTTTACCTCCTTTCCTTTTCACCACTTTCCACCTCTCCCCCCCCTTCTCTC
>CABUTS010000043.1 GCA_902494515.1 uncultured Muribaculaceae bacterium | reverse complement strand
CGAAAAAGAGAGGTTGGGGAGCGAAAAAGAGGGGTGGGAGAGGGGGGCGAACAGGGGAGAGGAGGATGGGGGAGGAGGGGATGAAAAAAATTGGGGGAATTAAGGATTTTTGAGGGAGGTTTTCTTGGTAGTGAGGGGAGTTTTGGCTAATTTTGTAGATGGTTGCAAGGTTTTGTCTTGAATAAGGCTTTTTTAACTGGAGTGGGCAGGTCTTTTGCCCGGTAATCTGGTAACTTTGCATTGTAATTTAAAGGTAATTGCCAGAGATAAGGGTAGTTATCAGGAATAAAGCTAAAAACAGAAATAACAACAAAAAGATATATCCGATATGGAGAAACCTAAAGCTAAGAAACCGGCTGCCAAGAAGGGGGAGATTGATCCCCGGCAGGCGAAGCTCAATGCGCTGACGCAGGCGCTGAGTAATATCGAGAAGGATTATGGCCGCGGGGCTGTGATGAAGCTCGGCGATGAGGTCGTGGAGAAGGTGGAGGTGATTCCTTCGGGCTCTATCGGGCTCAATTATGCTCTCGGTGTGGGCGGTTATCCTAAGGGGCGTATCATTGAGATTTACGGTCCGGAGTCGTCGGGTAAGACTACCCTGGCTCTTCACGCGATTGCTGAGGCTCAGAAAAACGGCGGTATCGCCGCGATGATTGATGCGGAGCACGCGTTCGACCGTTTCTATGCCGAGAAGCTCGGTGTGGATGTTACGAATCTGCTGATTTCACAGCCGGACAACGGTGAGCAGGCTCTGGAGATTGCCGAGCAGCTGATCCGTTCGGCTGCCATCGATATTCTGGTCGTGGACTCTGTGGCCGCGCTGACTCCCAAGAGCGAAATCGAGGGTGATATGGGCGACCGCAATGTTGGTTTGCAGGCGCGTCTGATGTCGCAGGCGATGCGCAAGCTGACGGGTACGATTTCGCGCACGAACACGGTGTGCATTTTCATCAATCAGCTTCGCGAGAAGATTGGTGTGATGTTCGGTCCGTCGGAAACCACCACGGGCGGTAATGCGCTGAAGTTCTACGCTTCGGTGCGCATCGATATCCGTCCGGGCACCGCGCTGAAGGATGGCGACAATATCCTCGGCAAGCACGCGAAGGTGAAGATTGTGAAGAACAAGGTTGCGCCTCCGTTCAAGAAATGCGAATTCGACATCATGTTCGGCGAGGGTATTTCGCGCGCCGGCGAGATTATCGACCTCGGTGTGGAGTACGGAATCATCCAGAAGAGCGGGTCGTGGTTCAGCTACGACGGGCAGAAGGTTGCCCAGGGCCGCGATGCTGCGAAGGCTGTGATCGATACCAACCCGATGCTTGCCGCCGAGCTCGAGGAGAAGATCATGGAGGCCCTGATGAATCAGGGTCACGAGGGCGCGGCTCCCAAGAAGGCCGCTCCGGCTCCGAAGGCTGCCGCTGAGAAATCCGAGGAGGATTTCGATGCTGACCTCGACGATGTGAACATCGACGACGACTTCAAGGAGGATGACTTCACCTTAGAAGAGGACTTATAAGCTTCAGAGCTAATAATCCTCAGCGCTAATCCCCGGGGCTAATCCTCAGGGCTTCTCCTCGGGGATGACGCCTGAAATAAGAATCATAAACAGATAAACCGGGCCCGGACCGCGAAAGCGGCGCCGGGTCCGGTTATGTTTACAGCTTGTTATCAGAGACCGAAGGCTTCCTTGAAGCGGGGGACGAGGTCGAGGGCTTCCCAGGTGAAGAGCTCGACGTCGCGGGTGAAGGGTTTGCCGTTGCCGTCGCGGAAGGTTTTGGTGACGGTGCGGTGGGTGCGGCCTACGTGTCCGTAGGTTGCGGTTTCGAGGTAGATGGGGTTGCGGAGCTTGAGGTCGCGCTCGATTGCGGCGGGACGGAGGTCTACAAGTTCGGCTACTTTCGCGGAGATTTCGGCGTCGGTGAGGGGCACCTGTGAGGTGCCGTAGGTGTTGATGTAGAGGCTGACGGGGCGGGCTATGCCGATGGCGTAGGCGACCTGCACGAGTGCTTCGCGGGCCACGCCTGCGGCGACGAGGTTCTTGGCGATATGGCGGGCGGCGTAGGCTGCGGAGCGGTCTACTTTGGAGGGGTCTTTGCCGGAGAAGGCGCCGCCGCCGTGGGCGCCGCGACCGCCGTAGGTGTCGACGATGATCTTGCGGCCGGTGAGGCCGGTGTCGCCGTGGGGGCCGCCGATTACGAACTTGCCGGTGGGGTTGACGTGGAGGATGAAGTCTTCGTCGAGGAGGTGGCGGAGTGCTTCGGGGAGGGCCTGACGGGTGCGGGGGATGAGGACCTCGCGGACGTCGCGGGTAATCTGCGCGATCATCTCGCGGTCGGCCTGCTCCTGGGTTTTGTCGGCGGTGGCGGGGATGAAGTCGTCGTGCTGGGTGGAGATTACGATGGTGTGGACGCGCACGGGGTGGTTCTGTTCGTCGTATTCCACGGTTACCTGGCTCTTGGAGTCGGGGCGGAGGTAGCAGCGTGTGTTGCTCTGGGGGTCGGTGTAGGTGAAGGCGGAGCCTTCGCGGCGGATTTTGCTGAGCTCCTTGAGGAGGGCGTGGCTCAGGGCGATGGGGATGGGGATATAGAGGGGTGTTTCATCGGTGGCGTATCCGAACATCATGCCCTGGTCGCCGGCGCCCTGGTCGGCGTCGAGGCGCTCTACACCGCGGTTGATGTCCTGGCTCTGCTCGTGGAGTGCGGAGAAGATGCCGCAGCTTTCGCCGTCGAATTTGAGTTCTGAGCGGTTATAGCCGATGGAGTTGATGACTTTGCGGGCGGTGGCTGAGAGGTCGATGTAGGCGTCGGATTTGACTTCGCCGGCGATTACGACCTGGCCGGTTGTGACGAGGGTTTCGCAGGCGACTTTGGAGTTGGGGTCGCGGGCGAGGAATTCGTCGAGGACGGCGTCGGAGATCTGGTCGGCTACTTTGTCGGGGTGTCCTTCGGAAACGGACTCGGATGTGAACAGGTAATTCATAATTTTTTTAGCATTTTTTTGAGTGGTTGCAAGCAATCAAATTTCTCCACAAAAGGGGGAGTAGCGGGGGGAGAGGCAAGGAAGCGGGAACGGGAAGCGGGCGCCATAGGAGCGGGCGAGAACGCCCGCCACAGGACGACATGGAAGCGCCCGAAAACGGGCACCACAGGACCGCCGACCACAGGGCCGGGGGCTGCAGGGGAGGGGGGCACGGGGCAGGGGCGCGGGCGAAAACGCCCGCCACAGAACAGGGCGCCACAGGACCGGGAGCAGCAGGGCTGGGGGCCGCGGGGCAGGGTCAGGAGAGGACGATGTTGACTATCTTGGCGGGGACGACGATGACCTTGCGGATGGTTTTGCCTTCGAGCCAGCGGGCGGCTTCGGGGGCGGCGAGGGCCTGGGCCTGGATCTGGTCCGCGGTGGCGTCGGCGGGGACGGAGATGGTGAAGCGGGCTTTGCCGTTGAAGCTGACGGCCATGGTTTTGGCGTCGTCTTTGAGGTAATCCTCGTTCCAGGCAGGCCAGGGGGCATCGCAAACGGAACCGCAAGCATCGGCGGCAGAGGAGGCGGAACCGCAAGCAGCAGGGTTGGATGCGCAGGCGGCGGAACCGGCGGCAGAGGCGCTGGTAGCGGAGGCGGAAGCGGAGCCGGCGGTGTGGAGGGCATGCCAGAGTTCTTCGGCGATGTGGGGGGCGAAGGGGGCAAGGAGGATAACGAGGGGCTCGAGGGCGGCGCGGCTGTGGCAGTTGAGCTTGGTGAGCTCGTTGACGCAGATCATGAAGGCGGCCACGGATGTGTTGTAGGAGAAGGCTTCGATGTCGCCGGTGACCTTCTTGATGAGGGTGTGGACTGCCTTGAGGGCTTCGCGCGAGGGCTTGTCGTCGGTGACGAGCCAGTTGTCGCCCTTGTAGAAGAGGCCCCAGAATTTGCGGAGGAAGCGGTTGACGCCGTCGATGCCGTTGGTGTCCCAGGGTTTGCTCTGCTCGACGGGGCCGAGGAACATCTCGTAGAGACGGAGGGTGTCGGCGCCGTAGCGGTCGACGATATCATCGGGGTTGACGACGTTGAACATCGACTTGGACATCTTCTCCACGGCCCAGCCGCAGATGTATTTGCCGTCCTCGAGGATGAACTCGGCGTCGGCGTAGTCGGGACGCCATGCGCGGAACTTGTCGAGGTCGAGGATGTCGTTGGAGACGATGTTGACGTCGACATGAATCGGGGTGGTTTCGTACTGGTCGCGGAGGCCGGCGGAAACGAAGGTGTTGGTGTCCTTGATGCGGTAAACGAAGTTCGAGCGGCCCTGAATCATGCCCTGATTGACGAGCTTGCGGAAGGGTTCATCCTTGCAGACCAGACCGAGGTCGTAGAGGAACTTGTTCCAGAAGCGGGAATAGATGAGGTGGCCGGTGGCGTGCTCGGTGCCGCCGACGTAGAGGTCGACCTGCTGCCAGTAGTCGTTGGCTTCGCGGGAAACCAGCGCGTTGTGGTTGCGGGGATCCATGTAGCGGAGGTAGTAGGCCGAAGAGCCAGCGAAACCGGGCATGGTGTTGAGTTCCAGAGGGTAACCCTCCTTGGTCTTCCAGTTTTCGGCGCGGCCCAGCGGAGGCTCGCCGGTCTCGGTGGGGAGGTATTTGTCGATTTCGGGGAGCTGCAGGGGGAGGCGGTCGGCGGGGAGCATGTGGGGGATGCCGTCCTTATAATATACGGGGAAGGGCTCGCCCCAGTAGCGCTGGCGCGAGAAGATGGCGTCGCGGAGGCGGAAGTTGACCTTCACGCGGCCGATACCCTCCTGCTCGATGAACTTCTTTGTTTTGGCGATGGCTTCCTTGACTTCGAGGCCGTTGAGGTCGAGGCGGTCGGAGGCGGAGTTTATCATTTTGCCCTCCTTGGCGTCGAAGCTCTCCTCGGAGACGTCGGCGCCCTCGATCAGGGGGATGACGGGGAGGTTGAAATGACGGGCGAAGGCGTAGTCGCGGGAGTCGTGGGCGGGAACGGCCATGATGGCGCCGGTGCCGTAGCCTGCGAGGACGTAGTCGCTGACCCATACGGGAATCTTCTTGCCCGACAGCGGGTTGATGGCGTAAGCGCCGGTGAAAACGCCGCTGACCTTGCGGTCGGCGATGCGCTCGCGCTCGGTCTTATGCTTTACTGCGGCGAGGTATTCGTCGACGGCGGCTCGCTGCTCCGGGGTGGTGATGAGGTCGACGTATTTGCTTTCAGGGGCGAGGACCATGAAGGTTACGCCGAAGACGGTGTCGGCACGGGTGGTGAAGATGGTCATCTCCACGTCGGAATCAGCGACCTTGAACTGCATCTCGGCGCCTTCGGAGCGGCCGATCCAGTTGCGCTGGGTCTCCTTGAGGGAGTCGGACCAGTCGAGGCGGTCGAGACCTTCGAGCAGACGGCCGGCGTAGGCGCTGACGCGGAGGCACCACTGATACATCAGCCGCTGCTCCACGGGGTATCCGCCGCGGATCGAGAGACCCTCGCTGACCTCGTCGTTGGCCAGGACGGTGCCGAGTTTCGGACACCAGTTAACCATCGTGTTGCCGAGGTATGCGATGCGGTAGTTCATGAGGACGTCGGAGCGCTCCTTGTCGGAGAAATTCTTCCACTCGTCGGCGGTGAATTTCAGGGGCTTGGACTCGGCGGCGTGGATTCCTTCGGAGCCTTTTTCGGCGAAGTGCTTCTCGAGGTCTGCGATGGGCATGGCCTTGTCGAGGGCGGTGTCGTAGTAGTGGGAGAACATCTGCTGGAAGGCCCACTGGGTCCAGTGGTAGTATTCGGGGTCGCAGGTGCGGATTTCGCGGTCCCAGTCGTAGCAGAAGCCGATGCGGTCGAGCTGCTGACGGTAGCGGGCGATGTTCTGGCGGGTTGTGACTTCGGGGTGCTGTCCGGTCTGGATGGCGTACTGCTCGGCGGGGAGGCCGTAGGCGTCGTAGCCCATGGGGTGGAGTACGTTGAAGCCGTTCAGGCGTTTATAGCGAGCGTATATGTCGCTGGCGATGTAGCCCAGGGGGTGCCCCACGTGGAGGCCGGCTCCGGAGGGGTAGGGGAACATGTCGAGGACATAGAACTTGGGTTTGTCGGGGTTGATTTCGGTGTGGTAGGTTTTCTGGTCTTTCCAGAATTTCTGCCAGCGCGATTCGATTTGTTTATGATTGTAATCCATTTGGGATGTTGGGGGTTTTGACAGGGGGCCTCGCTGAAGCTCGGGGCATATTTGCCTTCGCTAAAGCTCGGCGCATGCACAAAAATTTTTGATTGGGAGGGGAGAGGGGGGAGAGAAAGGGAGGGGGGGAGAGGTGGGGAGGGGTTATTTGCTCATTTCGAGCATGCGGTCGATGGAGCGGACGGCTTTGCGGGCGATTTCGGGATCGACGTGGATTTCGGGGGAGAGGTCGCGGAGGCAGTCGCGGAGCTTGGCGAGGGTGTTGAGCTTCATGTAAGCGCAGTTGTTGCAGCTGCAGCCCGGGGTTTCGGAGAGTTCCGGGGGGGCGGGGATGAAGGTCTTGTCGGGGCAGAGCTCGTGCATTTTGTGGAGGATTCCGCTTTCGGTGGCGACGATGAACTCGGTGGCGTCGGAGGTGCGGGCGTAGTCGAGGAGGGCCGCTGTGGAGCCGACGACGTCGGCCAGGAGGACCAGAGCGCGCTTGCACTCGGGGTGAACCAGGAGCTTGGCGCCGGGGTGTTCCTTTTTGAGGCGGAGGATGGCGTCGAGCGAGAACTGCTCGTGGACGTGGCATGCGCCGTCCCAGATGAGCATTTCGCGACCGGTCTGCGAGGATATATAATTGCCGAGGTTGCGGTCCGGGCCGAAGATGATTTTGGCGTCGGCGGGGAGTGCCTTGACGATTTTCAGGGCGTTGGAGGAGGTGACGACAACGTCGGTGACGGCCTTGACGGCGGCGGAGGTGTTGACGTAGCTGACTACGGTGTAGCCCGGATGAGCCTCGACGAACTTGGTGAACTCATCGGCGGGGCAGGAGTCGGCCAGAGAGCATCCGGCCTCGAGGTCGGGAACCAGAACGGTCTTGTCGGGGCAGAGGATTTTGGTGGTCTCCCCCATGAAATGGACGCCGCAGAGCACAATCACCTTGTTGGGCAGGTTGCGGGCTTTCTGGGCCAGGGCGAGGGAGTCGCCGACGACGTCGGCGAGGTCCTGAATGTCGCCGTCGGTGTAGTAGTGGGCCATGATAGCGGCGTCTTTTTCCTTTTTGAGCCGCTGGATTTCCTCGATAAGCAGGGATTTTTCCATAGGGAAGTCAGGGTTTACGGTGGAAGAGATGTCGGAGAGAGAATCCGGCGTCGCGGATCATCTCGCGCAGGGGGGTCACCACGGGGGTGAAGGACTGGGTGTTGTGGGGGGTGAAGATCTTCAGCTGTCCGCGGTGGCATTTGATGTCGAGGATGTCGGGGAGAATCAGAGGTTCTCCGTCGATGTGTGCTTCCCCGTCGCTGTTGCGGTAAATCACGCATGCCGGCGCGCGGAAGGTGTGGACCATCGTGTTGTTGTTGATGTAGCCGGTGAAGATATCCATCCCCATTACGGCAGCGTCGATGGCGGTGCCGGAGTGGACTATTGTGATGTCGAGCAGACCGTCGGTGATCGAGGCTTCGGGGGCGATGTAGGCGTTGTTGCCCCACTGCGAGGCGTTGCAGACGGCGATCAGGAAGGCCTTTTCGGTCAGGATTTTACCGTTGGCCGAGACCGAATAGGTCTGTGGGCGGTACTGGACATATTCCGAGATTGCGGACTTGGCGTAGCTCAGTAGACCGCGGCGGTGCTGCCGGGCGAAACGGTGGCTGACGGCGGCGTCGAACCCCATGCCGAAGGTGCAGAAGAACGGCTGGCCGTTGACCGAGCCGTAGTCCGAAGCTACGATGTTGTCGCGGGCGATGATATCGAGGGCGCCGTCGATGTCGATGGGGATGTGGAGGTGGCGGGCCAGTCCGTTGCCGGAGCCGGAGGGGATGATGCCGAGGGAAGTTTCAGTGCCGCAGAGGGCGCGGGCGGTCTCGTTGACGGTTCCGTCGCCGCCGCAGGCCAGGACGCCGTAATATCCCTTCCGGGCAGCTTCGGCAGCGAGGTTGGTGGCGTCGCCGCGGGCACCGGTGACGCGGACGTCGACGGTATGGCCGCAGCTACTCATGGTTTTTTCCACGAGTTCACGCACCCCTTTTTTGCTTCCGGTGCCGGAAATGGGGTTTATGATGAGCATCAGCTGCGCCATGGGCGGGATTTATGGAATAAGAGCCGGATCGCTGAGCATCAGCGGTCCGGCGTTGGGAAATCAGTCGGTAACCTGGAGGAGGAAGTAGTTCTTCTTACCCTTCTGGACCAGAATGTACTTGTCGTTGAGAAGCATGGCTTCGGTGGCGGCCTGGTAGGGGTCGGCGACCTTCTCCTTGTTGATTGCGAAACCGCCGCCCTGGGCGAGCTTGCGGAGTTCACCCTTGGAGGGGAAGACGGGAGCGTTATCGACCAGGAGGTCGGCGAGCTTCACGCCGTCGCGGAGCAGCTGACGGGGGATTTCGAAGCGGGGAACGCCGGCGAAGACGTCGAGGAGGGTCTTCTCGTCGATTTTGTGGAGGGTGTCGGCGGCTTTGTTGGAGAAGAGAATCTGCGAAGCCTCGACTGCCATCTCGTAGTCCTGGGCGGAGTGCACCATGGTGGTGATTTCCTGTGCGAGACGCTTTTGCAGGGGGCGCTGGCCGGGGTCCTGCTTCTGCTGCTCTACGAGGGCGTCGATTTCCTCCTTGTCGAGGACGGTGAAAATCTTGATGTATTTCTCGGCGTCGGCGTCGGAGACGTTGAGCCAGAACTGGTAGAACTGATAGGGTGAGGTGCGTTCGGGGTCGAGCCATACGTTGCCGCTCTCGGTCTTGCCGAACTTGCCGCCGTCAGCCTTGGTGATCAGGGGGCAGGTGAGGGCGAAGGCGTCGGTGTTGCCGGTGATGCGGCGGATGAGCTCGGTGCCGGTGGTGATGTTGCCCCACTGGTCGGAGCCTCCGAGCTGCAGGTGGCAGTTCATCGTCTGGTAGAGGTGGAGGAAGTCGTAGCCCTGGAGGAGCTGGTAGGAGAATTCGGTGAAGGACATGCCCTGGCCGGCTTCGCCGGAGAGGCGCTTCTTCACGGAGTCCTTGGCCATCATGTAGTTGACGGTGATGCACTTGCCGATATCGCGGATGAAGTCGAGGAAGAGGTAGTTCTTCATCCAGTCGTAGTTGTTGACGAGGACGGCGGCGTTGGGGGCGTCGGAGTCGAAGTCAAGGAACTTTGAGAGCTGCTTTTTGATGCACTCCTGGTTGTGGCGGAGGGTTTCGACGTCGAGGAGCTTGCGCTCCTGCGATTTCATGGAGGGGTCGCCGATCATGCCGGTAGCGCCGCCGATGAGGGCGATGGGCTTATGGCCGGAGCGCTGGAAGTGCTTGAGCATCATTACGCCTACGAGGTGGCCGATGTGGAGGGAGTCGGCGGTGGGGTCGATTCCGACGTATGCGCTGGTCATTCCTTGCTTGAGGAATTCGTCGGTGCCGGGCATCGACTGGTGGATCATTCCTCGCCAGGAAAGTTCTTCAATGAAATTCATATTTAATCTTTTAGTTAGCAGATGGGGAGGGGGGAGGGAGCGGGCGAAAACGCCCGCGAGGGGAGCGCCCGAAAACGGGCGCCACAGGAAGCGGGCGAGAACGCCCGCCACAGGACAGGGGGATCAGGAGAGGCGGGCGAGGGCGGCGGCCATGCGGGTGCAGGCTTCGCGGAGAAGGGCGTCGGCGGCGGCGTAGCTCAGGCGCAGGTAGCCGGGGAGGCAGAAGGCTGAGCCGGCGACGGTGGCGATGTGGGCCTGTTCGAGGAGGTACATTGCCAGGTCGGCGTCGGTTTCGACGGTGTGGCGCTGTTCGAGACCTTCGGCGTCGGTGGTGACGTAGCTCTTGCCGAGGAAGGCGGAGACGTCGGGGAAGACGTAGAAGGCGCCCTGCGGTTCTTCGATTTTCAGGCCGGGAATTTCGCGGAGCAGACTGAGCACGAGGTCGCGGCGGCGGCGGAAGGCGGCGCGCATCTCCTCGACACATTCCTGCGGACCGCGGTAGGCGGCTTCGGCGGCTTTCTGGGCGATGGAGCAGGTGCCGGAGGTGGTCTGTCCCTGGAGCTTGCTGACGGCCTTGGCGACCTCGGCGGGTCCGGCCATGTAGCCGATACGCCATCCGGTCATCGCGTAGGCTTTGCTGACGCCGTTGACGATGATCAGTCGGTCGAGGATTTCGGGGAATTCGCCCATCGAGATGTGACCCTCGGGGGTGTAGTTTATGTGTTCGTAGATCTCATCGGAGAGGATGTAGATCTGCGGGTGTTTCTTGAGGACATCGACCAGCCCCTGGATTTCCCCGCGGGTGTAGACGGCGCCGGTGGGGTTGGAGGGTGAGCAGATCATGATCATCCGTGTGCGGGGAGTGATGGCGGCCTCGAGCTGGGCGGGGGTGATTTTGAAGCCCTGTTCGATTCCGGCGGGGATGAGTACGGGGACGCCGTCGGCGAGTTTCACCTGCTCAACGTAGCTGACCCATGCGGGAACGGGGATGAGGACCTCGTCGCCGGGGTTCACCAGAGCCTCGAGGACATTGTGGAGGGCCTGCTTGGCGCCGGTGGAGACCACAATCTGTGCGGGCTGGAATTCCACCTTGTTTTCGCGCGAAAGTTTCTCGGCGATGGCCTGACGGAGTCCGGGGTAGCCGGGCACGGGAGAGTAGTGGGAGAAATTGTCGTTGATGGCCTTGATGGCGGCCTCTTTGATGTGCTGGGGAGTGGCGAAGTCGGGTTCGCCTACGGAGAGGTTGATGACGTCGACGCCGGCAGCGCGTAACTCGCTGCTTTTCTGCGACATAGCCAGGGTTGCGGAGGCGGCCATGCGGCGGATTCTCTCAGCTGTTCCGGGATTTTCCATAGAGTTGCGGTTAAAACTGTGCAAAGTTACGAATTTTCCTTGACATCCGCAATTTTTAAAGGGGGTGTCAGGGCTTTTGAAGGGGGGCGGAGGTGGTGTCGGGGTCTTGGAGGGGGAAGCGGAGGGTGTCGGGGTTCTCGATGAGGCCGGCGCGAATCATGGAGAGGGAATCGGAGTAATTCAGCGGCGTGTCGGGAGCATCGGGGGTGCCGGCGGCCGGGGTGAGGTGCAGTCGCCCCATGCGGGCTTTGGAAACGCCGCGGCGGAAGACGTTCTCGATTTCGCGCACGAGGTTCACGCGGGTGTTGTCGGCGATGGTCTGGCGCTCAACCACCATGTTCTCCTTGAATTTGGCGCCGCCGACGCGGATTTTCATGTTGTCGGGGGTGCCTTTGATGTTGATTCCGAACTTGAAGGGGATGGGGGATTTGAGCACGGAGATGTGGTAGTTGAGGTTCATGGCCATGTCGTTGTTGCCCATGACTCCGAGGCGGTACCGGTCAATGGTGAACATGAAGGGATACAGCTCTATGGTGGAGTTCTCGATGATTACCTCGGCCGAGATGTGGTCGATCATGTTCTTCTTTTTGTTCTTGAACATCAGCCATTTGGAGAGAGTCTTGAAGGTGTCGGGGTCGAGCAGCACGAGCGAGTCACCCTCGATTTTGATGGCAGCGCGGAGCGAGGGGATGTCGATATCCATGTTGTGGAGGATATCGGTGGTGACGGCGATGTCGGCATTGACGATTCCGGCGAAATCCTTCATCACGGGCATCAGGGAATCGATGGCCGGAACGAGGGTGGTGAGCTGGTCGAGTCGGAAGCGGTCAACCTTCATGCCGAGACCGAACTGCAGGGAGTCGGCGTTGGCCGAGGAGTATAACCCGTTGAGGGCCAGGGACCCGATGTTGGTCGAGGCGGAGAGGTCGCGGAGGTTTACGGCGCCGTCGTAGAGGAGCAGCTCGCCGCGGAAACGGTCGAGCAGCAGGTCGGAGTAGAGAATCTTGTCGGCCGACAGGCGCAGGCGGGCGTCGATGTTGTGGGGGATGAGTAGCGGCCCGATGGCGGCGGTGTCAGCCGGGGCGACAGCCACCGGAGCGGTCAGGTCGTCGGCATCATCGTCGGCGAGCGAGGCGTTGTCGACGGCGGCGGTCCCGGAGAAGAGGGCCTTGACAATCTGGTTGACGTTGATGGTGTCAGAACTCAGATTCAGGTCGATGGCCAGGGAGTTCTGGGTTGTGGCGGTCAGGGCACGGCGGATGTTGGTGACGGCGCCGTTGAGGGCGAAGTCGCTTTGGCCCGACTTCACGCGGGTGTCGGTGAATATCAGTGAGTCGGGGTTGAAGCGGACGTCGAATTTCAGGATACGGTTGTCGAGGGGGAAGGATGGAGTTATGAAACGGCCTCCGTCGGCGGTGATGGAGCCGTTGAAGTCCCATCGGCGGAGCATCCGGCGCATCCCCTTGTCGAGGCGCAGGTCGAGGTCGCCGCGTTCGCGGGCCATTATTTCAGCCACGGAGTCGGTGAGATGGCGGAGCTGCCGGCGACGGGCCCGCTGCTCGTCGGTCAGGGTGCTGGCCGGGCGGGGGCGGAGGTTGACATTCAGTGCGATGGCGGGATTGCGGAGCGAGAAACGGGTGTAGGCCTGACCGAGAAGCACACGGCCGGCGTAGATGCGGAGGTTCATCTGCGGAGCACGGGCGTTGCCCTGGAAGCGACGGATTGCCCCGCCGATCCGGGCGTCGCGCAGGCGGATGCGCATAGTGTCGGCCTGGGAGTCGAATTTCAGGCGCTCCACGGCAATGCTGCCGCCTATGGGGTTGATTTCGGTGGTGTCGGAGGAGGAGGCGCGGTTTACGGAACCGATGCCGGCACGCAACTCCTTAAGCTCCAGGCGCATGGAGTCGGCAAGAAGGGAGAGGGTATCGACCTGAAGCGAAACTTTCAGCAGGGAGTCGACGCGGTGGGTGTCGCGGACGAAGGAGTCGGTGGTGCCGAATTCCAGACGGCCGTGGTTCATGTGGGCCTCGAATTTCTCCGGGGCGAGGGCCTTGAACCCGCTGACGTCGAGGGAGCCGTCGACATAGATTTTGTGGAATCTCTTCGGCGTCAGGTCGTTGAGCCGCAGGCGGAAATCGGTTTTCCCCCTGATCAGACCGGCGAGCTGCAGGGGGAGACGGCGGGCCAGCCGGGGCGGGATTGCCGAGAGATTCACGGTGCCCCTGAAGCGCCCTTCTACCTTGGGGTCGGCCATGACGTCGGTAGCTTTGCCGGAGAGTGTGAAATCAAGGGTTCTCCCCTTGATTCTCAGCTTCTTGAGGTCGAAAAGCGAGGCGTTGATGTCGGCGCCGTTGAAATCGACGTCAAGCTCGGTCTCGAACTCCGTCGGCGGACGGTTGTCGTAGGAAACCTTGCAGCGGGGCACCTCCAGCGAGGCGCGGAACGAGGGGAGGGCGGTGGTGTCGGTCAGCACGTAGGGGCGCGTTAGCTCAAGCGAGGCGGTGAGCTTCATGTCGGAGCTGACGGGGTCGGTTAGCTCGCGGACTGAAGGGGGCAGATGAGTCAGCAGGGAGCAGACCGGGAGGTCTTTTGTGTTGATTCTGAGGGAATTGAGCGTCGGAGCCTTGGTGCAGTCAAACTCTCCGGAGAACTGCGCGGCGTAGTCGTTGAGGCTGACGTCGACATCCTTGAAACCGATGGCGAAGGGGGTATCGGGGTTCCAGCTGAAGGCTCCGTCGAGGCCGAAAGTGAGGTTGTGGAGGTTGAAGTCGCGGAGCACGGGGAGCGATGCGCCGCCGGCGACGGCGAGGCGGTATTCCGGTGCGTTGTCGCCGTGGAGACTGATGTTTTTCAGTGACACGGCTATGTCGGTGGAGTCCTGTAAAGAGCGGTAGCGGAGAGGCCCGGCGTTCTCCAGCAGGAAATGGTTGATGGAGACGGAGGGCATCGGGGTGGAGGTGGTGTCGGCGCTTTCCCCGGAGGTCGGGAAGATGTCGAGGTTCGACACGGAGTCGTTGACAGCCAGGATATTGACCCGCGGCTCCTTGATGATGACGTCGTAGAGGGCGACGTGGCCGATGGCGAGGGGCGCGAGGTTGATACCGGCGTGGAGCGAGCCGACCGCGAGAAGGGAGTCGGCGTCGGCCGGGAGCGAGGCGCGGATGTCGGCCGGGAGACTGCGGAGCGAGTGGGAAACGACCTCCAGAGAGTCGATTTCGAGGGTCAGTTTGGGGAACGTCGACCAGAAGGTCAGCTCCACGCGGGATGAGCTGACATCGGCATTGAGATATTTCGAGGCTGTCCGGTTGACGAGCGGCGTCAGCTTTGCCGGGGTCAGAATCCATACAATCAGCGTGGCGGCCAGCAGAAACAGGCCGACGAGCGAACCGAGAATGATAGCGGACCATTTCAGAATCCGGCGCCACAGGGGCTTCCGGGGCTTCTCTGCCCCGGGATTCTTAGGCTGGTCGGGAATTTTGGTGTCTTTTTCTTCCATTTAGCGGGTGGTTATGTGGAAGCTTAGCGAGTGGTTATGTGGAAGCAGGACTGCTTGCGTTCGTATTTGACGTAGCAGCGCCCCTGGTCACGGAAGTCGCAGATGACCTCGGCGAGGAGGTTTTTCATGTCCTCCTGAGTGCGGGGTGTGCGGGCCGAGTCGCAGATGAATTTCAGATATGAGATGTCGAAAGTTGTGCCGTAGAGGTGAGCCGAGGTGTCGACGGCGTTGCGGTTACGGCGGCGCAGACGTCTGACGAGCGCCGGAGTGCGCAGCACCGAGGTTACCTTGATGCGGTAGTCGCCGCCGCCGCGCGATTTCAGGGAGTCGCGGAAGGCCAGACCGATTTCCCGGAGCAGCTGATGTGCTTCGGGGATGAGGTAGGGGAGGGAGTGGGTGAGGTTGTCGAGGTAGTAGGCCTCGCAGGTGCGGAGCGGTTCGAGGCGGTTGCCCTGGCGCCAGGCGTCGGCGAGGGTATACATCGGGGCGACGCCGAGCTGCTCGGCGGAGGCGATGTGATACTTGTTGCTGTCGCTGAAAACGCGGCCGAGATATCCCCCTACGGGGTTGATTTTCATCTTGATACCGCCGGGAGGCATTGAGTCGAGGCGGATTTCGTAGCGGTTGTGGGCGCGGACGGTGTCGTCGGGGGTCAGTATGGCGAGCACCTCGGAGTGTTGTAGCCGCTTCCGGCGGCCTTTTTTCATGTCCGTAACATCGCCGGTATTTTTCACCTCCGTAACCCCCGATGCGGATTCCGCATCAGCGACATTCTGCCCCCGGGTCCTTGCCCGCAGCGATTCGATTGAGCTGACGATGTCGGCGGGAATTCCCTCGGGTTTTGAGTCAGAGCAACTTACAAGCAGCGCCAGCGCGAAAATCAGCGGCAGCAGACGCATGGAGAGGATTGTGATATGTCGGTTTTTAGGAGTGTTCATAAATCAAGGACAAAGTTAGTAAATTTCCCTCAGCTCCGGGCAATAATTTAGCCATTTTTAAGTTATTATTGTGATTGATTTTGCAATTCAGCAGCCGTCGGAGCATATCGGTTGTTGATTGAAAACAGATTTCATAATTCCGCCAGAATGAAGTTGCTTCATAAATATGTGATTGCCGCGGGGCGCAATGCGCTGCTTGCGGCGACTTTCGTATTCCCGTTTGTGGCTGCGGCTAAGAGCGTCGAGGTCGAACCCGGAGGACTGCAGGCCGCAGTCGGGGAGGATGCATCGACGGAAACCTCACTCACTGTCACCGGCTCGCTGAATGTCAGTGACTTCGACTTCCTGCGCGAGATGACGGCGCTGCAGTCCCTCGACCTTTCGGGCGCTACCGTCGCCGCTTATCAGGGGGAGGCTACGGCCACCGGGCAGACCGCCTCGGGGGCAAATGTGCTCCCTTACTGCGCGCTGATGTCGGGGAATTTCACCACCCTGAAGCTCCCCGCCGGGATTACCGAGATTGCTGACGGCGCCCTCGGCGGGTGCCGTGCTGCCACAGTTGAAATCCCCTCCACGGTCACCACAATCGCCGTGGGAGCGTTCTCCTCGATGCCGAATCTCGAGAGTGTCATCATCCCCGCCGGGGTCACGACCTTCGGCGAACGGATGTTCAAGGACTGCCCGAAACTGAAGACCGTGGTTTTCCAGGGTACGCTCGCCGAGCTCCCGGCTGCTACTTTCTATAACTGTAAATCGCTGGAATCCGTGCAGTTACCTGCCTCTCTGACCACCATCGGCGAGAACGCTTTCGAAGGGTGCGGCTCGCTTAAGGAGCTGAATTTCCCCGCGACGCTGACCTCGGTTGGCGCCGGGGCGTTCATGGGTTCAGGACTCGAGGCTCCCGACCTGAGCGCCTGCGCGGGACTGAAGGAGCTGGGCGACTGGGCGTTTGCTGACTGCGCCAGTCTTCAGAAGATTGCGCTCCCCTCGTCGGTGGCTTCGCTGGGTAAGGGTGTGTTTTTCAAGAGCACGCTCGGCGGCGACATCGCGGAGATTGTTCCGGAGAGCGCCATGAAACTGCCGGATTTCGCGTTCTACGGCACCGGGGTGGACCCCTCGAATCTCGGGGAGCTGCCGCTCGACAGCATCGGCGCTTACGCCATGTCGGGGCTTTCGGCTGAGAAAATGCAGCTCCCCGCAACGCTCAAGTCGCTGGACGACAATGCTATGGAGCGCACACACTTCGATGAGCTGGATGTGGTGAACGATGTCGATATCCCGGAACTCGGGGAGTCGGTATGGAGCGAGGTCGACCAGGCGAACACGGTGCTTCGCGTTCCCGACAAACTTTTTGACCGCTATTCGCAACTGCCTCAGTGGAAGGAGTTTAACGTGCAGAAGAATGGCGATTCCTTAGCCGGAAATATCTATGACGACGGGCTGGCTGTGAGCCGCCTGCGCGCTGCGTTCGACGGGGAGTTGCTCCGGCTGCATGCCGACACCGGCCTCCGGGCCGCCCAGCTCTACGATGTCTCCGGCCGCTGCTTTACCATTGTTCAGACAACAGCATCGCAGAGCCTGACAATCGACACCGCCCCTTACGCCACCTCGGTGTTCATTGTCCGCGTCCTTCTCTCCGATGACACTGTTGAAATCCTCAAAGTCGCCCGCAAATAACCTAACTGCTTGAAATAAAGGACCCATAAACAAATCAAGCCACCCGGAAGGATGGCTTGATTTGTTTATGGGGTGTTGACTTTCAGGAAGTGCGGGAGGGGGATCAGTCGAGCATGTCGATGGGGACGGCTACGATGCGGAGGTTGTTGTCGCGGATGAAGCCGGTGATGGCTTCGCGGATGGGGGAGGGGTCGATGTCGGCTTCGATGCGGCGGAGGGCGTTGAAGACCGAGATGCCGCTCTGGTATACGTTGCGGTAGGCCTTGGCGATGTCGTCGATCTGCTCGTCGGTGAAGCCGTGCTTGCGCATCACGAAGGCGTTGACGCCGAAGTATGCCACGGGGTTGTGGGCTACGATGACGTATGGGGGCACGTTGCCTGAGATGCGGCAGCCACCCTTGACGAGGGCCCATTCGCCGACCTTGGAGTTCTCGTGCAGCACGGCGTTGGAGGAGAGGATCACACATTCGTCGACGAGGCAGTCGCCGGCGATTACAACGCCGTTGCCCAGGACGTTGCGCCCCTTGATCTGGGTGTCGTGGCCGATGTGAGAGTTGGCCATCACGAAGCTATCGGGTCCGACGTAGGTTGCCTTGCCGGCATGGATGGAGCGGTTGATGATTACGTGCTCGCGGATGGTTACGTTGTCGCCGATGACGCAGAGCGAGTCGTCCCCCTTGAAGCGGAAGTCCTGGGGTTCGGCCGAGATGATCGCGCCCTGGAAGATGCGGCAGTTCGCGCCGATGCGGGCGCCGGCCATGATCGAGGCGTAGGGATAGATTACGGTGTTGTCGCCGATTTCGACATCCTTGTCGATGAAGGCGAAGGGGTAGACGATGACGTTTTTGCCGAGTTTGGCGGCGGGGTCAACGTGGGCGTTTGGAGCTATCATGGTGATTTGATTTAGTTTTCTTTGGTAATTGTGGCAAATTTAAGAATAATTTTCAGGAAAGCAAAGTTTCCGGAGATATTCTTTAGCATATATTTTCAGGAAAGCAAGGTTTCCGGAGGTATTCTTTAGCATGTTTTGAAATCAAAAAGCTCCCTTCCGGTGTGCAGAAGGCTGCGGGAAGGGAGCTTTTCAATAATTCGTGAGGCGCAGCAGGCCGTCAGAGGCTGAGCGCCGAGGATAATCGGGGGAATCAGCGGCCGCCGCCGAGAGCCTGATAGAGGCTTATGATGGTCTGGTCGCGTTCAAGCTGGGTTGAGAGGGCACCGAGCTGGGCCTGGAGGAGAGCCGACTGGGCGTTGAGGACCTCGAGGTAGGTGGTGCGGCCGTCGTAGGCCAGCAGGAGCTGGGTCATGTCTACAGCTTTGGTGAGACTCTCGGTCTGGAGGTCGAGGAGTTCCTGCTTGCGGCTGAGGTTGGAGTAAGCTGTCAGACAGTCGTTTACCTCGGTGGTGGCGGAGAGCAGGGTGTACTTGAAGTTGTTCAGCGCCTGTTCCTGCTGAGCCTTGGCCCCCTTGAGGTTGGCGATGTTGGCGCCGCGCGAGAAGAGGGGAGCGGTGAGCTGTCCGGCGAGCTGGATGAACCACTTGCCGGGGTTGGAGATCATTGAGCCGAGGAGGTTAGTGAAACCGCCGTTGGATGAGATGGTCAGCGAGGGGTAGAAGTTGGCGCGGGCCGAGTTGGTGGCGTAGTAGGCGGCGGCGAGCTGCTGCTCGGCTACGCGGACATCGGGGCGCATGGCCAGTTCGCGCATCGGGATCCCGTCGCGGAGAATCTGCGGATTACCCAGACGGGCGTCGGGGCTGATGGCCCATTCCTGCGGCTGCACGTTGAGGAGCAGCGACATGGAGTTGTAAGCCTTGTCGAGACCGGTTTCGAGGTCGGTGATCTGGGCCAGAATCGAGAAGTACTGGGCCTCGGACTGAACTACGGCAGCTTCGGTGACGCGGCCGGCTTCCTTCAGGTCGCGCATTGTCTGCACGCTCTGTTTCCAGAGTTCAGCGGTCTCGCGGGAGAGCTGGAGCTGGGATTTCAGCACGGCTATGGAGTAGTAGCAGGATGCCACACCGCCGATAATCTGGGAGTGGACGGCCTGGAGGTAATCCTCCTGGAGCTTCAGGGCAGCTCCGGCTGCGCGCTTGCGGTTGAGGGTCTTTGCGAAGACGTCGACTTCCCAGGAGATGGCCATGGGGAGCTGGTAGGTCCAGGTCATTTCGGAGCCGGGAATCTTATACTTGGAGCCGGCGCCGTTGAGGTTGAGGGCCACGGCGGGGAGATAGCTGAGTTTGGCGCCGAGGAGGTTCGCCTTGGCGATGTCGACGTTCAGGCGGGCGTTCTCAAGGTTGACGTTGTTCTGCAGGGCCTGCTGGATGAGGTCCTGCAGGACAGGGTCGGTGAACACCTGCTGCCAGGTGAGGTTGCCGAAAGCCGCGGAGTCGGGGGTGGATTCGAGGGCCTCGGAGTATTCCTTGGTGACGGGGTCATCCTGGGGCATCTGGAATTTCTTGTAGATGTGGCAGGAGGAAAGTGAGGTCAGGGCCACAGCGGCCGACACCGCAATTATGGTATGTCTGAATTTCATTTTCTGATATTTTATGCTGCTCCGGAGCGCTTTCATGCTCCGGAGCGGCGTAGTGGGATTTATCTTGCGTACTGTTCGATTTCGCTTTCGACGCCGGCGTTGTTGGTGTCGCGCCACTTCATCGGGGAGAGTTTCTCCTGGATGAGCTGGAAGATGACGAACAGGGCGGGGACGAAGAAAATCTGGAGAATCATACCGATGAGCATACCGCCGATGGAGCCCACGCCGAGGGCGCGGTTACCGTTGGCGCCTACACCGGAGGCGAACATCATGGGGAGCAGACCGATAATCAGGGCCAGAGAGGTCATCAGGATAGGACGCAGACGGGCTGCGGCACCCTGGATGGCGGCGTTGATCACCGACATGCCGGTGCGGCGGCGTTCGAGGGCGAACTCAACGATAAGGATGGCGTTCTTGGCCAGCAGACCGATAAGCATGATCAGCGAAATCTGCAGGTAGATGTTGTTGGAGATGTCGAAGATCTTGGCGAAGATGAAGGAGCCCATCAGACCGAAGGGAATCGACAGGATTACGGCCCAGGGGATGATATAGCTCTCGTACTGGGCGGAGAGCAGCAGGTATACGAACAGGAGGCAGAGGCCGAAAATCAGGGCTGTGGCGCTGGAGGAGTCGCTGCCGCCCTCTTCGCGGGTCATACCGGCGTATTCGTAACCGTAGCCGGCGGGGAGGGTTTCGGCGGCCACGCGCTGGATGGCGGCGAGGGCCTGACCCGAGGAGTAGCCCTCGGCGGGGTTACCGGTGACGGAGATGGAGGTGAACAGGTTGAAGCGGTTCAGAAGGTCGGGACCATAGATCTTCTCGAGGGTCACAAAGTTCTCGAGCGATGCCATCTGGCCGTTGGCCGAGCGCACCTTGATGTTCTTCAGGGACTCCTCGGAGACACGTGCCTGCGGGGGAGCCTGCATCATAACGCGGTAGATCTTACCGAAACGGTTGAAGTTCGACACGTACATCGAGCCGAAGTAGCCCTGCATGGTCGAGAGGATGGTGGAGGTGGAGAGACCTGCCTTCTGGGCCTTGGCAGCATCGATGTCGATCTTATACTGCGGGAAGGTGGGGTTGAAGGTGGTGTATGCCATGGCGATTTCGGGCTGGGCGTTGAGCTGGGCGAGGAATCCCTGGACGATGGCGAAGAAGTCGTTGATATCGCCGCCGGTCTTGTCCTGCATCTTGAGCTCGAAACCGTTGGTGGCGGAGTAACCGGTGATCATAGGGGGAGCGAAGGCGATCACACGGCCGTCGGTGATGAGCTTGCCGGTCATGGCGTAGAGCTGACCCATGACGGCGTCGACCGACTCGGTCTTCTTGTCGCGGTATTTCCAGTCCTTGAGCTTGACGATGAAGGTACCGTAGGTAGGACCTGCACCGGCGATGAAGGAGTAGCCGTTGATCATCTGGCGGTATTCCACGGCGGGAATCTGTCCGAGACAGTTGTCCACCTTGTCGAGTACCTCGAGAGTGCGTTCCTGGGATGTGCCCGGGGGCATATCCACCATGACGAAGAACGTACCGGTGTCTTCGTTGGGCACGAGGGCCGACGGGGTTGTCTTCATCATCCACACCAGCAGGGCGACAGCAACTGCTACGACGCCGAAGGATGAAACCTTGTGGCCTACGAAGAACTTCACGATCTTGCGGTAGCCGGCGAGGGCTTTCTCATAGAGGGCTTCGAAGGAGTTCTTGAAGGCCTGGGTGAACAGACCCCAGACGGTGAGGACTGCGCAGATGCAGGCCACGATGCTCTCGAAGATATTCTCGAAGTCGAACCATCCGAGCACCATGAAGGTGATGGTGGCGCAGAGGAGAATCAGGGTGATCAGCGGGATGAACTTCTTGGCGCCGGAGGCTTTCTGCATCATTACGTCGCCGGCGGCGGCGTAGGCGTCGGCCATGCGCTCCTTCAGGGGAGCGTGGGAGCCGTCGGTCTTGTGGGGCTTAAGGAAGAGGGCGCAGAGGGCCGGGGAGAGGGTAAGGGCGTTCAGCGCCGAGAAACCGATGGAGATGGCCATGGTCAGACCGAACTGCTGGTAGAAGATACCGGCGGTGCCGGGCATGAAGGACACGGGGATGAACACGAGCATCATGACCAGAGTGATGGAGACGATGGCGGTGCCGATTTCGTTCATTGCGTCAATGGCGGCCTTGCGCGAGCTCTGGTAGCCCGCGTCGAGCTTGGCATGGACCGCCTCGACCACCACGATGGCGTCGTCGACCACAATCGCAATCGCAAGCACGAGGGCCGACAGGGTGATGAGGTTCAGCGAGAAGCCGATGATTTTCAGCACGAAGAAGGTGCCGACCAGAGCCACAGGGATGGCGATGGCGGGGATGAGGGTGGAGCGGATATCACCGAGGAACACGTATACCACGAAGAACACAAGGATGAAGGCCTCGATGAGGGTGTGGATAACCTTCGATATCGAAGCGTAGAGGAAGTCGTTGTTGTTCATCGGGATTGCGAAGTGCAGTCCGTCGGGGAGGTCTTTGGACAGGAGGTCAACCTGGGCAAGACAGTCGTTGATGATCTGGGTGGCGTTGGAGCCGGCGGTCTGGAACACCACGGCCATTGTGCCGGGCTTGCCGTTGAGGCTCGAGGAGTAGTCGTAGGTAACCTTGCCGAGCTCTACGTCGGCCACATCCTTGATGCGGAGCACGGTGCCGTCGGGGTTGGTGCGGATCACGATGTCCTCGAATTCCTCGGGGGTCTCGTAGCGGCCGCGGTACTTCAGGGTGTACTGGAACGACTGGTTGCCCTGAGCGCCGAATGAACCGGGAGCAGCCTCGACGTTCTGGTCGCGCAGGGCGGCGGCGACGTCGCTGGGGGTCAGGCCGTACTGGGCCATGATCTCGGGCTTGATCCAGATTCGCATGGAGTAGTCACCGCCGAACGACATTACGTCGCCGACACCGTTGACACGCTGGAGAACGGGGATGACGTTGATCTTCATGTAGTTATCCAGGAACTCGGAGTCGTAGACGGGGGAGTCGGTGTAGAGGGCTACGCCCACCAGCATTGAGGACTGGCGTTTCTGGGTCAGCACGCCGACCTGGGTTACTTCGGCGGGGAGGAGGTTCTGGGCCTTGGCGACGCGGTTCTGGACGTCGACGGCGGCCATGTCAGGGTCGAAGCCCTGCTTGAAGTGTACGTTGATGGTTGCCGAACCGGTGTTGGTTGCGGTGGATTCGATGTAGGTCATGCCCTCGGCGCCGTTGATCGACTCCTCGAGGGGGGCGATTACGGAGTTAAGTACGGCCTGGGCGTTCGCGCCGGAGTAGGTTGTGGAAACCGAAATTGTAGGGGGCGCGATGTCGGGATACTGGGTAATAGGCATCGACGACAGACCGATTAAACCGAGCAGCACGATGAAGATGGAGATCACCGTCGAAAGCACCGGTCGGTTAATAAAGGTGTCGAGCTTCATATTATTATATGTGTGAAACTGTATTCTTTAGGTTGACTGGATTGAGAGCGCGGGGCTGCTTATTTGGCAGCTTCCTGCTGGGCTGCGGCTGCCTGCTGGGCAGCTTTCGCGGCGGCGTCGACAGGCTTGATGACCATGTCGGGGCGCACCTTGGAGCCGATGCCTTCGACAACGACGCGCTGGCCGGGGGTCAGACCGTTGGTGACCACGAAGTTCTGGCCGTCGCTGATGGGGGAAACCTCGATGGGGGTGGCTACGGTCTTGTTGGAGTCGTTGAGCACGTAAACGAAGCGGCGGTCCTGAACCTCATAGGTGGCGCGCTGCGGGATGGTGATCACGTCGGAGAGGTTGTGGGGAATCAGAATCTGGCCGGTGGAGCCGGAGCGGAGCACGCCGTCGGGGTTGGCGAAGCGGGCGCGCACGGAGGTTGCGCCGGTCGACTGGTTGATGACGCCGGAGATTGTGGCTACCTTGCCGCTGATGGGGTATACGGAGCCGTCGGCGAGCTGGAGCTGCACTTCGGGCATCTCGGCGATGGCCTGGGCGAGGGTTTTCTGACCCTGGGTCATTTCGAGGACATCCTTCTCGGTGAGGGAGAAGTAGGCGTAGACCTCCTGGGTATCAGCGATGGTGGTCAGCGGCTGGGCCATGGAGGGGGAGGCCAGGGAGCCTTCGCGGTTGGGGATGGTTCCGACAACGCCGTCGACGGGAGCGGTGACTACGGTGTAGCTGAGGTTCTTGCGGGCGGAGGTCAGGGCAGCTTCGGCGGTGGCGAGCTGAGCCTTGGCGGTGGCGAGCTGGTTCTGGGCCAGCTGGTATTCGTATTCCGAGATGATGTTCTTGTCGAAGAGGAGCTTCTTGTTCTCGGCGGTGAGCTGGGCGGTGCTGACAGCTGTTTTTGCGGAGTTTACAGCGGCCTGGGCCTGGTCGACGGCAGCCTGGAAGGTAACCTGGTCGAGTGTGAAGAGGGTCTGGCCCTTGCGGACGTGCTGGCCTTCGTCGACGTTAACCTGAGTGATGAAGCCTGAAACGAGGGGGCGTACGTCGACATCGACTTTACCTTTGATGGAGGCAGAGTACGCCTGGTTGAGGTTGGAGTTGCCGGGTGCGACCGTCACTACGGCAAGTTCGGGAGCTTGATTCTGCATGGCAGCCATCTGGGCGGCCTGGTCGCCGCTGCCGGAGCAGGAGGCGAGGCTGAACATGGCTGCGGAAACGCCGGTAATCGAAAGAATACGGCGGAAGTTGCTGGTCATTTTTCTCATCTGTAAGTTTATGATGTGTTGTAATATAATCTGTTGGATGGTCTGGGATAAACGCTTGGAAATCAAACGAAAAGGGGCGGGTTCGATTGGCTTTCGGCCGCGCGGGCGCGGGCGGTTTTAAGAAATCCGCTGCAAAATTACTAAATAAACGTGGGGCAATCTATGATATATATCATATTCAAGCAAAATTTAACGTTATTTAATAAGAAATCACGGGCGTTTATAAAGCAGGCCCCTCCGGCCTCAGGCCGGAGGGGCAAATCACTGAAAATCAGGCGCCCGGCGCCCCAGCGCCAAAAGGCGCTGGGGCGCACCTCGCTAAAGCTCGGCGCAGGGACAAAAATTTTACCTTACAGGAAGGAAACAGGAGAAACGGGGGAGGAAACGGGGGAGTGAGGGGCGCGGGTTAATAGCGGGAGGGGTGGATG
>CABUTS010000042.1 GCA_902494515.1 uncultured Muribaculaceae bacterium | reverse complement strand
TATTGTTTGCACCCTCTAAATTACTAAATATCAGCGATATTACCAAAAGAATCGGCAACTTTTTCAAGCTGCCGATTCAACTTTTTTAGGGTATCTCTTATCCCGAACTCGCGTTAATAGTGGAATGACTCGTCGCCCTGAAGGGTCACCTCCACCGTAGAGCCGTCGGGCTGCAGGAAGGCGCGAACGCCCCGTTTTGCCGGAACAGCCTGACTATCAACAACTGAGCCAGCCAGCAGCAGTCCGGTCAATAAGAATTTATAAAAATTTCGCATTGCAGATGTCGTAATTGAGATGTCAACGGATTAACTGTTTGTAAGTCCGGTTGCCGCGGCGTACGATGACGACACCCTGCGGAGCACCGAAGATCCGGCGTCCGGTAAGGTCGAAATATTCAGCAGGGGCATCGCAGTTATCAGCCTCGACGGCTTCAATACCGACCGCATCGACCCAGTCGCCATACTGCACCTTATAGTCATCTTCCCAGGTTCCGTAGAAATCGTCGCCCTCGTTCAGAATGTAGTTCTGGCAGGTATAAAGGCTTGGAAGACCCGAGGCATCGGTTTCAACTGTGCCTTTGGTCCATGAATTATAGATGGTGTGACCGTAGAAGGTCTGGTCCTGCGATTCGAGAGGATTGCCGAACTGGTCGTACTGCACCAGAACCTGCTGAATAGACTGCACGGGATACGCCCCTACGCTGGTAAGGTCCTGATCCATGACCGTGCGGAGATAGTAGCCGCCGTTATCGAGCTCTTTAAAGTAAGAAACCGATTTGGTGGGAATTAAAGTGACATACATATACTCATACGAGACCGAATAGTCGTAGTTATCACCTGAGAAATCTGCCGAGAAGGAGATATCGGCCTGGTCGGAGGTCCAGAGGCTGGCGGATTTGATGTGGCAGCCCGGAGCGGTCAGGTCATCGGTAGTAATAATCTGACCGTTGCACTCATACCATAGACAGTTGGAGTAGATTTCGGCGGGGAGTACCTCCAGCGGGCCGTTCTCGGTCTGCTGGGTGAGCACCGACTGGATGATTGTGGCGGGGAGATTGTTCTGGCCATATTCGACCTCGAGCGACTGAACTTCCATGAAGTCGCCGTCGTACCATGTGAAGGCGTTCATGGCGGTGATGTTACCGTTGTCGTCGCGGGTGATCAGCTGCTTGAAACTGTCCTCGTTGAGCGAACGGCTGCCGGCGGCGGCGACGTCGTAGCTGTTCTGCTCGGAGACAACATCCTCGCGTACAGGGTCGTAGAAAGTCTCGGTTTCGGTCACAAGTGTCATGTCCGACAGGTCGAAACCGGCATATACCTCCGATTTGCATATCCGTCCGAGAGCGTCGTAGGTGTAATCAATCCGCGAGAAAGTGTAATATTGAGTCTGTGTCTTGTCGAGATTCTCGGCGGATTCCGAGAGGGTGCGACCTTCGCTGTCATAGGTGAAGGTGTACCTGGCGTAATCCTTCCACTGCATGCCGTCCCAGTTGGTCCGGATGGCATAGCCGGGCTTCCATATCCGGCTCTCTGAACTGCGGTTTTGCAATGAGGGAATAACTTTGCAAGCCTCAGCCGGCACTTCAAAAGCCGGCGATCCGGAAGCCGGAACTTTGGACTTCCGCACACCCTTTTCGGCAAGCAGAGCACGGTAGGGATTTTCCTGGATTTGGTCCGGCGCGGCCAGTGAAGACCCGGCGGCGAGGCAAAGGGAAATAACGGTAAGGATGAAATGTTTCATCATGTTATGGTTCTTCATTGTTACAGAAAAGGACGGAAAATCCATCAGTGGAAATTCCGTCCTTTCTCTAATCGGTAGGGTTATTTTATAATTTTCTTAGATACGGAACCGTCGCTGTAGCGGATGATGTATACACCCCGGGTGGGCTCCGACACCATTACACCGTTGAGGTCGTAGATGCCTGTGACTTTCAGGCTGGAATCCTGGAGGACACCATCGATACCGGCCTCGTCGACGTCGCCGCAGGAGTTGACGAGCTCGGGTTCGCCGGTCCATTCGCCCTTGAAATTGTGGCCGATGCCGTCGTTGAGGTCGAACTGGATGGTGTAAGTCTTGCCATCGTCATGGCGGGTGATGTTGAGGTCGCCGTCGACAGCGGGAGCGTTTACCTGAGGTTGGCCGTTCTCGTCAAAGCCGGTGAGGGCCCATGTGCCGGAGAGCTGGCCGGCATCGTTCTTCTTGCCCTTGCTATATTCACCCTTCCAGGGGGTGCGGCTGGGCGAGGCGGTGTAAGTTTCGGTTACGATGCCATCGAAGAAGGTCTTGCCGCGTGAGCAGATGTAGCTGATGAATCCGTGGTCGTAGCCGTCGGCGGGGAGAATCGTGATGTACCAGTTGCGGCAGTTGTTCAGGCGGTCCACGTCGCCGACACATTCGAATTGCGCGGAAGCACCGGTGAGGTCAAGAACCATGTTTTCGGTCAGGCCGGTCTGAGGGATACCCTTGATGGCAAGGACACCGGAGTAGCTGAACTTGACGGAGAAGCCGTAGTCGGTGAGGAAGTCGGCGGAGATAGTCTTGTTGTCCCCCTCGCCGCTGACGGTGAGAGTTCCGCTCGTCACGCAGCCCCAGGCGAGGCTTTTGTTGCCGAAGATATAGTCGACATAGCTGCCCACGGGATATTCGACACCGGCTATGGATACGAGTTCGCCGGAATCGAGGGTGAACTCATCGCCGGCGTAGTCGGAGATGGTGTAGGTGCCGTTGGCAAGCGAAGTGCCGGAGGGCATATAGAGCTCGATGTGCATCGTGCAGGCAGGCAGCACCTCGTAGCTGTATTGCCCTTCATCATCGATGAGGAGACTTGATAATTCAAGGGATACAGACATCACTCCGTCGGCGAGGCTGTTGTACCTGCCGGAAGCGGAGGTGCAGGTGAAGTTAACGTCCTTCTCAAGCACGCTGGAACCCTGGCTGAAGTCGTTGTATTCGATGAAACGCGACTCATAGAGCACATGGTGGCTCTTGCCGAGTTCGTCGGTGAGGAAAGCTTCATACTTGTAGTAGGTGTTACCGTCCTTCTCGTAAGTTGAAAGTTCGAGACGACCGTCGATGAAATCACGGTCGAGTTCGTAGTTGCCGTTGCCGTCAAGCTGGTAAACGTGAATGTCGTGGTAAAGGGCCTTATCTTTGATTTCCGAAGAGAAGGTGTATGTACCTACGGGGGGCTGAGGATTGCGTTCATCGGCAGGAGCGCCTCCGAATAAATCGAGAGCATACACCGTACTGCCTGCAACCGGATATCCCTCTTCATCGAGAGCCTGGTCGCCGAGGACGATGTAGTAGTTGTGGATGCTGTGGCTGCCTTCGCTTCGGCGGATGCCGTACCAGTCGGCGCCGCAGAGCACGGATGCGTTGAAGTCGTAGTCATAGGCGGGAGTGTCCTGCGCCATGACATTCTCGGCGCCCATCAGGGCCGCCAGAGAGAATCAATGAGTAGATCTTCTTCATTTGGATTAGGATTTTGGGGGGATTGTGAACTATTGTTTTTGAAGCCAATGATTTTGAAAGTAAAAAGAACGGACGCGAAGTGCTTCGGGATTGCGACGCATTCCGCGTCCGTTCGTCAGAAAAAGCAGTTTCAGCGGATGAACACCTTGCGGGCGGAGCCGTCGGTGTACTTCACGATGTAGAAGCCGGGACCGGGGTTCTCCACACGCTGACCCTGAAGGTTGTAGATGGCCTCAACTTCGAGGGAAGCGGAAGAGTCGACGGTAACATCCTCAATGCCTGCGCTCACACCCTTCTTCGACACGGCGAGCACCGAAGGATAACCCTCCGAGCTGGTGCGACGGATGGAGATGGACTTGACGTCGGCCTGAGGCGAGAGCGCCATAGCATACTCGAAGAGACGGAATCTGAGATTTCCTTCGTATTCCCATTCACCCTTGTCGTAACGGCCAAGGCCGTAAAGGGCCTCACCTTCGCCGGCGTTGGCGCCGTACCAGTCGGCGACGTCGTACGACATTGCTGCGCTCTGTGAGCCGTCGGCATAGTTTACTGTGAATTCAACGGTCGACTGACCTTCGGCACTGATCAGCAGGAACTGGAGGGCACTTACCTTCTGAGGTTCATTCAGGGTGAGCTCATAGGTATTGTTGTCCTTGATGACGAGGGCGTTGTTCTCATTATACTTTGCCAGACGGTACTTGGTGCCGCTGTTGGTGACAACAATACGGGTCTCGTCGGCGATGCCGCCTTCATAGCACTCAGAAGTGTAGAGAACGTAGCCGTTGTTGTCGAGCGAACCGGGTGCGGAGCTGGGCCGGTCGTAGGTCTCGGCGATTACATCGGCGTTCCAGCCGGAGATGGCGAGGGGGCCGTCGGGAAGTTCGGCCTGCTCGAAGGCCTCGATTTCGGCCAGCGAAGCGTAGAAGTAAGCGTTGAGGTTACACTGGACAACGATGTACTTGCACTCCTTGTCGGAGGGGAGGATGTAGTCCAGACGGGAAGTCTCGCCGAGGTTCTCGAAGGTTGTGGCCTCCTTGAGATTGGTGAGTGAGTTACCGTAGGCGATACGGATATCCTTGTTGACGATGCCTTCCTTGTCATTGTCGTTCATACCCTTGTTGTTGCCGGGAATGAAGATGCTGACTTTGGCGAGATCCCAGCCGTCGGGCTTGGGGGATTCGAAGATTGCCCAGATGTCATAGGAGTGGGTCGAGGGCGTTTCAATCGAGCTGAGACCTTCCCCGGTGGTGTCGCCGTCGGTGAGGGTGCTGACCACGGACTCCGTGTACTGCGGACGGTCGCCGTCGCTGTCAGTGGAATACTGGCGGATGGTGGCCTTGAGGCCGGAGAGGATGTTGGGGAGATTGCCGTTATCGACGGTTGCGACAACATGCTGCATCTTGTATGCGGCGCCGTTGCATACCTTCACCTCAATGTCGCAAGAACCGATGGCATCACCGGCGATAACAGGGATGGTGAACTGACCCTTGGACTTGTTCTCCTCGATTTCGCCGATGGTTACCACACCGGTAGAGGGAACGGCCTCGCAGCGGAAGTCATCGCTGCGCTCGTCGCCGTTGAGGTTGTAGGAGACGGTGATGTTTTTGGTTTCACCGGCATTGAGGCTGAGAGAGTTTGCGTCAAGCGAAACGCTCAGGTTATTGTCTTCTTTTCCGTAGACCTCGAATTCCCAGATGCGCAGTGTGCCGCTGACGTGGGGGATGAGTTTGATGTAGCGGGTCTGTTCGGGCACGATGTAGGCGGTCTTTATGGAAATCTTGTCGACGCCCTCCTCAGCCAGGACCTGATGCCAGTTCTCGCCGTCCTCCGAGAACTCGATTTCGTAGGAGGAAATCTGGTCGACTCCGCTTTCAGGACCGGCATTGCCGTCGTAGATTGTAAAGCCGTAGACGCGATAGGCGTTCTGCAGGTCGAAGATGGCCCAGTTGTCGGGCGATACGTTACACCATTTGTCGGAGGTTGAGCGGGGGTTGGTTACGCCGTCAATAATCTTGCCGGGGACCTCATTAGCGTTTGTGCTGCCGCTGAAGTCGACAACGGTCTTGCCGAGAATCACGTTGGTGACCTCTGCAATCTCAGCGTCGACGCCGACCGACATGGTGCTGACGAAGGGGAGCGATGAGATGACCGAACGCTCCAGAACGGCGCCGGAGATGCCGGGCCACTTTGAAGTTCCGGTTGTGTTGGAGGGGTCGCCATTGAGGTTCACCCACATATCCTCCTCATTGTCGAAAGTCTTGGTGATTGCGCTGTAAGCCTTCGAGCCGCAGTTGTCGGAGGTGGTGTAGATATCCTTTACGTTGTCCTTCCAGATGCGCTCCTCGGGGCAAAAGAGGTCGAGCGAACCGACATGACCTGTGGTAGGCATGGCCTTGCGGAGCGTGGGTCCGAAACCGGTATGGCCGTTGGAGACGACCTGCACTCCGGCATAGATTTTCGAGAAGGTCTCGGCCTCGGTGCAACCAAGACGCGAAGCCCAGGAACGATAGTCGCCGGCGGCGCCATACTCCAGAAACTGCGAAGTGTTGACATGTGTGGAGAGGACCGAGGTCGAGGGGGTTCGGTCGGCGTTATACCATTGGATTTCCTGTTCGGGATGACCGTCAGCCTCGGCGATCTCCATGTAAGCCTTGATCCAGGGGGTCCAGGCGGCGTCGCTGTAACCGGTTTCCTCGTTGATGAACCAGCCGTCGAAACCCATGTACTTGGCGATTTCATAGAGTTTGCGGGCATAGATGTATTCACCGTTCTCTTTAGTCAGCATCTGATTCACCCAGGTGATAGTGCCGCCAAAGGCCGAAGGGGGAAAGAATACCTGTCCGAGCGACTTCACGCCCTGGGCGTGGGCAGCGTCGGTTGAACCGGCGGGAGGAGGAATGATGATGCCTTCAGAGGCGGAGCCGGCCCAATAGACGAGCTTGTCCATATACTGCCAGTAGGTGGGCTGGTAGCCGGTGAAATTGTTTGCGCCCTGCGAAGGGGTCAGCGAGCACATCGGGTTGAGGATGGTGGCATTGCAAATTTCACCCTCGTAGAACTGATTGTCGTTGGCCTTCATAAGCACCGGTTCCTTGAAGCCAAGACCATAGACAGCCTCGGTGCCGTCGGCAACGGCAGCATACCAGTCGGATACTTCTGCTGTCTGAACAGCGGAAGAGGTGCCGTCTTCATAGTTCACAGTGATCATGACGTCGGAGGTGCCGTTGGAGGAGGTCATGAGCAGGTTCACCTTGTCGGTATAGATGGGGGTTGCGAAGTTGAAATCTTCCTTGGCGTCGATGATGCCCATGCCCAGGATTACGGTGGCGTTGTTGGACTCATAGGGAGCGAGACGGTAGACATTTCCGGAGTTGACAACAAGGAGGCGTTCGTCGCCGGCGATGGCACCTTCGGGATGAACGTCATCGCTGAAGAACACCCAGCCGTTGTCATCGAGTTTCTGAGAGGTGGAGGTGGAGGCGGGCACGCTCTCGGCGATAACGTCGTGCTTCCAGCTGGAGATTTCCACGCAGTCATCCTCAGCGGCGGTCACGAGAGTCTTCACATGCACGTGGGCAGTCAGTTTTACGGTCTGTTGGCCGAAAGCGAGGCTTATTTCAACATCGACCAGCGCGGGGGAAACCGCGGTTACGGGGATGGTCAGGGTTCCGGCGGCGGGGTCATTTATGATTTCGCCCAGCCGGATGGCATCCCTGGAGGCCACGGCGGTGTAAGTGAGCTGGTCGGCGAGGCCCTCGACGTCGGTGAGGGTGTAGTTCACCACGATGTTGGCCTGACTGCCGACCTTCACCTTGACGGTTTCCTCGGCAAGTGATGCATCAAGATGCTTTACAAGGACACCGGTTTCATTGTGCGCATTCACGCCGATAACATAAGCGGCATCGCCGTAAGAACCACCTTCAACATTAAGAGTAATTGCCTTTATGTTCTTATATTGATCAGCGGGAACTTCCATTTCATAAACACGATAGTTCTTGGCTGAAATGCTGAAGGAGTTGTCGTAAGAGTTGCCCTCGACGATACCAAGTCCGCTGATTGCTTCATCACCTGAAAGAGTTTCATACTCCCATCCGCCGATAGCCTTTTTCACGACGTCGCTCTCGCTGTTGTCATCGTAAACGATATAGGCCGCAACATCTATTTCGTCGTAAGTATCGGCGAAAACAAGGAGATTCACCTGACTGGTGGCAAGCTCTCCGTCGATAGTAAGCGATACGGGATCGGAATATCTTTCGAGTGCCACAGCGTTCTTCGCAGCGACAGGCAGCTTGTAGACATTGCCGGATGCGGGAACTTCAACAATACCTTCCTCATCGCAAAGCGCTCCTTCGGCTTCCACCCCAGTGGTATAGAAACCGTATACATCTCCGTACCAGCCGGAAGAAATGCCATCCATCGAACTCAAGTCACGTGTCTCGGCAATAAGGTCGTCTGTCCACGAAGTCACTGTAACAGCATCTTCGGTGGATACAGGTGTGGTCGATGTAACTTTCACGGTCACATCAAAAGCAACGACCTCACCGTCGTTTACCACGGTAATGTGAACTGTTGCAGTCCCCTTGCTGACAGCGGCTACCGGGATAGTGAATACACCGTCGGCCTCGACAGGGGTGCCAAGCGTTACATTAGGTTTGTCGGTTGTTGCTGTGCAGGCGAAATCAGCAGCCTTGTCACCCTTGACCGAGAACGATACTTTCAGTTCGCCGTTCTCACCCTCGTTGAGTTCGAGAGCTTCGGTTTCGAGACTGGCGCTGAGGGTTGTCACATCAACTCCATAGCCTTCAAGCTCCCACATACGGGCACATTCGTTGTAGGTGGGTGAGAAACGCACATAACGAGCTTTCATCGGGGAGGCAAGGGGAACCTCCTTGAGGTCAACGTCGGCCACATTGGAGGCTTCGGCTGCGGTCTGCCAGTTCTGGCCGTCCATCGACAGCTCGATTTTGTAAGCACTTGCGTTTTCGGCATCTTCGTTGGTCTTGCAGTCGTAGAATTTGAAGCTGCTGAAATTGTAGTACCCTTGTGCATCGATTACAACAAAGGGGGTGGACTGGATGATGCAGTACTTGGTTGTGTAATCGCCATCGATGAGTTTGTCGGGGCCTTCACTGTCAGCTGCCGGATTGCCGGCTACTTCGATTACCGCTTTGTTGAGCAGCACGTTTGTCGGGGTGGCTTCCTGGGCAAAACCCGGAACCGCAGCTCCGACGGAGATGAAACCGGTCAGAAGTAGATTTCTTACTTTCATGGTTATAATTTGCGTTGTTACCGTGTTAATAAAATTTTAATACCTGAAACAATCTTTTTACCTTTAGAATTGCAGCTTTGGAAACATTTGCGCTGCCTGAAATTTTAAGAGATGGCAGCAAAGGACCATATGAATTTTAAATCGAATTCGGATGCAAAAATAGTAACAACGAGGGGCCTGCACCAAGAATTTCAGGGTAGCTTTGGTTCAAAAACAAGTATTTGAACGAACAAAAAAATGCCCCGTCAACCGATGGCTAACGAGGTGAAAATCAATTAGTAATTAGGAATTGGGAATTAGGAATTAGCAATTAGAAATTAGACCGCGGGGGATTAAGCGGGGGCAAAGGCAAGGGAGCGCCCGAAAACGGGCGCCACAGGACAGGGGGCGCTGGGGGGATAAGCGGTGGGATGGGGGGCGGATTAAGCGGTGGGATGGGAGGAGGAACGGCGGGCAATGCGCTGGTATTCCGAGGGGGCCATGCCGATTTCTTTTTTGAAGGCGGTGGTCAGCGAGGTGCGCGACTTGTAGCCGACGTTATTGGCGATGGCTTCGATTGTCAGGTAACCATAGTTTTCGATGTCCGACAGGAGTCGGCAGGCGCGGCGCACACGATACTGGTTGAGGAGGTCGCGGAATGTGGTGCCGAGGTGGTTGTTAAGCACCGACGACAGGGCGCGGGGTGAGATTTCAACCAGCTCGGCGAGGCGTTCGAGCGAAAACTCCGGAGAATATACCTCTTCGGTTTCGTCCATAATGGCCAAAATCCTGGTTTTCTGAGAGATAGCAAACTTCGGCGCGATGTATGCCGGGCTTCCGGCTGTTTGCGGCGCGCTTCCGGAGGATGGCCCGGCTGCCTCGGAGTCAGGGATGTTTGCTTCGGGCAGGAGAGGCGCCGAAACAACCGGGGGCGATGGCAACATTAAAGCGCGCATTTCGGTTTCGCGCCGGCGGCGGTTTTCCTCCTCGGCGTGGAGGACAAGCTGAGTCCGGCGGTATAATTCGAGGTAACGTTTCCGCAACCTGCGGTGCCGGCGCACCACAACCACCAGTACCGGAATCATAGCAACCAGAAGTATCGCGACAATAAGGAGAGTCGTGTCGAGTGCCTTATGTTTACGCTCGGTGTCTGCCAGTTGTTCGGCAGCAAGATGGCGCTCGGCGGCGAGGTCGTTGATGAATTTCAGATTGTTGATGGAGTTGAGATGATAGAGGTTCAGCATTGAATCCCGGGTCATGAGCATCCGGGCGTAGATCTGGCGTGAACTCACGGAATCCCCTTTCTGAGCGTAGATTTCGCGTAACAGCTTGTAGGAGTTGACCTTGATGTCAGGCCCGACGGGCGCACGCAGCAGTCGGTTAACGCAGTAAAGCGCCGAGTCCGGCATGTTGCGCTTGAGATAGAGCGCGGCGGTGAGGTTGAGGGTCTGGGCCGCTATTGCCGCGGAGTCCACCTTGCTGTCTATGGCGTCGAACGACCGCAGAAGCAGCGCGGTGGCCGAATCGAGGTTGCCGTTGAGATATGCCTCGACAGCTCCGGCCCGCAGGAGGGTGTAATCACGCAGCGGAGTGTCCCGGGGGATGTCGAGTTCGCTGAGGCGCTGGAGAAATTCCCGATAGATGTCGGTATGGTTGAGGAGCTGGCCCATGTCGGTGAGGTTGCAGAACGACAGCATGGCAATTTCCCAGAAGCAGTTGTCTCAGGCGATATTGAAAGCCCGGCGATACATCTCGAACGCCTCATGCTCGAACTCGGGAGCATCGGACTGCTCGGCGAAAATGGCGTACAGGTTGCCGAAATTCATACAGACATTGGCCGAGGTGAGGGCCCGGCCGGTGTCGTCGCAAATATCACGAGCAAGGGTAAGCGCCTGATACGCAGCCTTGTAATCGCGCAGATACTGGTAGCATGTATAACCGAGGTTGTTGGCGGCGGTGCCGCAGATTTCCTTTTGCTCGCGCGACATTTCGGGTGAATAGGAGTCGGCCACCTGCCGGAAGCAGATGGCGGCGCTGTCGGGGCGCATCGGGTCGGTGAAGAAATAGCTTTTCCCGCGGTCCAGCAGCTCCCGGGATTCATTCAGGGAGAGGGCGCTCGCGCCGGAGATGGAGGAGAAAGAGCAGACGAGCAGCAGGATTGCAGCTATTATCCTGAGAGGCATGGGGGGTTATTTGGAGGAGAGTATAATGTTGGAACCCTGACGGGTATAGCGGAGGGGGAGGGTGGTGCAGAGAGCGTTGAGCGTGGAGTCGAGGGAATCGTAGTAGAAGGTTTCGCCGGAGTAGGTGCGCGAGGTGTCGACCGAGGGACGCAGCGAGATGTGTACGCCGTAGAGTTTCTCGAGGTCGACGGCAATCTGGCGGATGTTGGAGCCTTTGAAGTGAATCATGCGGTCATGCCATACGGCGTCGAGCGTGGTATTGGTGTTGACGACCGATAGCTGCCCGGTGGCGGGATCGAAGGTTGCCTTCTGGCCGGGGACGAGGACCACACCGTCGCCGTCGCGTCCCGGAGTCACTTCGACTTTACCTTCGAGGAGGCTGACGGAGGCTTCAGCGGTTGCGGAGGAGGAGCTGTGGAAATTGAAACGGGTGCCGAGGACGGTGACGTTCAGCCATTTGCCTTCGGCGGTGAAGGGGCGGGCGGGGTCGCGGGTGACTTCGAAGTATGCTTCGCCGGTGACGGAGACTTCGCGGCAGTTGTCGGCAAAGGTTTCGGGATAGGTGATGGAGGCGTGCTTGTTGAGCCATACGCGTGAGCTGTCGGGGAGGGTGACGAACATACTTTCGGCCTCGGCAGTTACGGTGACCATCTGCACCTTCGGTGCTGTCAGGAAGACTGCGGCGCAGACAATCACACCTATAAATACAGCGGCAGCGGCGATGCGGCGGTATATACGCAGGCGCCGGGTGCGGGCCTGATACATTTTGTCGGCGTCAATGCGGCGGCTGACGGCGCCCCACACGCGGTCGCGGGCGGCGGTGTCAGCCTTGCGGAGACCTTCGGAAAGCGCCGAAGTCTTCTCCAGCTCAAATATATATCGGGCATTCTCGTCGGACTGATCCATCCACAGCTTCAGCTGCTGCAGCTCCTCGTCGCTGCAGCTTCCGGCAATGAATTTTGCAATCAGTTCCTCAGGAATATTTGTCATCTGTTGGTCCATTACATTTTAGTTTAACACCTCATCGCGAAAAATCACTTACTCCAAATTTAAAAAATTTCACTTATCCGTTGAAAAACTCAGCCAGGAAGGCGAAAAATGTCAGCAGATATTTCAGCTTTTCGCGCATAAACCTGAGAGCTTTGTAAATCTGAGCCTCCACGGTACGCACCGAAATATTCATTGCATCGGCAATCTCCTTGTTTTTCAGGCCATTGACGTAGCTAAGGATAAAAATCTGCCGGCAACGCTCGGACAGCTCATTGACAGCATCACGGATATTCCGCGCAATCTCCTCGCTCTCGACGTCGCGCTCCGTGTCGTCCTCGGCTATGAAATCCAGGCGCCGCTCGCCAATGACCTCAAGCATCTCGATTCTCACTGCGGCAACGTTCTTGTGACGCAGCACGTTGAGCGCACGGGTGGTAACCGCGCGGTAGAGATAGGCGACCATGCCGGAATCCAGATCGACAGTGTCGATTTTCTTCCAGAGTTCATAAAACACATCGCCGACCACATCCTCCGCCTCTGCCTGAGTGTCGACAAACCGAAGGGCATGGACAATCAGGCGCCCGTAGTAGGCGTCGAAAAGTTGCTTGAATTTTTGTTCTGTATCGTAGAGTGTATTCAAGATATTTCTGTTTTCGCAATACAATGGAAAAGTTACAAAATTTTGTTGTAAATTACGCAGCAAACGCATTTTTTATTTTCCTCTCCTCATTTTCAAAACTGCGGCCGCAGAGTCCGGGATGGGACTTTGCGGCCGCAGTTATCGTATGGGAAGCCCTGCGGTTACTGCAGGAGGGCTTTGCGGGAGGTACCGTCGGAGTAGCGGAGGAGGTAGAGGCCGGGGGTGAGGCCGAAATCCGAGGCGCGGCTGAGGCGATGGGGGGTGCTGAGGGGGGTGTCCGCGACGCGGATGCCCTGGAGGTTGTAGACGCCAATCAGGGTCGGGATGGCGGAGGAGTCAACACCGGGGATGGAGGAGTAGCGGGTGACGGCGGCGCGGTTGGAGAGGGGATGGAGGCCGTCGTAGCGCTTCTCGGCGGCGACGTAGTATTCGGCGTCGTCGGGGCAGTTGTCGGTGAAGGTGGTGGCGCTGAGGCCGGAGGCGATGGCTTCACCGTTGCGGAAGATGGTGTAGGTCAGGGCCGAGGCGTCGGCCTGGGCCGGGGTGTAGCTGAGGTCGTCGAGCTGGAGGCCGAAGATGTCGGTGCTGGCATAGCGGATTGCGAAGTAGCGGGTATCGGCGGGGAGGGTGAAGGTCACATCCTCCCAGTAGGGGGTCTTGGAGGCTTCGTCCTCCTTGGTCAGGAAGGTTGAGACGGGGGTGAAGTCCTCGGGAGCGGTGCCGGTCGTGGAGGCGAGCAGCTCAATTTTCTCGCGGCCGTAGGCATAGCTGAGCGGACGGGCGAAGAAGCTGACGGAGGTTCCGCCGACAACCTCGGGGGAGATCAGCCAGTCGTCGGCAGCCTTGGTGTAGTCGTAGGGGGAGAAGACAATCAGCGAACGGTCGGAGGCCATATATCCGGCAAAAGAATAGTCGAAACCGAGTTCCGATGCTGCGGGGTAATCCCATACCTGCCAGCCCTTGACGGCGTTCATGCCGGGGAAGGTGGCGATGGAGTAACCGATTGTCGGCTCGGCGTCGCGGTCGACGTTGGTGAACAGGCCGAGCTTCGCGGAGTAGTCCCACGGCTCGAGGTTTTCGCAGTCGAGGAGACCGCCGTCAGCCTCGGGCGCGGACCAGGTGAGGGTCACCTCGGGTGAATCGATGTCGGGGCGCACGGCCTGGAGGTCGCGGACAACATATTCCTGCTGGACCTTGACCCGGGTCTGGCCGGCGACGAAATTGTTGTCGAGATTACCGTCGCCGTCGGCGAGCAGCACGATGTCGTATAAGAGGTCACCCTCCATCGAAGCGTCGAGGAGGACGTCGTAGCTGAGAATTACGGACTGGCCGGACTGCAGTGACAGCACAGCGGCGGGGCCGGAGTTCTCGGGGAAGGAAACGACATCGCCGTTCACGGTGGTGAAGTTGAGCTCGGGGGTGCTGACCTCCATTGCCTCACGACCATAGTTGGCGGCGAGGAAGCGCCATGTGCAGGGCTGCTGGGCCTCCATCGTGGCGTGAACCGTAGCTTCGCGGAGAATCAGTTCCCGGTCGAAATAGTTCTCGACGCCATAGGAGTCGAGCATCCATATCTCGTCGTCATACTCGCCGGTGAAACCGAAGTCAACAACCGGCTCGATCCACTGGAGGTTCATCAGCTCCTCGGGGAGAGGGAAGGAATAAGTCTGCCATCCGGCCTGAGCGGCAGGCTGGATTTCGCCTATTTCAACTGAGCCGCTGACGGTTTCGGCGGAAATCCGGGTCGGAGCGAAGTGGGGGAAATTGTAGACGCGGAGCACCAGACGGGCGCCGTCGGCGCTGCGGGTGTCGAACTTCGGCAGATGAACGCATCCGCGGGCAGCGCCGGCCTCCTCAGTGAAGGCCATCAGAGCCTTTCCGGAGGCGTTTTTGGCCTCGGGGAGAGCGAGCGCGGGGTCGTCGAAGTACCAGTCGAGGGTGTAGCTGTCATCCGGCCGCGCCATCGAGAGGGGCTTGAGGTTCATCTCGCCACCCTCGAACTCCTCGACCGAGGGGACGGTGTAGGGTTTGCCGAGCACGAGACCCTTGCCGGAAGTTGCTGTGTATTCGCCGGCGATATTCACGACGTTGACCGACAGATAGTGCATATCGAGCGGCGCGGAGCCGGAGAGCGTGTAGGTGAATTCGAGAGGCTCGGTGCCGGGGATTTCAGCGACCTTGGAGTAGGAGCCGGAACCGGTTGCGTGGCGGATGACGAAAGTCATCTGAGCCGGATCGGCGTAACCGCCGTTGGCGCCGAAGGTGGGCTGCGTCCAGGTGATGGTCATCGAACGGTTGTCCTCGGAGCAGCTGACAGCGATGTTTTCGGGCGCAGAAGGGGCATCCTGACCGGTGTAAACGCCTACGGTGGCCTTGTTCCCCTCGCCGGCAGCATTGCTGACAGCGACGGAAATCTCACCCCTACCCTGGCCGTTCTCAACGGTGGCGGTGCAGGTCTCGCCGGGAGCTCCGATGACGGTAACGGAGGCGATGACAGAGGAGACAGTGGCGGTAAGAACCTCATCGGCAGCGAGTTGTTCTCCGGCTGCGGTAGTCAGCGGCATCGCGAAGGAAACCACGGCGGCGGTACTGCCGAGGGGAGCACCCTGGGCGGTGAGCTCGGTGACCAGACCGGGGATGGCGGTCGAACGGGCATCGACCTTCACCTCAAAGTCGCGGAGGAAGAGATGGAAAGCGTTCTTCTGCGAAGTAGCCCTGACAGCGAGGAAGGTGGCGCCGCTGTGAGTCGGAGCAAAAGTGAAGGAGAGCGGCTCAAAAGTCTCGCCGTAGATTTCGGGAGAGCTGTAGATCCTGCGCATCGAGGCGGGGTCAGCTTCTGAGCCCTCCCATACCTCGAAAGTTTCAGGCTTGTCGATACCCATTGCCCTGACATTCATCGACATGGCAATCATATTGTCGGTGGCGGGAACATCAACGGCGGGGAGAATCAGCCAGTCGTCGGCATCGTTGTATATTGAGAAATTATAGCGGCAGGCACCGAAATCCTCGTAGTAGCTCCACAGACCGGTGTCGTTGTTGGAGTTGAGGACGATGAACTGGTTGAACTCCTCGGCAGTGGGCTGCATGGCGAACGGGAGCGGGTAGGTCTCGGTTCCCTCGGCAATCGAGAGGGCGACACGGCTGACGGTGCCTTCGCCCGAGAGACTGATATAGCGGATTCCACCCTGCGAAAGGTTGACGGCAGAGCAACTGGAAGCCTGGCCGGCGGGGAGGACAAACAGCTGACTGACAGCGGCTTCGGCAGGAGAATTGGCGATACCAACGGAAACCGGACCGCCGGTGTAGTCAACCTCCACCTTCAGCGCGGCGTTCTCCGGCAGGATGAAGCCGGGGAGGAAAGTCGCAGCTGCGGAAAGCGTCCGGCTGCCGGTGAACTCCACGGGAAGTTCAGCGGCGACCGGCTGGTCGGTGGCTTCGATGGCGAAGTTACGGGTCAGGAGCTTGCCGGAGTTGGCAGCGGAGATGCAGTGGAGGGCCATGCGGTAATTGCCAGGTTCAGCGACGTTTACAACCACCGAGCGGGTGTATTCCGCGGAGGTGACGCAGAGGTCGGTGAAAACCACGGGGAGCAGCGCGGCATCGTCGCCCTGGCCGAAACGGATTTCGAAAGCCTCGGTGTTGGTTGCGCCCCAGGTGCGGGCGTCGACCTTCAGGATATAGTTCCCGGCGGCGGGGAACTCCACCTCGGGGAGCAGGAGATAATCGTCGGCGGCATTGTCGCGGTGGTATTCATAGGCCATGCCCTGGTTGGAGGTATCGTAGAACCAGGTTTTGGAGTCCTTGTTGGCATCGGTGACAGTGAAATGGCGGACCTCACCGGCCTCGGGAACCATTGCGAAGGGGACTGTGAACCCCTCTCCGCCGGCGATTTCAGACAGCTGGATATCCTTGACATACAACGAGATACCGGGCTGCGGGGTAGTGGCGTGAATCATCACATAGTAGTCGCCCGGAGTGGCTGAAAATTCAGCGGTAAGTATGCCGTAGGAGAAGTTCGGAACGTCGTCGAAGGCAGCGACCGAAACAGCGTCGGCAGCTGTCCCTGTAGGTGACAGGCAGACCTCGAAGGTCTCGGACATAAACATTTTCTGAGACTGGAGGGAGAGAGCGTAATTCCCTGAGCCACCGAAAGTTACTGAACCCAGAACCAGGTAATCGTCGGCAGCACCGGAGGTGCCGGTGCCCTCGTAGCAGGCGCCGTTTTCATACTTCCAGGTTTTGCCGTCGGCGTTGCCGTCGATGGTGGAATAGCCGGCGAACTCATCGGCGGAAGCGATGGGGAACGACGCCGGAAGAGCCGTGGCAAAAGCCGGAAGCCCGGCGGCGACAGCCACAATCAGAAGGTAAAATCTTCGCATAAAATTATAATGGGATGGATGAATGGCTTAATGGCGGGTGAGCGGGACTCAGGTCTCTAATTATCAGCCGTTTGAACCCTCGGCACGCAGCAGAACCAGGTCTTTGTGGCGCTCGCGTTCAAATTCCTCGAAGGCCTCCTGCTCCTCTTTGTCGGGGTAAATGAACAGCATCATCAGCAGGGCAAGCATCAGCATGAAGAAAAGGTCGCGCAAAGAATCATTGTAAACACAGATAATCAGCAATGAACAGAACATAAAAATCGTCATTCGCCGCGCGTAGAGATGGCGCGGCCGCCGGATTCCGAACTGATATAGGGCGGTGCAGATCCACCAGAGGATTCCGAGATACCCCAGCTCGATGAACATGAAGAAAAGCCATGGACGGGAGCCGATCAGAAGCCACTCATATTCCTTGGCAAAGGCAGTATTGTCCATCGACGTACCCCCCTTGAACTGTCCGATTCCCGCGCCCAGAAGGTCGCCGCCCGCGGTATCGTCCACAATCGAAGGGGCCAGACCGAGCTTGGCGAAACGGGGGATGTCGACCGACCAATACTGAGTCTCCGAGACTTCAATCAGGCCATCCTGCACCATCTGTCCGACCTTTATAAGCTCTTCTATATCCAGACCATAAAGGTAATCCTCGAAGAACGCCTCGGAGAGCACCTCCTCCGGATCCTGTTTCGTGGCGGCGAAGTAAGCATAAACCAATCCTGTGACCGCTGCGACAGTCATGGGAATGATATAGATGAGCCGGGCAACGAATTTGCGGTCGTACTTCACAAGCAGGATGAAGTAGAGGGCAAACATCAGGAAGCTGACCTTGGTTTCATTGAGAAACGTCGGATAGAGCAGGAACACCAGCACCCAGTTGCGGCGGAGCGAGCCGAAGAAATTGCTTTTGTCCCACTCACGCACGATCAGGGCGTAGGAGACGAGGTAAATCAGCATCGACGTGATGCCCGAAGCACCCAACCCCATTGAGCCGCCGCCCCAGTCGTTGGCGCCATGGCGTATAAACTGCCATGTGATGCAGAACGCCTGAAGCCAGAGCCACCATTTCAGGGTCCTGAGCATTGTAGCGCGGAATTCCTCCGCACGTTCGTGTCTGAAAAACCAGCGGAGCAGCGGGAAAGCAAACAGCAGACCGAAATAACTGCGTAAGCCGTTGACGTAAACCACCAACCCCAGATGATTGACCATCACAGTCGAAACCCAGCTCAGGACCACCAGGGTGGCCACCACGGCCAGGTCGCCCTTCTTGCGGATTGTCAGACAGCCGACCCCGAGGATGAGGGCGTCGCACAGCAGGAACAGCAACGAGCCTATCCCTTCCAGCGGGGGGAGCAGCTCCTGAGTGACAAAGCCGAAGCAGGCCTCAACCCAGAAGACGATGAGGAAAATCCACTTATATAGATTAAAACGGTCAATCATTGGCAGATCAGCATCACCGGGACAAAGCGCCGGAGCCACGCCCCGGCGCCACAGTCGGCGGAGTTAACCTTATTTGGAGTTTTCGCGGCCGTAACCATAGCCGTAGCCCTTCTTGGCGTGGCTGCCGTTGGCCACAAGCGACATCTTGGGCAGACGCTTGTTGGCGTAGACTTCGTTGAAGAAGCGGACCTCGCGGGTGGTGCTGTAGTTCAGGCGGGTAACGTAGACCGTAGCGTCGGCCACGCGGGCCAGAACGAAGGTGTCGCTGACCATGCCGACGGGGGCGGAGTCGACAATGATGAAGTCATAGAGCTGGCGCAGAACGGCAAAGAGTTCGTCGAGGCGCTGACCGGCCAGCAGTTCAGCGGGGTTCGGGGGAATCGGGCCGGCGGTGATGATATCCATGCCGTTGCCGAGCGGGTTCACGCGGATGATGTCGTCGACCTTAACACTCTCATTGGCGAAGAATTCGGTGGCGCCGCGGTGGTCGTCGGAAAGGCCGAGATACTCCGAGAGTTTCGGGTTGCGGATATCCAGACCGATGAGCACGACGCGCTTCTTCAGCATCGCCAGCGAGGCGGCGAGATTCACCGAGACGAAGGATTTTCCTTCGCCGGCGATGGTGGAGGTCACCAGCACCACCTTGTCGTCCCTGCCGTTGAGAATGAACTGCAGGTTGGTGCGGAGCAGGCCGAAAAGCTCCACAGCCGAGGTGTATTTGCCGGGGCGGACAACCAGAGCCTCGCCCGAGTGGTCGTTGCACATCTCGCCGAGCACCGGAACGTCGGTGAGCTGCTCGAGTTCCTCGCGGCTCTCGAACTTAGTGCGGAGGAGACGGCTGAGCTGCAGGTATACGAAGCCCAGAATCAGGCCGATGAAGCCGCCGACTATAAGCAGGCTTAATGTTCCGAGACCCAGGGGGGTGTTGACGGCGTAAGCCTGGTCGATAATCTCACCCTTGTCCTTGGTGTTGGCCAGAAGGATGGATGTTTCCTCGCGCTGCTTGAGCAGGAAGAGGTAGAGCTGCTCCTTGATTGCCTGCTGACGCTTGATGTCGCGGAACTCGCGCTCCTGAGTCGGGATTTCGCCCAGACGACTGGCGGTGGAACCCATCTGGTCGCGCATCTGGCGGAGCTGAGCCGAAATCGACTGCTCGTTCTGCTTTATGGTCTCGAGGATGTTGTTGCGGAGGGATTCGATCTGCCCGTTGATGGTGCGGAGGGCGGCGTTGCTGCCGTGGGCCTCCTGCATGAGGGTTATACGCTTGAGCAGCAGTTCGTTGTAGGCTTCAAGAGCATGGGAGGAGGTGGTGCTTTCGGAGCCGGAACCGACGAGGGTTACGGGAATCAGCTCGTACTGGTTCTTGGGATTGCTGATGAAGTCGCGGATCATGTCGATAATCTGCAGCTGGGTCTCGAGAGTGATAATCTGAGTCTCGAGCTGACCGCGCTTGGTCATCTGGTAGGTGACTTCGGAGTAAATGTCGACAATTCCGTTATCCTTCTTGAAATCCTCGATTGTGGACTCCGAGGAGAGCAGGTCGCGGCTCAGGAGCTCCAGACGGCCGTTGATGAAATCGAGGGTCTTGAGGTTGGACTGATTCTTGATTTCGAGGCCGCGGAGATTGTATTGTTCGATGATACTGTTGAGCACCGCCTTGGCGTAGGTGGTGTTGGGGCTTGTCATCGACATCTCGATGACGTTGGATTTACGGCTGGCGATGTCGATGACGATGCTTTTGGCCAGAGCCTCAGCGGCGTCGTCATAGCCTGTAAAGGAGATATGTCCCTTGAGTTCCTCACCCTTGGGGAAATACTTGGTGGGTTCGAGCACGAACACACCGTAGGGTGTTTTGATGGTGGCGGGGAGCTTGACCCCCTCGAGGTCAGCGACCTTATCGCGCTTAGCCTTGACGGTGATGTCGGCCAGACCGTTCTCACCGACCTTGTATTTGAATGAGAGGCCTGTGGTGAGCGTGTCGGGAATCGACTCGAGGCAGCGGAGGGTCACCGGTTCTTCGGGATAGACATTGACATTCCTGAGGAAACCGGTGTGGACGGTCTGCATCTGATTGAGATTCAGAGCCTTGGCGACCTTGCACAGCACGGTGTGCGACGACACTGCGTAAACTTCATCGTCGACCAGAGCACTGGAGCCGAACACAGCACTCATCGGGCTCAGGCCCGAGGGGTCTTCCTGAGTGATCACGATGTTGGCTTTCACCTCGAAGTCGCGCTGATGAACGCGGCTGTAGAGGAAAGCAAGGGTGCAGCAGCAGAATACACTGATGGCGAAGACGTACCATTTCGACAGGGCGATGCGAAACATTCCGGCTACGTCGATCATATCTTTGTTATCCCGTTTTGTACTCATATATTATGTAGGGGGTGGTAGCGTGTTATGTGTGTGGGGATGAGGCGCGCTGACTGTATTTACTTCACAGTCAAGGCGATAATCAGAGAGGCGATAACCGAGGCACCGCTGACGATGGCCGATACAACCTGCATCTTGTAGGAGTTGTTGGTGTCGTAGCGGGCATTGGATTCGCGGACCGAGGTGGGCTGCACCATCACAACGTCGTTCTGTTGGAGATAGTAGTAGGGGGAGGAGGTGACGTCGGATTTGGTGAGGTCAATCTTATGGTATTCGGCTTTGCCGTTGTTCTCGCGGATAACCAGCACGTTCGAGCGGTCGCCGTACTCGGTCATGTGGCCGGCGGAGGCGAGGGCGTCGAGAATCGTAAAGCGCTGATTGCTGACGGGAATTCTGGCGGGTTTGGCAACCTCGCCGACAACGTTGACAGTGAAATTCACAAGCGTCACATTCACCACGGGGTCCTTGACATCCTCGGCGATGCGCGCGGTCAGCATTTCGGTGAGCTGGGTGGTAGTGAGGCCTGCCACATGGAGTTTGCCCAGAATGGGGAATGTTATATCCCCCTTGGCGTCAACGATATACGTCTGCTGGCGGGGGGAAGTGGTGGAGGTGAGGCCGTCGGCCATCGCCGGGTTGGCGAACGGGAGGTTATAGGGCGCCGAAGCGTAGGCATCGGTGGAATTCACCGTGATAACCAACTCATCCTGAGGGCGTATTTTCAGCTCATAATCAGCCAGATCTACGGTGCCGGAACCGGCCTCCTCGAAGTCGTTGAACATTGAAAGGGTTGGTTTGGCAGAGTTGCACGAGCAGGCCAGGAGGAGGACTGCAAGGAGCAGCAAATGGTTGAGTTTCTTCATTTTACAAGATAATCGCGATTGGAGATGCCACTATTGGGAGCATAACAGAAGAGGCGGCATTGCTGCCACTTCCAAGGATTTAACGCATCCGGCTTACAAATTATTATATCCCGCAATACATTTTTTAGATGCTTCGGGGCGGAGCAAGGATTCAGAAAAGGCGCTTCCGGGGGGAACCGGTTGCGCCTTTATAAGAGGCAAGGGAAATCTCACGACTTTCCTTGCCCAGCATACGTAGTAATATTACCAGTCAATTATGTGTAAATAAGCAATGGATATTTTGTGTCCTCTGTGTTACCCGTTGTTGTTTTACTTAGTTTTTTGGGGAGAGAGAATGGAGATGTTTCTGGAGAGGGATGAAATATGTTATAAGATTATGCTCTTGTGTTTCAGGGAAAGAGAATTTTTCATGGCATGGTATCAGAAGCCGTTCATACACAAAAAGGCGCGGATGAAACGGGTTCAATCCTTTCTGAGGCACCGCCAAGCGCCCGGTCCAATGATTGATACATACGTTTCGCCCACGCCTAAAAGACATCTTAGAATTTCGGCTGCGAGACTCGCTGTTCCATGGACAATTGGCGGCCGGATGGCGGTTTTCGGCTGAACGGACGCCGGGGGTGTAGGGGAAATTGGCGGTTTCCAGAAAAAGGAAAGGAGTTGGCTTCAGATTAAATAAATACAATGTCCTAACACCTGCAAAGATACAACCTATTTTGTTTAAAACAAAATTTTTTGGCAAAATTTTCAATGATTCAAATGTTAAATTTTTCTCAGGTCGTTCCGAAGGCTTCCGGCGGGGGGTTAAGGTATTTACATTTTCTATACAATTGAGTTTCAGCGATTTGTCGGACGATCGCAAAACCATGTAACAAATTCGCATACGGCGCGGCGGTTTCAGTCCGTAACTTTGCAACGTCGAAAGATAACAGCGCATTGCATTTCTCAGGGAATGTCAATCCGATTTATAAACAACCCTTTTTATTTATCTTTAATTTTTAATTTCTATGGAAAAACCGCTCCCCGCCACACCCGCAAAGGCTCCGGAATCCGAGGCCGAAAAGACTTCCGAATCCAAGGTTGCAAAGGCCCCCGAATCCAAGACCGCAAAGGCTCCTGAATCCAAGCCCGCGGAATCCAAATCGAAGCCTTCGTCGCCCGAAGTCCAGGCCCCGGCTCCCGAGCCCAAGGCCGAAGTTCCCGCCGCTCCCGATCAGGCCACCCTCATTGCCGAGGCTGAACTCCGCGGCTACCTCCGCGGCCGCAACGAAGCCATCGAACGCCTCATGCGCGAACCCTCCACCCTCGAGCGCCCCGCCGAGCCCGCAACCAGCTCCGCCGAGTCCGAATCCGCCCCGATGATTCTGAACACCCCTCACATTTCCATCTGGGACAGGTAATCACCCCCTCACATCTCCATCTGAAACCGGTAAAAAACAACAAATAACTAACCCCTTTAATTTCACTCAATTCACTATGGAAAAACAGACTTCCAATCTGGCCGAAATCATCACCCGCACCGGCCACGCAATCGCCCTGGTAATCAACGCAGTAGTCGCCGCCTTCAACGTCGTGAAGGGCTTCTTCAAGAAAACCGACAAGATGAACCTCCTGCTGATGGCTGCCGCCACCGCAGCTCTCCTCCCCCTCCTCGTCGGCGGGGAGCCCGACACCGGCGCCGCCATCATGGCCTTCGCCCTCGTCGGAGGGGTCTCCGGCAAGGGGGAACACGCCGTCGGCGAGCCTCTGACCACCGCCCTCTCGGAGGTAGCCTCCCCGGGTCTGCTCCGCAACGAAATCGACGACCGAATCGTTAAGATCCGTCCCATGTCGACCCCTCTCGACCAGATTTCGCGCTACGGCGGCGCCCGTCTCAGCGGATCGATGAAGGTGGACTACTACTCCGTCGACACCCGTCCTTTCCAAGGCAAGGTCTCCACGGCCTACTCCCCCGGCCGCACCGAAACCGCCTCGGTCGCCGACCTAACGGTCGAGAATCCCCGCATCTTCGACCCCACGGCAACCCTGCTCGTGCCCTCGGTGCAGGCCTCTGAAGGGGGCTCCCTGGTGCTCTACGTCGTCAGCCGCGGCGAAACCTCCATCAAGGTCGCAGCCGTCAACAACGGCGGCGTCCTCCCCGAAATCCCCGCCGGCACCCAGCTCGTACGCATGGGCCGCGCCGCCGCCGAGCTCGATGTGATGACCCCGCAGTATGAGGCCCTCCCCAAGAAGGAGACCAACTTCTGCCAGATTTTCAAGGCCCAGGTGGAGCAGTCCACCTTCATGAAAATCGCCAACAAGGAGGTCGGCTGGAGCTTCTCCGACCAGGAGGAAGCCGCTATCATCGACATGCGCATGGGTATGGAGAAGAGCTTCCTCTTCGGCACCAAGGCCACTGTCACCGATCCCGTCAAGGGGGAGGATATCCTCCTGACCGGCGGCATCTGGAACCAGACCCCCAACACTTTCGAGTACACCGATTTCAAGACCGAAAACGACCTCGTGGACCTCTGCAAGCGCGCCTTCACCAACAATGCCGGCTCCTCGCGCAAGATTCTCATCGGCGGCACCGGCCTGATTGAGCGCCTCCACAAAATCGACCACTCGCGCATCCTCACCGCCGAGCAGTCCTCGACCCGCTGGGGCCTGGATTTCACCGAAATCCACTCGAAGTTCGGCACCCTCTACGTGCTCCTGAGCGAGGTCTTCGACCAATGCGGCATGCCCGACGGCGGCATGGTCATCGACCCCGAGTACATCACCAAGTACTGCCACATCCCCTTCCGCACCGAGCGTCTGAACCTCCGCCAGTCGGGTGTGCGCAACGTCGACGCCATCGTCATCACCGAGGCCTCCTGCCTGGTGCTCCGCTATCCCCAGTGCCACATGCGCATCGTCCGCAAGGCCGCCACTGATTCCTCCAACGCCTGATTCCGTTCCCCGCCATGGTTCTTTCTGAAAATCAAATGATTGACCTGTGGCTCCTCCGCAAGGGCTTCGAGCCCTTGCGCGAGGATTGCCGCATAGAGCGCAGCGACGGCGCCGACCTGCGCTCCCTGGCGCGCACGGAGTGCCGCCTGTGGTACGAAAACCTACTGCTTTCGGCTCCCCGCGAGGCCCTTGTGGTCAACGACTGCAGCGCCGACGCGGTGCTCGCCACCACCACCTCGGGGAGCATACTGCTCCATCTCCCCGCCGACTGCGTGCGGGTCTTCGACGTCAAGCTCCGCGGATGGGACGCCCCGGCCCGGATTGTCCCGGCCGATTCCCCCGAAGCCCGCCGGCAACGCAACAGCTACGCCGC
>CABUTS010000041.1 GCA_902494515.1 uncultured Muribaculaceae bacterium | reverse complement strand
GCTCCGGCAAGTCCACCCTGCTCCCGCTCACCATCCTTCAGGAGATAGCTCCGGAGCAGCGGCTCATCATGCTTGAACCCCGCCGCGCCGCCGCCCGCCAGATTGCCATGCGTATGGCCCGGCTCCTCGGCCAGCAGGTCGGCCAGACCGTCGGCTACCGTATGCGCTTCGAGCAGAAAGTCTCCCCCCAGACCCGCATCGAGGTCGTCACCGAGGGTATTATGGAGCGGATGCTTGTCGACGACCCGGCCCTCGAAGGGGTCGGCGTTGTAATTTTCGACGAATTCCACGAACGCAGCCTCACCGCCGACCTTACCCTCGCGTTGACCCTCGAGGCGCGCAACCTTCTCCGTCCCGACCTCCGCATCGTGGTCATGTCGGCCACAATCGACACCGACTTTCTCTGCCGCGCTCTCAACGCTCCGCTCATCGAGGCCAAAGGGACGATTTTCCCCGTCGAAATCATCTACGGCGACGATTTCGACCCGTTCGACGCCCCCCAGGCGGTGGTTTCCGCCGTTCGCCGCGCCTGGCGCGAGCAGTCGGGCAACATCCTGGCGTTTCTACCCGGTCAGGGTGAAATCTCCCGCGCCGCCGAAGCCCTCCGTGAGGCGCTCCCCGACGCCCTCATCCTCCCCCTGTACGGCATGCTCTCCCCCGCCGAGCAATACCGCGCCATAGAATTCAATCCCGAAGGGCAGCGAAAAATAGTCCTCGCAACCCCTATCGCCGAGACCTCCCTCACCATCGGCGGAATCACTACTGTAGTCGACTCCGGACTCTACCGCACCGAAAAATTCGATGTCGCTACCGGCCTGAACCGTCTGGTCACCGAACGGATTTCAATGGATATGGCCACTCAGCGCGCCGGACGTGCCGGCCGTCTCGCGCCCGGCGTCTGCTACCGCCTCTGGTCGCGCCCTGCCGAACACCGTATGGCTGAGCGCCGCACACCCGAAATCCTCGACGCCGACCTCAGCGCCATGGTCCTCGACATCGCCGCCTGGGGCAGCGCCGACCCTGCGTCCCTCCCATGGATTACCCCTGCACCCGCCGGGCACATCGCCTCCGCCCGCAAGCTCCTCGAGATGCTCGGTGCCCTCAATGCCAAGGGAAATCTCACCCCGGCCGGACGCCGCATGGCGGCCCTCCCCTGCCATCCGCGCATCGCCAACATGCTGATTTCCGCCGAGACGCCTCAGCTTCAGGCGCTTGCCGCCGACATCGCCGCGCTACTCGAGGAGAAGAATCCGCTGAACTCCGAGACCGACGCCGACATCAATTCGCGCATCGCAATCCTCCGCACCAACCGCCGCCGCGGCGAAGCAGACCGCTGGAAACGGATTGCGAAAATCGCCGGCCAGTACCGCCACATCATCCGCTGCAGCGAGGACAACGGCCGTCTCGATCCCTTCGAGACCGGGCGCCTGCTCGCCTCGGCATACCCCGAGCGCGTAGCCATGCGTATTGCCGACAACCTCTACCGCCTCCCCTCCGGCGAGAATGTCAGGCTGAACGAAGCCGACGACCTTTCGGCCCAGGAATTCCTTGTCGTAGCCTCGATGGGTTCACGGATCTTCCTCGCCTCGCCGATCAGCCGCAAGGATGTCGAGGTTCTCGCGAAACCCCAGCGCAACATCTCCTGGAACTCCCGCGAAGGACGCGCCGTGGCCCGTTGCGACCTCCGGCTCGGACTGCTCACCGTAGCTTCCCAGCCGCTGGAAAATGTTGACCGCGAAGAGATTAACGCCGTAATCTGCCAGGCCGCGCTGAAGGATGGCCGCTCTATGTTCAATCTCAGCGACGACGAAGTCGTCCGCACCATGCAGCGCGTGGCAACCGTAGCCTCCTGGCATTCCGAGCTCAACATCCCCGACCTCTCCGCCGAGGCCCTCATTGCCGCCGCCCCGGACTGGCTCCCACTCTTTGCCGGCAAAGCCACAACCGTCGCCGACCTCCGCAAAATCAATCTCTGCGACGTCATCTCCTATCTTCTCGGCTACGAACTCCAGGCCGAAATCGACAGGATCGCCCCGACCCACTTCCGCCTCCCCCGCGGCCGCAACGTCCGCATCGACTACCGTCCCGGCACCCCCGACCCGGTGATAAGTGCCCGGCTCGAAGATTGCTTCGGCCTCTTTGACACCCCCTGTCTCGACGACGGCCGCCGTCCGGTAGTGATGGAACTCCTCTCCCCCGGCTTCAAGCCCGTGCAAATCACCCGCGACCTCCGGGGATTCTGGACCGGCACCTACTTCGACGTCCGCAAAGAGCTCCGCCGCCGCTACCCCAAGCACCCCTGGCCCGACAATCCACTGGCCTGATCGCGCGTTCACGCGCGATAACAGAACAGTTCCCTTCCATCCCTCTTTTCTCTTTTCTCTTTTCCCTTTTCTCTTTTCTCTTTTCTTTTTCCTCCATCTTCTACAAATCGAGGCTGCCCCCCGGATTCGGGAAGCAGCCTCGATTTGCGTGAGCGGGAACAGTTTGTGAAATCAGTCGCCCATGGTGCGGAGGAGTTCGTCGTTGTCGGCGGTGCGCTCCATGCGGTCCTTGATGAATTCCATTGCTTCGATGGAGTTGCGGTCCGAAAGGAAGCGGCGCAGAATCCACATACGGTTGAGGGTCTCCTCGCGCAACAGCAGGTCGTCGCGGCGGGTCGAGGAGGCCATAATATCGACAGCGGGGAAGATACGTTTGTTTGACAGCTTGCGGTCGAGCTGAAGCTCCATGTTGCCGGTACCCTTGAATTCCTCGAAAATCACCTCGTCCATCTTCGACGATGTCTCGGTCAGGGCCGTGGCGATGATGGTCAGCGAACCGCCACCCTCGATGTTACGGGCGGCGCCGAAGAAGCGCTTCGGTTTCTGCAGCGCGTTGGCATCCACACCACCCGACAGAATCTTGCCCGAAGCGGGCTGCGCGGTGTTATAGGCGCGGGCCAGACGGGTAATCGAGTCGAGCAGAATCACTACGTCGTGGCCACATTCCACCATTCTCTTTGCTTTTTCAAGCACAATTCCGGCGATCTTCACATGGCGGTCTGCCGGTTCGTCGAAGGTCGAGGCAATCACCTCTGCGTTGACCGAACGGCTCATGTCGGTGACCTCCTCGGGGCGCTCGTCGATCAGCAGAATCATGATGTAGACCTCAGGGTGGTTCTCGGCGATGGCGTTCGCGATATCCTTCAGCAGGATGGTCTTACCGGTCTTGGGGGGAGCGACAATCAGCGCGCGCTGTCCCTTGCCGATAGGCGAGAACATATCCACCACGCGGGTCGAGAGATTGTTGGTTGTACGGCCGCCGGTGAGGTTGAATTTCTCGTCAGGGAAAAGCGGCGTCAGATGCTCGAACGGCACTCGGTCGCGTACGAACTCGGGGGTTCGGCCGTTGATTTCCAGCGCTTTGGTCATCGGGAAATACTTGTCGCCGGCCTTGGGGGCTGCAATCTCGCACTCCACGACGTCGCCGTTTTTCAGTCCGTATTCCTTGATCTGCTGATGCGAAACCAGCACATCGTCGGGCGACGGCAGGTAGTTGAAATCGCTCGAGCGGAGGAAACCGAAACCCTGATTGTCGATTTCGAGAACGCCGGAGGCTGTCAGGAAACCGTCGAAGTTATACTGCGGCTGCTGGGCCTGCATCTGCTTGGCCAGCTGCTTGTTTTTCTTATTTTTCTTGTTGGTCTTGTAATCCTGGAGCTGCGCCTGAGGCTCGCGGATCATGATGGGAGCCGATGCGGCAGCTGCGGCAGCCTCTTCGCGCTCTTTCTGCGAGCGGGGAGTGAAACTCCTGCCCCCCATTCGGGGGAAGAAGGAACCGAACGACTCATCGACATTGCGGCCGAACACCCCGGGAGGGTTCTTGCGGGGCTGTGCCTGAGGCTTGGAGCCATCCTGATTCTGAGGACCGCGGTCGTCGTTGGCGCTATTCTGGAAGTTACCGCCATTCTGGGCATTGCCGTTATTCTGGAAGTTGCCGTTGTTCTGTACGTTGCCGTTGGCGCCGTTCTGGATATCCACGTTGTTATCCGTGGGATTTCCGGCTGCTGCGGGAGCGTTTTCCTCTGTGATATTCTGAGTATCAGCACCTTCGGGATTATGGGTAAACTGCTTTTTACCGCGAGGAGTGAAAACCTTGCCGCCGCGGAACTGCATCGGCTGACGGGGATTCAGTTGCATCGGCTGGCGGGGATTCAGCTGCATCGGCTGATGCTTGGGCTGCAGATCTTCCCCCTCGCCGGCGGGTAGCAGAGACTGTTCGGGAGCTGCGGGAAGCTCGGGGACTGCGGTCTGTTCGGCAGCAGGCAGTTCATTTTCGGGTGCTGTGGCGGGAAAGGCTTCTTCAACTGTCTGATTCTTAATCTGTTCTGCGGAATTTTCCTCTTTGGCAGCCTTAGGCTTGCGGCCACGCTTGCGGGGAGCGGCGTCCCCCTCCGCAGCAACGGCATCGGTCTGAGTATCAGCGGCTTTAGCAGTCTCAGCCTCAACGGCAGCCTTCGGCTTGCGGCCGCGCTTGCGGGGAGCGCTCTCACCCTCTGCAGCGGCAGTCTGGTCGGCCGGAGCTTCCTGATTCCGCGGCTTGCGGCCCCGTTTTTTCTCAACAGGTTCCGGAGCAGCAGCGGCCAGATCGACGGCTTGTTGGTCTAAAATCTTGTTAATCAATGATTCACGGCCAATGTTGGAAATCTTTTTCAGACTCATGCTGTCGGCGATTGCCTTCAGCTGGTCATCGGCCATTTCTTCAAGTTCGTAGATATTATACATCTATCTTATAAGTTTATCTGGGTCAAGTCTTGAGCAGACGACACAGCTTCAGAGCGTTCGTTGTGTCCTGTCGTCCGGAAGGACTTGCGGAATTTCGTTGTGGGAGAGTGTCTGTTGTGGGGTTGTCGGGAACCCAAACAGGTCAGCCAATTGCATGGATATAGCTGAGCTATAAGCAATTGCGTGGAATGTGATTACTGAATGAATTTGGGGTGAATGTCTGCCTGAAAGGTTTTGTTGAATCTGAGAGAAAAGGTGCTATTCAACAAGGCATAACCAACTCTTTCGAGAGGCGGACTCTTGCGAGTCGGTGTAAAAAAGTAATGATTACAGGGGAAAATCCATATTTGGATGCTGCAAAGGTACGCATTTTATTTAAAAACACAAACTTTTTTTGGCAAAAATATAGTTTCTGAGCCCTCAAACCCCGTTTTCTTATCCAAATCCCGCTGATTTCGTCGAAAAAACTGTCCGTTCATAACCTTTCTGTCAATTCCGGGCCATCCGTTGCGGTGATTATGCCCGCTCTCAGTCAGGCAATTCCGCCAGACCCTCGAAACGCTGCAACATCAGCTCTCAGTCAGGCAATTCCGCCAGACCCTCGAAACGCTGCAACACCTGTCCGATGTCCGAAGGCTTCCGGAAGGCTTTGAAGGGGATAATCAGGTCCTGATTATCATCGTAGGTAATCACAACATTGTCCCCCATCACACGGCAGCCGGACACCTGCCCGGGGAGTATCTCCACCGGTGCCGGAGGGTTGGAATTCTCGATATCCGGAAGCGGGAAATATTCGACATCGATTTCACGGTCGGGGCTAACCGTGACCTGCTGGGGGAAAACCGCGCGGACGGCGCAGGGACGCGTCATCACGCTGTGCCACCCGATGAAGAGCAGCGAAGGAAACAGGATGAATATAACAGCCGCAGCTATGAACAGTATGCGGCTGTCATAAAAACAACCTAATAAGAGCAAAATTCCTATGGGCAGAGCCAGCGCATACCAGAACCGGGCGGCCCAGCGCATCAGCGCCTGCCGCGCATGGACTCCCGCTCCTACGCGGAAGACATCGGTCTGGATTTCAGGCTGTTCCATAGGTCAGCAGTTTAAAATTCGTTTTGGTTTCAAAGGTTAAACGGCCGACATTGTGGGTTTATTGCCTCACTGGTCAGCTGAACGCCTTGATGATTTCATCCGTCAGGTGATACATCGGGGTGAATCCTTTCGAGGGTTTCATCTCGTGGATCATGTTCCCGACGAGCGTTTTCTTGTTGTTGATCAGGTCGAGCTTCATAATCGGCGCCCCTTCATAGAGGTCGAAATGGAGCAGCTCAACCCATACGGTGCCCGGAGATACGGTCTGGCGGAAGTAATATGTGCGGGTGGTCTGGTCGCTGACCGAACGCCACTGGGTAGTGGAAATTTCGGGCTGGTCGGGGACCGAAATTCCGGTCGGGACGGCGCAGTTGCCGACGATTCCGAACACACCGGCCAGCGCGTTCTGGTGGCTCATATCCTTCGGGATGAGGCTGACGTAGAACGAAGCGCGGGTGAAGCGGTCCTGACTGCGGTTGGTGCCGGGGAGCATATTCATGCCGCCTACCTGCTTCCAGTATTCCATGATGGTGCGCTGCTCCATGTATGGCGGAGCGTTGGTAAGCACCTGATACTCTTTGCCTTCGTGGATGTCGATTTTACCGTCGATATATTCCACGATTGCCGAATTACCGGTAGCGTCGGAGATGGACATGTGGAGCGTGGTGGCCGAACCGCCCGGCATCGAGGGCGCGTTGATCTGGAATTCATCCTTGCTCAGCTGAGCCACTGCCTCGGAAGTCGTGGCGAAATTGTCAAGCACGTATGCCGCCCAGAGAGCCGTCGACATGTAGGGTCGGGTGTCGTCCTGACGTGAATATGTGGTGCCGGGGAGATATAACAGATTGACTACCAGCCCCATTTCATTCATGCCCTCATTGACGCCCACGTCATAGCCGACGGAGACTACACTGCCATACTGAGCCGTCCAGCTGATGGACTGCGCCGTGTCGTAGGATTTCTTCTCCACGCCACGGGGATAGACGTAGAGGTTTGTGGGGATGGGAGTACGCCAGTCGAGCGTACGACCGGTTGCCACGCAGCTGTCGCCGACATAAGTGACACGCGTGCACGCTTCGGCCGGGACTGTCATCGAAGCCAGTCCCAGACCGAAAAGTGCCGTAAGGGCTATGTTTCTGAAGGTTCTCATATAATTGTTTTTAAGAAGAAACGATTTGCTTAAAAAACAAATTATATGAGCTTTGGGTTCACGCCCCCCGGAGTTTCTTTTGTTGCATCGAGGGGTTACTGCGGCGCAGTCGGCGACTGCGCGTTGCCCCGCTTATTCCAAGGCGTGGATTACCAATCCGCTGCGAAGTTTGGGCTCGAACCAGGTGGTCTTCGGAGGCATGATGTTGCCGGTGTCGGCGATATCCATCAGCTGCTTCATCGACACGGGATAAAGCGCCAGCGCAACCGCCATCTCTCCGGAGTCAACGCGCGCCTTCAGCTCGCCTAACCCTCGGATTCCGCCCACGAAGTCGATCCGTTTATCGCTGCGCAAGTCGGTGATTCCCAGTATGTCGCGGAGGATGAGATCCGACGAGATGGTTACGTCAAGCACCCCGATCGGGTCGTTGTCGTCGTAACGTCCCTCGCGGGCCGTCAGCGAATACCATTTCCCGTCGAGATACAGCGAGAAGTTATGCAGGCCTACCGGACGGTAAATCTCCGCCCCCTTCTCCTCGACGATGAAGTCCTTATCCAGGCGCTGCAGGAACTCCGCCGGAGTCAGGCCGTTGAGGTCGCGGACCACGCGGTTATAGTCGATGATGCGCAGATGCGAAGAAGGGAATGCCACAGCCATGAAGTAATTGTACTCCTCCTCGCCGGTGTGACCCGGGGTTGCGGCAGCCTTCTCAAGCCCTACGCGGGCAGCGGCGGCCGAACGGTGGTGACCGTCAGCGATATAGAGGTGCGGCATCTTGGCGAATTCAGCGGTTATGGCGGCCTCGTCTTTGGGATCGTCGATTACCCAGAAAGTATGGCCGAAGCCGTCGGGAGCCACGAAGTCATATTCCGGCTCAGTCCGGGCCGTGCGGTCGATAATCTCCTGAAGCACAGCATCATCCGGGAACGCCAGGAACACCGGTTCGATATTGGCGTTGTTCACCTTCACGTGGCGCATGCGGTCATCCTCCTTGTCGCGGCGCGTGAGCTCATGCTTGCGGATTACACCGTTCACATAGTCGTTGACATTGGCAGCCAGCACGATGCCATACTGCGTGCGGCCATCCATCGTCTGAGCATATATATAATAATGTTCGCGCGCGTCGGGGCTGAGCCATCCATTCTTCAGGAACTTATTGAAATTCTCCACAGCCTTCGCATAGACCGGCTCGGAGTGCTCATCGGTTCCTGCCGGGAAATCAATCTCCGGCTTGATGATATGGTAGAGCGACATCTCATTGCCCGCAGCCTCAGCACGGGCCTCTTCGGAGTTCAGCACATCGTAAGGACGCGAAGCGACCTTCTCCACCAACTCCTTCGGGGGACGGATCCCCTTAAACGGTTTGACTTTAGCCATCTTTTCAGTTTTTCAGGTTTAGCTTAAAGTATTTAGATTACAGGAAATACTTCCCGAATCATTTTTTGCTATTGATCTCAGATTTTGGCCATCCAATTAAAATTTTCATTTTTTCGACCGGTAAATTCAGTAAATTTCTCCGAGTTTTAACATCGGACAGCCAAGACGATATGTTATTGGCAAAGATAAGCTAAAACTTTTAAACCACAAAATAAATTTTCAACTCCATTTAGCATAGGCACAAAAAAAAATTGATTGTCTCCCGACAACCAATCTTAGTTAACCTTAAATCTAATACCATGAAAAACACGTTGCAAAGGTACGGCATTTTTTTGATATGACAAGCATTTTGTCGTTATTTTTGCGAGATATTAACATTATTTTGCACGGTTTGGTCGAGTTTCGGGATATCAGATGGCGTTTTGCTTGTATTTGGAGTTTTTTAACAGCAATTTGTCAACATCTTCATTTTCCGCGCCTTTTTTACTCAAATCCCCATCCTTAACATTCATTAACACCGGCGTTTCAAAGCCTTCCACAATGATTTTGTGTTAAATTGTATGGTAAATTTGTTACAGAGGTGTAAGTTTTTGAAAAATTGTTTAAAAAACAGGCTTCTCGCTTGGGCGTTTTTTGACGAAACTGTAAATTTGTGGTGTGAAATTCCAAAAATCTTGCTACCTTTGCATCTTGAAAGGTGCGGTTTCGCCGAAACGATACCCGGCAACCGCGAATTTCACCAAGTCTAACCTGCCTGCTGGCGCCGTCGTTTCGACCGGAGCCGGGCTTAATCCGTATTTTCCGGGCTCCTCCGCCCGTCTAAACAACCGGGCTTCGGCCTGTAAAATAATCGGGCTTCGGCCTGTAAAATAACAGGGCTGTTCATCCGGTCCGTCTTTACATTATTTAAATGAAAAAAGGTTTACAGTTATATTGGATGTCGGCTTTGACCCTCGGTCTGGCGCTGCTTTCCTCGGCTTGTAATTCCGATGAAACCTGGGAAACCGCCCCCATCAACTACTCGGGCACCAAGATCACGGCATTCTCTCTGAAGAAGAACAATAAGATTCTCAACAATCTCGACTCGATTTACTTCTCGATTGACCTGCTGGAGGGGCGCATCTACAACGCCAACCCGCTCCCCTGCGACACGCGCATCGACTCGCTGGGCGTCACGGTTTCCGCCGACGCCTGCTCCGAGCTGAAACTTATCATGAAGGTCGGCGAGAAAACCGACTCCACGATCGACTATATCGCCAACACCGACAAGGCTGTCGTGAACTTCAGCGAAGGACCCGTGCGCCTGCACATCGTTTCGGCCGACGGTCAGTCGGAACGCGACTATATGATTACCCTGAATGTGGCCCCGGCGGTAGCTGACTCGCTCTACTGGGACGAGCTCAACCGCGGTGCGCTCAGCGGCGTCGACGGCATGACCCGCAGCAAAACCGTCAAGGTCGGCGACAAAGCACTGATGCTCAGCGCTTCCGCAACCGGCGCAGCCGCCATCTCGACCTTCATTCCCGCCACCAAGTCAGGCGGCGGCAACTGGACCGCCAACCCCGTAACCCCCGAATTCTACACCTCCTCGCCCGATGTCAACGACGTCGCCGGCCTCGTGAGTCCGACTCTGAACGTCGAGAGCTTCACCGCCTCGGATCAGGGCTTCCTCTATGTCCTCGACACCGACGGCCGTCTGTTTATCAGTACCGACGAAGGGCGCACCTTCAAACTCCTCGACAACGGCTGGGTATCGATTTCCGCGCCTTACCCTGTGGTAAACAGCGTGTTAGGCGTCAAGGAATCTGACGGCAAGAAGGTCTGGGCCATCGGATCACCCCACTCCGGCACCCGGGAATTCGGCGAAATCTCCGCAGACTTCCCCCTGAGCGGTGTCTCCGCTGCGGTCAGCCTCTCGACCATCTGGTCCCCCAAGCCGATGATTGTAATGACCGGCGGTCGTCCCGCCTCCGGCACCCCCTCCGGCGCCACATGGGCTTACGACGGCAGCCGCTGGGCTAAAATCAGCGACGACCTCCCCGCCGGCGAAGGATACGCCATGACTCAATACACTATCTGTGAGACGGATACCATGACATGGCGAGCCTCGCAGAAGAACGTGCTCATAGCTTTCGGCGGCTACGACGGCGAAGCCATCTCCCGCGAAGTTTGGATTTCCCGCGACATGGGTGTCAACTGGCAGAAAGGCTCGCAGCTGCTGCAGCTTCCCGAATATATGCCCGCTCCGATCGGCGCCTCGCTGATGACCTTCGACAAAACCCTGAGCGTCAACAACGCCTCCACAATGGCCATCAAGCCGATTACAACCTGGGATTGCCCCTACCTGTATATGTTCGGCGGCTACGATGCCCGCGGCGCCATTATCGATGAATACTGGAGCGGCGTAATCAACCACCTGACCTGGAAGCCGCTGCAATAATCCCCAGCTCCCGCAGCAGCCGAGTTATTGCAAAGACTCCGAATCATCCGGTTACCGCGGGCGAATCAGCGATTCGCCGATTCCCTCTCTCACCTATATAATATAGTATAATGAAATTCCGACTGATTGCCATACTGCTCATACTTGCGAGCGCGACCCGCTTCGGGGCCGCTGCCCAGGAGTCGAAATACAAATTCGACATGGGCAGCCAGATTGGCATGTCGGGCTATGTCGGCGATGCGTCGTCGAATATCTTCTCCCACCCCGGACTCGGCGCCGGACTGACCTTCCGCTATCTTCCCGACGTCCGCTGGGCACTCCGGACTATGGCCAACGTAATGACCATCAGCGGCGACACCAGCGGCATGGACGATGTCTTCCCCGAAGGCGCCAACTTCGACTTCAAGGCCACGGTCATCGACCTGCAGGAGCGTCTGGAATTCAACTTTTTCCCCTACGGCATAGGCGAAACCTACAAACGCCTGCGCCGCTGGAGCCCATACCTCGCGGTCGGCCTCGGAGTCTCGATGTCGATGTGCGACGGCGACAACAACATCGGTTTCAACATTCCGATGGCCTTCGGCGTTAAATATAAAGCCAAAGAACGCCTCAATCTGGCCCTGGAATTCTCCATGACAAAGGTGTTCTCGGACCACATGGACGGCCCCCTCAGCGACCTCCATCAAATCAAGAGTTCATTTGCCAGAAACACTGACTGGTATTCAAATATTTCATTTTCAGTAACCTACGAGTTCGGCGAGCGGTGCTCCACCTGCCACTATGTCGACTGACCCGTCCGCCCGACCGCGTAAACATTCCTCGAAATGAATTCTCTGTTAGAAAGCATTGACCCCTCCAGAATCCCGGCTCACGTCGCCATCATAATGGATGGCAACGGCCGCTGGGCGAAGGCCCGGGGCCTCGACCGCTCCGAAGGACACGTCGAGGGCGTCAATACCGTGCGCCGCATCACCGAAATCGCCTCAGAGGTCGGTGTAGGGTGCCTCACGCTTTATGCCTTCTCCACCGAGAACTGGAACCGGCCTCAGGCCGAGGTCGACGCGCTGATGCACCTTATCGGCATCGCCATCGAGCGCGAGACCCCCGACCTGATCAAGAACAATGTGCGGCTGACAATGATCGGCGACTTCGAGCGCATGCCCGAAGAACCCCGCCGGCGCCTGCAGGGGTGCTTCGACGCCACCGCCCACTGCACTGGTCTGGTGCTCAACCTCGCGCTGAGCTACTCCGGCCGCTGGGACATCGTCGCCGCAGCCCGCAAGATTGCCGAGGATGTCGCCGCCGGCCGCCTCTCCCCTCCCGACGTCACCCCCGAGGCCTTCGCCCGGCATCTCTCCACCGCCTCCCTCCCCGTTCAGGACCCCGACCTGCTGATCCGCACCGGCGGCGATTTCCGCGTCAGCAACTTCCTCCTCTGGGAAATCGCTTACTCCGAAATCGAGGTGGTCGATAACTTCTGGCCCGACTTCTCCAAGGAGGACTTCCTCCGCGCCATCATCGCCTACCAGAAGCGCGAGCGCCGCTACGGCCTCACCTCCGAGCAGGTCTCCAAGTAACCCCGTAAATTCCACGACAGTTCATCATATATGAAATACAGGATTCTTCCTCTTCTCCTCCTCATCATTGCAATCATCGCTCCCCGGCTTTCGGCCCAGGAGCGCACCGACACCGTGTACAATCCCCCGATTGTCTACACCGGCATGCCCTCGAAATATACAATCGCAGGGCTGCGGGTCGAAGGTGCCGACAACTACGAGGACTACATCGTAATCGGTTACTCAGGTCTTAAAGTCGGCGACGTCGTGGAAATCCCCGGTCCCGACATCACCAACGCCGTGAAACGTCTGATGCGTCAGGGACTCTTCGCCCAGACCCAGATTCTCGCCGAGAAAATCGCCGGCGACAAAATCTGGCTCATCATCAAGCTCCGCACCCAGCCCCGAATCTCAGAGGTGAAATACGGCGGCATGAAGAAAAGCGAACGCGAGGAACTCCAGAAGCGCCTCCAGCTGATGCCCGGCAACCAGATCACACAGAACATCGTCAACCGCGCCACCGACATCACCAAGAAATACTTCGGCGACAAGGGCTTCGGCAACGCCAAGGTGAAAATCTGGCTTGAAGAGGACCTCAGCAAGAAGAACGAGATGATTGTCCATATCGACGTCGACAAGCAGTCCAAGGTAAAGGTCCACAAGATCTACATCTCCGGCAACAACGTCCTCTCCGACGGCAAGCTCAAGCGTGTCATCAAGAAGACCAACGAATCCGGCAACCTCCTGAAGCTCTTCAGCCAGAAGAAATTCGTGGAGTCGGACTACGAGGATGACCTCAACCGCATCATTCAGAAATACAACGAGTTAGGTTACCGCGACGCCAAGATTCTCAGCGACTCCGTGGTCCCCTACAACGAGAATAAGGTAGATGTATACATCGACCTCGAAGAGGGTAAGAAATACTACATCCGCAACATCTCATGGGTCGGCAACACCCTCTACAACACCGACCAGCTCAACTACCTGCTGGGGATGAAGGACGGCGACGTCTACAACCAGAAGCTCCTCAACAAGCGTCTGAGCGAAGACGAAGACGCCGTCTCAAACGCCTACATGGACCAGGGCTACCTCTTCTATCAGCTCGTGCCCATCGAGAAGAACATCGACGGCGACTCCATCGACCTGGAACTCCGTATGTACGAAGGCAAACAGGCCAAAATCAACAAGGTTGTCATCACCGGCAACGACCGCCTCTACGAGAAGGTCGTGCGCCGTGACCTCCGAGTAAAGCCCGGCGAACTCTTCAGCAAGTCCGACGTAATCCGTTCTCTGCGCGAAATCGCCCAGACCGGTCACTTCGACCCTGAAAACATGAACCCCGACATCCAGCCCAACGAAGAAAACGGCACCGTGGATGTGGTCTTCAATCTCCAGTCCAAGGCCAACGACCAGATTGAGCTTTCGCTCGGCTGGGGCCAGACCGGTATCATCGGCAAGGTTGCCCTGAAGTTCACCAACTTCTCCATCAAGAACCTCTTCAACCCGAAGTCCTACCGCGGCCTTATCCCTCAGGGCGAAGGTCAGACCTTCACCATCTCCGCCCAGACCAATGCCCGCTACTATCAGATGTACTCCGTTTCCTTCCTTGACCCCTGGTTCGGCGGGAAGCGCCCCAACTCGTTGCAGGTCTCGGCTTACTACTCCCGTCAGACCGGCGTGAACTCATCTTACTATAACAGCAACTGGTCGAACCCCTACCTCTACGGCGGTTACGGCTATGGCTACGGCTACGGTTCCAACTACTACAACGACTACTACCAGAACTCCATCGAAAACGCCTACGACCCCAACAAGGTGCTTCAGATGGTAGGCGTGACCGTAGGCTTCGGCAAGCGACTGAACTGGCCCGACGACTACTTCACCTTCACCACCGAGCTCTCCTACAACTGGTATTACCTCAAGAACTGGGAATACCTCTATTATATGAACAACGGTACGTCGAACGCCCTTGTGCTCGGCTTCACCCTGGCACGTAACTCCATCGATAACCCCCTCTACACCCGTCGCGGTTCTAACTTCTCGCTGAACCTCTCGCTGACTCCTCCCGCCTCGCTCTTCGGCAAGAAGAACTGGGAGAAGCTCTCGCAGGAGAACACCACCGCCGCCAAGAAGGAGCTATACCACTGGATCGAGTACTGGAAACTCCGCTTCAAATCCCGCACATACACCCCGCTGACCGACCCCGACGGCAAGTGGACCCTCGTGCTCATGACCCGCGCCGACGTCGGCCTGCTCGGCAGCTACAACAAGTGGCTCCGCTCCCCGTTCGAAACCTTCTATGTCGGCGGCGACGGCATGAGCGGCTCCTACACCTACGCCACCGAGACAATCGCCCTCCGCGGTTACGAGAACGGCGCTCTGACCCCCTGGGGTCGTGAAGGCTACGCCTACACCCGCCTCGGCGTCGAGCTCCACTTCCCCTTCATGCTCCAGCCCTCCACCACAATCTACGGTCTGGTATTCGCTGAAGGGGGTAACGCCTGGACCAAGGTCGGCGACTTCAATCCCTTCAGCCTCAAGCGCTCCGCCGGCGCCGGTATCCGAATCTTCCTCCCCATGGTCGGCATGATGGGTATCGACTGGGCCTACGGTTTCGACACCGTCTTCGGCCAGAAGGGTGGCAGCCACTTCCACTTCATCCTCGGCCAGGAATTCTAACTTCCTTTGTTAAAGGAATTTAATTCCGGGCCGTGGGAAATAGCGACCTTAAACCTTTTTGTTTCCCGATTGTCTATAATAGAAAAAACATAACCCATGAAGAAGTTACTCCTTACACTCGCCATAGTCGTCGCTGCCGTTTTCGGCGCCTCAGCCCAGAAATTCGCCCTCGTCGACATGGAGTACATCCTCAAGCAGGTGCCCTCCTACGAAATGGCCAACGAACAGCTGCGCCAGCTCTCCGAACGCTGGCAGAAAGAGGTTGAAGCCGTATCCCGCGAAGCCGACGCCCTCTACAAGAAATACCTCGCCGACAAAGTATTCCTCACCGAAGATCAGGTGAAGAAACGCGAAGAGGAAATCGTGGCAAAGGAAAAGGAAGCCTCCGACCTCCGCTACAAATACTTCGGCCCCGAAGGCGAACTCTACAAGAAACGCCAGACCCTGATGAAACCCATCCAGGACGATGTTTACAACGCCATCAAGAAACTCTCCGAAGAGCGCGGATACCAATGCATCTTCGACCGCGCGTCATCGGCAAACATCGTATTCGCCTCCCCGCGAATCGACGTTAGCAATGAAGTCCTCGCCAAGCTCGGCTACGCCCAGTAAAAAACACAAAAACAATAATAGACCATCTTAAAAAAATGATTAAGAAACTCCTTCTGGCCATCCTTCTGGCCCTCCCCTTCTGCGCCATGGCGCAGGCCCCCAAATTCGGTGTCGTTAACCCCGAAGCCATCATCCCCGGCATGGCCGAATTTGCCGACGCCCAGAAACAAATTGAGGCTGCCGCCAAAACCTACGAAGACGAATACGCTAAAATTCAGGACGAACTCAAAGCAAAATTCGCCGAATATCAGAAAGTAATGGCCGACTCCACTACTCCCCAGACCATCAAGGACCGTCGCGCTCAGGAAATCCAGGAACTCCAGCAGAAAGCCGAGCAGTTCGCCCAGACCGCCCAGCAGGAACTTGCCCGCAAACAGCAGACACTCATGGCCCCCGTTCAGGAGAAACTCATCAGCGCCATCAAAGCTGTCGGAGCTGAAGGCAACTTCACTATGATCTTCCCCGAAGGCACCGCTGCCTACGTCGCCACTTCCGTAATCGACGTCACCCCCCTGGTCAAGACCAAACTCGGAGTCAAGGACGTTCCCGCCACACCGGCCCCGGCTGCTCCCGCCAAATAACCCCGGCCAATCCCGCAAGATACCCCGGCCGCTCCCGCTAACTGATTCCGGCCGGCTTTCAACTCTTAACCGAGGGCGCTCTGCTTTAAGCAGCGCGCCCTCAGGTTTTTCAGTCCTCAGTGAAATCCTCAGTTTTTGTGGCCTCAGTTTTTTGCGCAAAAACTTGCGTATCTCGCGGAATATTACTACCTTTGCGCCGAAATTCGTAACCGCTGACGGGACAAGGCTGCCCGCGTATGTTGCGAGATTGTTCAACATTTTTAAAGCTTTAAAAAATGGATCTGATTAAAGTAGCCGAAGAGGCCTTCGCAACCAACAAGAAGCACCCCGAATTCGGCCCCGGCGACACCATCACCGTTGCTTATCGCATCAAGGAAGGTAACAAGGAACGTATTCAGCAGTACCGCGGTGTGGTTATCCGCATCAACGGCGAAGGCGTTAAGAAGCGTTTCACCGTCCGCAAGATGTCCGACAACATCGGCGTTGAGCGTATCTTCCCCTTGGAATCCCCGTTCATCGACTCCATCGTTGTCAACAAGTACGGTAAAGTTCGTCGCGCTAAACTTTACTACCTCCGCGGCCTCACCGGCAAGAAGGCCCGCATCAAGGAGCGTCGCGTTCTCAAGAAAGACTAATCTTTCGCCGCGACGGCAAAGCCGGAACCGGCTCCGCCATATCCCGGCTTTCGCATCAGCCCTATACTCCCGGATCAGCCGCAAGGCTCTTCCGGGAGTTTTTGTTTATTCACACCAATATGCAAGCAATCTGCAAGCTGAACTTCGAAGCGCTCTCGCTCCGCGGCTCTCGCTCCGCGGTTTTTGGCAGCAAAATGTTGGCTATCTCGCAATTTATTATTAACTTTGCAACTGATTTGAGGATAACTTGTGGACTTTATCACTGAAGCGAACAAAGACCCTTTCTCCGATTTCCCGCTTACTCAATTAACATTATTCAAAACTAAAACCCTCAGATCGCTATAAATATATGTGTGGAATAGTTGGTTATATTGGCAACCGGCCGGCTTACGAGATTCTTATCAAAGGGCTTCACCGTCTGGAATATCGAGGCTACGACAGCGCCGGCGTTGCTATGGTAACCCGTCAGGGCAATCTCAACATCTACAAAACACGCGGTAAGGTCGAAGACCTCGAGCGTTTTTGCAACTCCAAAGACATCTCCGGCGAAGCCGGCATCGCGCACACCCGCTGGGCAACCCACGGCGAGCCAAACGACATCAATGCCCACCCCCACGTCAGCCGTTCCGGCAAAATCGCCCTCGTTCATAACGGCACCATCGAGAACTACAATGTCCTCAAAGAGGCCCTCGAACTTCAGGGATGCGAATTCCAGAGCGAAACCGACACCGAAGTTCTCGTCAAACTCATCGAATACATCAAGGAAACCAACAACTGCACCCTGGTCGAAGCCGTCCGCGAAGCCCTCAACGAGGTAGTCGGCGCCTACGCCATCGCTGTTGTCGACACCACAGATCCCGACACCATCATCGGCGCCCGCAAAAGCTCCCCGCTGGTGATCGGCATCGGCAAAGACGAAACCTTCCTTGCCTCCGACGCGACCCCCATCATCGAATATACCGACAAGGTCGTATACCTCAACGACGATGAAATCGCAATCATCCGCCGGGGCGAACCCCTCAAGATAATCACCACCGACAACCAGTCGGCGAAAATCGACATCCAGACCCTCAAGCTCTCCGTATCGCAGCTCGAAAAGGGTGGTTTCCCCCACTTCATGCTGAAGGAAATCTTCGAGCAGCCCCGCACAATCCGCGACTGCGTCCGTGGCCGCATCGGCAACTCCGGCTCGCACGTAACCCTCTCCGGCGTCATCGAACACTCCGACAAATTCCTGAACGCCAAGCGAATAATCATCGTAGCCTGCGGCACTTCCTGGCATGCCGGTCTAATCGGCAAGCGTCTCATCGAGGAAGCCGCCCGCATCCCCGTTGAAGTCGCTTACGCCAGTGAGTTCCGCTACAGCAACCCCATCGTCACCCCCGACGACATCGTCATCGCCATCTCGCAGTCGGGCGAAACCGCCGACACCCTCGCCGCCATCCAGATTGCCCGCGAGCGCGGCGCGTTCGTCTACGGCGTCTGCAACGTCGTGGGCTCCTCGATTGCCCGCGCCACTGACTCCGGCACCTACATCCATGTCGGTCCCGAAATCGGCGTCGCTTCCACCAAGGCCTTCACCGGTCAGGTAACCGTGCTGACAATGCTCGCCATCGCCATCGGCCAGCTCCGCAACACCCTCAACAAAGAGGAAACGGCCAAGACCGTCAACTCACTGCGTCAGCTCCCCGAGCTGATTACTCGCACCCTCAAGCTCAACAAGCAGATCGAGCAGCTCTCCGGAATCTTCACCTACGCCCACAACTGCCTCTATCTCGGCCGCGGCTACAACTTCCCCTCGGCGCTCGAAGGCGCCCTTAAGCTCAAGGAAATCAGCTACATCCACGCCGAAGGCTACCCCGCCGCCGAGATGAAGCACGGCCCCATCGCCCTGATCGACAGCGACCTCCCCACCATCGTAATCGCCCCCAACGACGAGCTCCACGAGAAAATCGTCTCCAATATCCAGCAGGTCAAGGCCCGCGGCGGCGCCGTAATCGCCGTCGTCACAAAGGGTGACACCACCATCGCCGGAATCGCCGACCACATCATCGAGATTCCCAACGTTCCCGAGGCAATCTCCCCGATTATCGTCTCGATTCCCCTGCAGCTCCTGGCCTACCACATCGCCGTCAAGAAAGGCTGCAACGTCGATATGCCCCGCAACCTCGCCAAATCAGTCACTGTGGAATAATGAAAAAATACCTCGTCACCGGCGGTGCCGGCTTCATCGGTTCCAACTTTGTAAAGTACCTCCTGACAAAGTATGGCGACCAGGTCGAAATTCTCATTCTCGACCTTCTCACCTATGCCGGTAACCTACTGACTATCAAGGATGAAATCGAGCTACCGAACGTCACCTTCGTCAAGGGTGACATCGGTGACGGGCAGCTTGTCGACCGCCTGATGAGCGAATTCGACCCCGACTACGTGGTGAATTTCGCCGCCGAAAGCCACGTCGACCGCTCCATTTCCAACCCGCGGCTCTTTCTGGAAACCAATATTCTCGGCACTCAGACCCTGCTAAATGCCGCCCGCCACGCATGGCTCCTCCCCGGCAAACCCGGCGATAAACCCCGCTACCGCGAGGGGAAAAAGTTTCTCCAGATTTCCACCGACGAGGTCTACGGCTCCATGCCCCGCACTCCCGGGGAGCCCAAGCCGCTGATTCTCAACGAGGAAGTCGCAAGCGTGGTCAAAGGCCGCGACAACCTCCAGACCTTCGGCGAGGGTTTCTTCTTCGAAACCACCCCGCTGGCGCCCCGCTCCCCCTATTCGGTCAGCAAAACATCGGCCGACATGCTCGTGACGGCCTATTACGAGACCTACGGCCTCCCGGTCACCATCACCCGCTGCAGCAACAACTACGGTCCCTACCAGTTTCCCGAAAAGCTTATCCCCTTGGTTATCAAGAATATCCTTGAAGGGAAAAAACTTCCCGTCTACGGCAAAGGGGAGAACGTCCGCGACTGGCTCTACGTCGAAGACCACTGCAAGGCAATCGACCTTGTGCTCCGCGAAGGGCGCATCGGCGAAGTCTACAACATCGGCGGCTTCAACGAAGAGCAGAACATCTCCATCGTTCGCCAGATCATCGCCATGGTCCGTGAACTCATGGAGCAGCACCCCAAATACCGCAAGCTCCTCAACATCCCCGTCGAAGATATCAACGACGGACTGATCACCTACGTCACCGACCGTCCCGGCCACGACATGCGCTATGCCATCGACCCCGAAAAAATAGCCACCGAGCTCGGCTGGTACCCTGAAACGTCCTTCCCCGAGGGGATCCGCAAGACGGTGAAATGGAACCTCGACAACTACGCCTGGATTGACTCCGTCGCCTCCGGCGAATACCAGAAATTCTACGACCAGCTCTACGGCAACCGCTGACCCTTCCCGGATCAAATTATTTGTCTCCGGCTCCGAGGTTTACCTCGGGAAACCTATCTTCCCTCCCCAACAATCCCAGAATCCATGAAAGGAATAGTCCTTGCCGGCGGCTCCGGCACCCGTCTGCACCCAATCACCCGGGCCATCTCGAAGCAGCTCATCCCGGTGTGCGACAAACCGATGATTTATTATCCGATTTCGGTGCTCATGCTCGCCGGAATCCGCGATATCCTCATCATATCCACCCCCGACGACCTCCCCTTGTTCCGGCGCCTCCTCGGCGACGGCTCGGAATTCGGCGTGAATTTCTCCTATGCCGAACAGCCCCGCCCCGAAGGCCTCGCTCAGGCCTTCATCATCGGCCGCGAATTCCTCGGCGGCGACTGCGCCTGCCTGGTCCTCGGCGACAACATTTTCTACGGACAGGGCTTCTCCGGGATGCTCCAGCAGGCGCTCCGCACCGCCGAAGAGAAGGGGGAAGCCACCGTCTTCGCCTACCCCGTGAGCGACCCGCAGCGCTACGGCGTCGTAACCATCGGACCCGACGGCCGGGCCACCAAAATCGTTGAGAAACCCCAAAAACCCGAAAGCGACAAAGCCGTTGTCGGCTTGTACTTCTACCCCGCGAACGTAGTCGACGTTGCCGCCGGCGTCAAACCCTCGGCCCGCGGCGAACTTGAAATCACCTCGGTGAATCAGGAATACCTCAACCGCGGCAAACTCAACGTCACCTGCTTCGGACGCGGTTTCGCCTGGCTCGACACCGGCACCGTAGATTCCCTGATGGAAGCCTCAAACTTCATTCAGGCCATCCAGAAGCGTCAGGGCTTCTATGTTGCCGCGCTTGAAGAGGTTGCATACCGCCGCGGCTTCATCGACGGAGCCAGGTTGCGCAAACTCGCCACCAACATGCTCAACACCGACTACGGCAAGTACCTGATGAAAATCGTCAACACAACCGAATGATTCCCATGGCTCCTCGTTTTCCGTTTCTTGAACTTGCCACCGTCAACCGTCCCTTCATGAATGAGTTGCAACAGCGCGTAGCCGCCGTTGTAGCCTCCGGTCGCTATGTCGGTGGTCCGGAGGTCGAGGAGTTCGAACAACGTCTCTGCGACCTGACGGGCGCCAGATACGCCATCGGTGTCAGCAACGGGCTCGACGCCCTCCGTCTGATTCTCCGCGCCTGGGTACAGCTCGGCATTCTTCGCGCCGGCGACGAAGTCATCGTCCCGGCCAACACCTACATTGCCTCAGTTCTGGCCATCACCGACGCCGGGCTCACCCCCGTTCTGGCCGAACCCGACCCCCGGACCAGCAATCTCGACCTCAGCCGCCTCGAGGAATACCTCACCCCGCGTACCCGCGCCGTGATGCCCGTACACCTCTATGGCCGCGTCTGCTGGAGCGCCAGCTTAGAGGAATTTGCCCGCCGTAACTCTTTGAAAATCATCGAAGACAACGCTCAGGCTATCGGCGCATCAATCCTGACCAGCGCCGGCAATGAGGATTTTTTCCTGCACGGCGATTCTCCGCGCAACAGCCGCCGGGTCCACACCGGCAACCTCGGCGACGCCGCCGCATTCAGCTTCTACCCGACAAAAAATATCGGTGCCCTCGGCGACGCCGGAGCCGTAACCACCTCCGACCCGGACCTCGCCGCCACCGTCCGCGCCCTTGCCAATTACGGCGCCGACCGCCGATACCATAATATAATAACCGGATTCAACTGCCGGCTCGACCCCGTTCAGGCTGCCGTGCTCAACGTGAAACTTCCCCACGTCGACCGCGAAAACGACTACCGCCGCCACCTCGCCGAGATTTACTGCTCCGAAATCCACAACCCCGCCGTCCGTCTCCCGCTTCTTCCCGACAACCCCAGCGAAATGGTCTGGCACCAGTTTGTGGTCCATGTCGACGACCGCGACCGCTTCACCGCATATCTCGACGCCAACTCCATCGGCTGGGATCTCCATTACGCCACCCCGCCCCACCTCCAGCCCTGCTATTCCGACAAAACAAATATCATCTCCGGTGAGCTTCCCGTCACAGAGCAGCTTGCTGCCACCCTCGTCTCCCTCCCCATCACCCGCTGCACCTCGCCTGAAGATGCCCGTACAATATCGGAGATAATTTCCCGTTATTAAGTAGTCGACGGCGTCGCTGGTTACGACGCCTGACTTTTCAGAGCATCAGGCTCTCCCTATATTTTGTGATTCTAAATATACCCATGAAGAAACATCTTCTTACATTCTTAAGCCTTTTTTGTGCCTTCGCCACAGCTTTCGCCGGTCCAACTATCTACCTTCGCGGCAATATCTCCGGCAACTGGGCGGCTAACGAAGCCTACCGTTTCACCGAAACAACCGAGGGAGAATACACCATCACTGTCGCCCAACTCTCCGGCGAATTCAAAATCGCGACATCCAACTGGTCCACAGTGGATTACGGCGCTGCCACCGCTTCCAACGCCGAGGTTACAGCAACCGGCATCTATCCTATGGCCTCCAAAGGGTTAAATTTCAGCTGCCCGGAACCACTCAACAACGTAACACTATCATTCTCATATCGTAACGGTCAGCCCACCGATTTACGGGTTTCAGTCGACGGCGGTGAACCGCACCCCGATTCAGGAACACTGCCGGTGCTCTACATCAACGTCTACACCGACGCCACCCACTCCGCCCTCAACAACGAAATCATATCCCGCGACCTCAACCACAAAAACTATTTCTCCGACGCCGAATACTGGCTCGACCTCAACGGCTGCGAATGGATGGCCGCCGAGGGGGCCGAATCCATCGGTTCGGAAGAAGAACCCCTCCCCCTGGAAATCAAAGGGCGAGGGAACTGGACGCTTCGCGGTTTCGCCAAGAAACCTTTCAAACTCAAACTCGGTTCAAAGCAGAAGCTCTGCGGCCTGACCAAGAGCAAACATTTCGCTATTCTGGCCCACGCCGACGACAACTTCGGCTATCTCCGCAACTTCGTTGGCTTCAACCTCGGCCGCCGAATCGGTCTCCCCTGGACTCCCGACTCCCGGCCCGTCGAAGTCGTGATTAACGGCGACTACCGCGGCCTTTACTTCCTGACCGAGTCCATCCGCGTCGAGCCGGACCGCGTGGACATCACCGAGCTCGACGACAACGTTTCCGACCCCGAGCTCGCCTCCGGCGGCTACCTCGTGGAACTCGACAACTACTCCGAGGAGAACCAGATCACCATGACCGAGAAGGTAGCCCCGGGCGTCAATCCTCCGGTCGTCGACCTCCTGCGCGTCACATTCGACACCCCGGAGGAATACTCCGACCTCCAGCGCCGCTTTGTAACCGACCAGTTCACCGCCATGAACGACGCCATCGGCTCCAATTCCGACGACACCTGGCGTTACCTCGACCTCGACGACGCCGCGCGCTATTACCTTGTTGAAGAGATTATCTCGCACACCGAGTCGTACCACGGCTCCACCTACCTTTTCCGCGACCGCGGCGAAGGTATGAAGTGGCATTTTTCCCCGCTCTGGGACTTCGGCAACGCCTTCAACGGCCCGACCGACGACTTTTTTTACCATCATTCACCTTTCGGCTCAACCTGGATTCCCTCAATGCGCATCAACTCCATGTTCAACGACAAAGTCCGCGAGACCTGGACATGGTTCATGTCGACCAACTTCAACGGTGTTTACGACGACATCGCCACCTTCGTCAGCCGCATCGCCCGGGCCGCCATCTCCGACCATAACCGTTGGAACGGCGTCCAGCCCCCATCGGGCGGCATACCGGTATGCGACAACTCCGATATGAGCGGTCGCCAGGAGGCAGCACTCCAGCATCTCAACGCCAAAATCGCCTTCCTGCGCACCCAATTCGGAAATTACACACCCGGCGCTTCGGTACCTGAGCCGGCCCGCGACACCACCCCCGCCGCCCCGCTCCCCGACTACGTTTCCGGCATAGAAAATGTTGAAACCGACGGCAATCTCCCCTCCGATGCCGCCCCCGAATACTTCGACCTCACCGGCCGCCGAATCACCAATCCGGCCCCCGGCACCCTCCTCATCGAGCGCCGCGGCTCTTCCGTCCGCAAACTCCGCTTCTGATTCAGAGACCCAAACCGCCGAAGCCGAAGACATCGACATCCTTGTATTGCCCTGTCAGGGAAACTTGTATTTCCATGTCAAGGAAACTTGTATTTCCATGTCAGGGAAACTTGTATTTCCATGTCAAGGAAACAAGTATATATCCTTGAGCCAACGCTATAGTATTATTTTCAGATACAGCTTTATCGTGGTGATCAATTATAGTTTCTCAACTTCCTCGGGAATTAGACCGGTCAGCTTGCAGATGGTCTCGGTGTCAAAACCGAAACCCTTCATGCCTTTTGCTATGCTCAGCTTTTCTTCCGCACGGCCTTCCTCGCGGCCTTCTTTGAGGCGTATCCGTCCGAAAAAAGCCGACTGGCATTATGGCTGGTCGGCTTTGAAGTTGTAGGGAAGGAGTTTGATCAGTTGGTCTTCGTTCATGTCGGGGAGGATTTTATCGAGGGTGTGTTTGAGCCAGTGGTAGGGGTTGATGCCCAAACAGTCGCAGCTGACTGTGAAGGTGTAGAAGATGGCGTTGTCTTCGGCTCCGCGGTCGTTCTGGCTGAAGAGGTATTTTTTGCGCCCGAGGGCGGTGGGGCGCTGTCCGCGTTCGACGGGG
>CABUTS010000040.1 GCA_902494515.1 uncultured Muribaculaceae bacterium | reverse complement strand
TTTCGTTGTAGGTGTCGGCCGAATGATTGTGGGTTGTCAGGCGGATGTACCCCTCGCGGTCGTCGGGGACGAAGGCCGGAGCGAGCCGGGAATTGAGCATCGCGCGGTCCTCGGCGTTCAGGCAGCTGTCGCGGACGTGGTTCAGCAGCTCCACGAAGCGCTCGTTTTGCTGGCGGTAGACTTTTGTCAGACAGATGGTTACGTATGGTACCTGGCTGAGCGCGTGGCTGCCGAAGAAGTATGGGGTGGTGTAGTGCCCGCGGAGCACGGCCTCGTCGGCGGGGGTGACTACCGGGGCGAGCTGCTGGATGTCGCCGATCATAAGCAGCTGGACGCCGCCGAACGGACGCGAGTCGCGGCGGTGTTTGCGCAGGGCGAAGTCCACGGCGTCGAGCAGGTCGGCGCGGACCATGGAGATTTCGTCGATGATCAGCAGGTCCATGGTGCGGATGATGCGGAGCTTCGATTTGGAGAATTTGAAGGCATCGTGCATCTCGGCGCCGGGCACATAGGGGGCTGGTGAAAGCTGGAAGAAAGAGTGGATGGTGGCGCCGGCGGCATTGATGGCGGCCACGCCGGTGGGGGCGAGCACCACGGCGGTTTTCGCGGAGTTCTTCACTACTTCGCGCAGGAAGGTGGTTTTGCCGGTTCCGGCTTTGCCGGTGAGGAAAACATTGACGCCGGTGCGTTCAACGAATTCCCAGGCGCGCCTGATGTTTTCGTCGGTAGCCATTGGGGGTGTAATTGGATTAGGGCATAAGCAAGCGGGAGAACGGAGGCGTGGAGGCGCCATCCGTTACCCCGCGGAACTGCGGTGGTCCGCAGTGTGAGTCAGCTCGGAAGAATCTTAGTTTTTGGCAGCTTCGAGAGAGAGTTTGCGGAACTCCTTCATAGCCTTTTCAATTTCAAGGGAAGCCTTGCGGGCGCGGGTGCCGGCAGCCTTGTTGCCATTTTCTAACTGAGCGGTTGCTTCTTTCTGGAATGCTTCGTAAAGGGAAGCTACCTTTTCAACTAATTCTTTCATCTTAGTGAGTGATTTATGTATGGGTTAATTGCGTAGATTCGCGCTGCTGATTCCGGGCGCCACATTTGCTTTTTCATGGCTGAAAAGGAGGACACATTGCCGCTCGTAAGTGGCTAACAGATTCATTGTGGCAAAGTTAACAATTTTTTGTATATGTCAATGCAATTTTCCTAAAAAAAACAAAAAATCTCCCCGAAAAAATAACTTTTCGGGGGATTTTGACCGGAAATATGCGCGATTTAGCTGATACAGAGGAATCCGGCGTCGGTCAGGGCGTTGCGCAGGCGTTCGATGTGTTCGCTGTTGAGCGTCTCGAGTTCGAGGTGGATGTTGCAGGAATTGATCTGGGTGGCAGCCGAGACGCGCTCGTGGTTGACCGAGAGTACGTTCGCTCCCTCCTTGGCCACGACCTTGAGGACTTCGGCAAGGGTGCCCGGTTTGTCGGGAACCTCGAGTTCGAGCTGGCAGAGGCGGTTGTTTTTGAGAAGACCGCGGTTGATGACGCGGTTGAGGATGTTGACATCGATGTTGCCGCCGGAAACCAGGCATACGATTTTCTGTCCCTTGACCGGGAGATGGCCGAACATGGCGGCTGCCACTGCGGTTGCGCCCGCGCCTTCAGCCACGAGTTTCTGCTTCTCGATCAGGGCGAGGATTGCAGCTGCGATTTCATCGTCGGTGACTGTGACAACCTCATCCACATACTTCTGGCAAAGCTCGAAGGTGAGATCGCCCGGTTCCTTGACGGCGATACCGTCGGCGATTGTCGATACGTTCGGGAGGTGCTGGCGTTCACCCGCCTTGAGCGATTCGGCCATTGAGGGGGCGCCGGCAGCCTGCACACCGTAGATTTTGATGTCGGGACGGAGCGATTTCACTGCGAAAGCCACGCCGGCTATGAGGCCGCCGCCGCCGATAGGCACGGCAATCGCCTCAACTTCAGGCATCTCCTCGATGATTTCCAGACCGATTGTGCCTTGTCCGGCAATCACTTTCGGATCGTTGAAGGGGTGCACGAAGGTGTAGCCCATCTTCTCCTTCAGCTCTACGGCCTTGGCGTAGGCGTCGTCGTAAACGCCGGGCACGAGGCAGACCTCCGCACCGAGGCGTTTGGTGGCTTCGATTTTCGAAATCGGGGCACCGGCCGGGAGGCAGATCAGCGACTTGATGCCGTGGCGTGTGGCGGATAGTGCCACGCCCTGGGCATGGTTGCCGGCGGAGCAGGCGATGACGCCGCGGGCTTTCTCCTCGTCGGTGAGCTGGGAAATCTTATAGTAGGCGCCGCGGAGTTTGAAAGCGCCGGTGTGCTGGAGATTTTCGGGCTTCAGGTAAATCTGGCAGTCGTCGGAGAGGGCTGTCGGGCCGATGATTTTGGGATGACGTGCAACGTCGCGGAGCACCATCTGTGCATGGTAGACTTCGCTGATAGTGATATCGCTCATATAATGATATGTTGGATCCGTGAAATTATTTGATATGACCGGCTTCGCGCAGACGGGCGTCCATGGCGGCGGCAGCGCGGCGGCCGTCGCCCATGGCGAGGATTACGGTAGCGCCGCCGCGCACGATGTCACCGCCGGCGAAGAGCAGCGGTTTGGTGGTCTCGAGGGTGTCGTCGTTCACCACCAGGGTGCCGCGGCGGGTGACGTCGAGCCCTTTGATGGTCTGGGGAATCAGCGGGTTGGGCGAAACGCCGACCGAAACGATGACTTCGTCGACCTCCATCTCCACGATGTCCCCTTCGACAGGCACGGGCGAACGGCGCCCGGAGGCATCGGGTTCACCTAACGCCATGCGCTGCAGGCGCATGGCGCGGACACGCCCCTTCTCGTCGGCGAGATACTCCACGGGGTTGTGGAGGGTCAGGAATTCCACACCCTCCTGTTTTGCGTGGTGCACCTCCTCGAGTCGCGCGGGCATTTCGGCCTCGGAACGGCGGTAGACGATGTAGACCTTCTCGGCACCCATACGGCGGGCGGTGCGGCAGGAGTCCATGGCAGTGTTGCCGCCGCCGATTACCGCTACCTTGTGGCCGCGGATCACCGGGGTTGACCAGCCGGGACGGCCGGCGCCCATGAGGTTGATGCGGGTGAGGTATTCGTTGCTCGACATCACGCCGATATAGTTTTCCCCGGGAACCCCCATGAAGCGTGGGAGACCTGCACCGGAGGCCACGAACACACCCTTGAAGCCCTGGCTGATGAGGTCGTCGTAGGTGAGGGTCTTGCCGACGACGCAGTCTACGGTGAACTCGACGCCCTGTTTCTTAAGACCTTCGATTTCGAAGTCGACGATATCGTTGGGCAGACGGAATTCCGGAATACCATATTTCAGCACGCCGCCGATTTCGTGGAGCGCCTCGAAAACATGGACTTTATAGCCTCGGCGTGCCATCTCGCCGGCAAAGGAGAGCGAGGCAGGTCCGGAGCCTACCACCGCGATTTTCATTCCGGGAGCCTCTTCGGCAGCCTGATCGTGCGCAGTAGTTTCAGCAACGGGTTCCGCGGTGTCCTGCTGCGCGGCGGTTCGCGCATAGTCGGCGGCGAAGCGCTCGAGATAACCGATGGCCACCGGTTCGCGGTGACTCTTGTTGTAGATGCACTTCGATTCACACTGGCGTTCCTGCGGGCAGACGCGACCGCAGACAGCGGGGAGCGCCGAAGTCTCCTTGAGCACTGCGGCGGCGTCGAGAAATTCCTTGCGCTCGATATTCTTGATGAAACCGGGAATATTGATGTTAACCGGACAGCCGGTCACGCAGGTGGGGTTAATACAGTCCAGACAGCGGGTAGCCTCAACGACAGCCTGCTCCTCGGAAAGCCCCTGATTGACCTCCTCATTGCAGGTAATACGGTAATCAGCAGGCAGTTCTGTCATCTTTGCACGGGGGATAGCCATGCGCTCCTTCGGCGTATGACCCTTGCGCAGCTCTTCGCGCCACGCCGCATCCCTCGGCGATATCGTGTTATTTGATTGGTCCATATCTTAGTTTTACTTTCTGTTTTCGTTTTTGTCGATTATAACATACTTCTGAAACCGACTATTCGGTTTGTCAGGTATTGTCATTTGTATCTTATTCCCTAATAGCCGGTTCAGATATTTTTTTTTGAAAAATTGATGTTCTTTATAACCACAGTAAGACGCTAATTCAACTAAAGAACGAGACTCACGGCAAAATTCAACAATTTTTTCATCGATTTTACTACTTCTCGGACTTATTGAATTTGAGCCCTGACTTGTTGAATTTGAGCCGTGACTTGTTGAATTTGAACCTTGACTTGCTGAATTTGATGCTTGACTTGCTGAATTTGATGCTTGACTTGCTGAATTTTTGTCCTGACTTGTTTCCTGACGGGTATTCTCGGGAGACTGGTTCTCTTCGGGCATAACAGCTTCCGGGGTAGCCTGGACAGTAACGCGGAAAGCAGTGATGGTGTCGACCTCGAAGTTGGCCCGGGGATTTCCGTTCTCGGTGAGCATCTTCTGCACGCGCGCTATTCCTCGGTTAAACTTGTTGACATACTTCATCACTCTCATGGTTTCGGCCACGAGCGGGTTGCGATAGTCGTTGACATGCGGGAAGTTTTCCGGACGAGCTTCGCCATAGAGTCCGCCGGCATTCATTACTTCGATGTAATCATCAAACTGATACAGCCTGACGGGCATGTTTGACTGATAATCGCGGTGCATACAGGCGTTCATCACCAGTTCGCGGATTGCTCCTTCGGGATAATTCCAGATGGTTCGCTCGCGGAAAAGAGACGCGGGAACAGGCCGTTGCGTGATTATTGCGTCTCTGACAAAGGATTCGAGCGCCGGAAGCATCTTATAGAATGGTCCGGAAAACTGGCGCTCGTTGAGGATTTCCCCACCCTTGTTGGCTCCGGCGAACCTTACGAACTGCACATAGTTGCCCAGTAAGAAATACTTCGGATTCCTGCCAAAAAGTATTATTCCCGCATAGGTCGGACAGTTGTTGTCGCGGTCGAATAGATGGATGGAAGCCAGTTGGTCCTTTATATCACGCTCGTCGGAAGCGAGAGTTACACCGTCGAATATCATCGGGAGGTAGTGTTCCCTGATGTAATCGACATCCAGATCTTCAAGTTTGGCGTTCAAACAAGGAGTGGCATCGAAGGTTGCCATGTAAGAGCAGCGGCGTTCCGAAAGAATCCTTTCTTCAGCCTCGGTGGCGATATCCCTGCGTGGGCCTACCCGTATGAAGACCCTCCCCCTGTAACGGACTGGTGGTAAATCCGACGGATGCACTTCGGCTACGAGCAGGTCGCCTTCCGGGAAGGAGAAGCGTTCAACCGACATTGTAGGCAGAGGCAATATATTGCCGTCGGAGCGTATGCCGGATATTTTTTTCAGCAGATTGTCATCCACTTTCATTCCGGCGATGCTGCCGTCGTCGTTGGCTCCGATAATAAGATAACCGTTTTTGCGGGACCCGGGCATATCATTGGCAAAGGCGCAGATGGCCTCACAGAACTTGTCCATGTTGTCGGTGCTGACAGTCCGTTCCACGTGATACGACTCGGTGGACTTCAGCAGTACCAAAAGCTCGTTTGCGGTTATCATTCTGGGTATCAGTTAAATTCAGTAGGAGCGGAGGCGCATGAGCATTTCGTCGAAGTCGACCTGATGGGCGTCGAATTCGGGGCCGTCGACGCAGACGAAGCGCATTTTGCCGCCGACGGTTACGCGGCAGGCGCCGCACATGCCGGTGCCGTCAACCATGATGGTGTTTAGCGAGCAGATGGTCGGGATTTCGTATTTCTTGGTGAGGAGGCTGACGAATTTCATCATGATGGCCGGGCCGATGGTGCAGACCAGATCGACGTGCTCGCGCTGGATTACTTCTTCGAGGCCGTTGGTCACGAGGCCTTTCTGGCCGTATGAGCCGTCGTCGGTCATGATGATTACTTCGTCGGAGGATTCGCGGACCTGTTTTTCGAGGATGATGAGGTCTTTGGTGCGGGCGGCGAGGATGGAGATTACGCGGTTGCCGGCGGCTTTCATTGCCCGGAGGATGGGGAGGAGGGGGGCAACGCCGACGCCACCGCCGCAGCATACGACGGTGCCGTAGTTGGCGATCTGCGTGGCGCGGCCGAGGGGACCGACAACGTCGTGGAGGTATTCGCCGGGTTCTTTGTCGCAGATCTGGCGGGTGGAGTCACCGACTGCCTGGACCACGAGGGTGATTGTGCCGCGTTTTTCATCGGCGTCCGCGATGGTCAGGGGGATTCGTTCCCCTTTCTCGTCGGGAATCACGATTACGAAATGGCCGGGTTTGCGGGCCTTGGCTATCATGGGAGCCTCGACGAGCAGGCGCACCACTTTTTCAGAAAAATATTCTTTTTCCAGGATTTTGTTCATGATGCTGTGATTTAAGCAGATGCTGTGATTTAAGCAAAAGAACGCGCCACCTCGTGGGAGGCGGGCGCGTTCCGGATGTGATAATGAAGTGCGCAGGGGGGGACTCGAACCCCCACGACCGAAGTCACCAGATCCTAAGTCTGGCGCGGCTACCATTACGCCACTTGCGCGTACTTTGCCGGAATCGTGCCTGATATGGCATTCCGCTGGCAAAGTTAACAAATAATTTGGAAATATCGCAAGATTGGAGCGGATATTTCTGAATTCGAGGGGGGAACGGTGAAAGCCGCAGGCTTTCACCACAGTTGCAAAAGCCCGCGGCTTTTGCTAAATAGCATAAGTCGCTGCAGGGTTGCGGGGCGGGGGGCTGCAGGGTTGCAGGGGGGATTAGTTGTGGAGGATGCCGTTGTTGCGGAATACTTTCTCGATTTTCTCGAGGGCGTATTCAACCTGGTCTTTGGTGTGGGTGGCCATCAGCGAGAAGCGGATGAGGGTGTCCTGCGGAGCAACGGCGGGGGTGACCACGGGGTTCACGAAGAGGCCTTCGTCGAAGAGCTCGCGGGTTACCTTGAAGGTCTTGAAGTCATCGCGGATGAACAGCGGGATGATGGGGGTGGAGGTGTGGCCGATTTCGCAGCCCATCTGGCGGAAGCCTTCGAGGGCGAAGTCGGTGAGCTTCCAGAGGTTCTCCTGACGTTCGGGTTCCTGCTCCATGATGTCGATTGCCTTGAGGGCGGCGGCGGTGGAGGCGGGGGTAATCGAAGCGGTGAAGATGTATGAGCGGGAGTGGTGGCGGAGGAAGTTGGTGATCTCCTTGTCGGTGGCGATGAAACCGCCGAGCGAGGCGAAGGACTTCGAGAAGGTACCCATCACGAGGTCAACGTCGTCGGTGAGGCCGAAGTGGTCGCAGACGCCGCGTCCGCCCTTGCCGAATACGCCGATGCCGTGGGCTTCGTCGACCATTACGGAGGCGTTGTATTTCTTGGCGAGACGTACGATTTCGGGGAGGTTTGCGACGTCGCCTTCCATGGAGAACACACCATCGGTTACGATGAGTTTCACCTTGTCGGGGTCGCAGCGCTGGAGCTGCTTCTCGAGGGACTCCATGTCGTTGTGCTTGTATTTGAGGCAGGTAGAGAAGCTCAGGCGGCGGCCTTCGATGATGGAGGCGTGGTCCTGCTCGTCGTAGATGACGTAGTCTTCGCGGCCGGTGAGGCAGGAAACTACCCCGAGGTTAACTTCGAAACCGGTGGAGTAGATCATTACATCTTCCTTGCCGATGTATTCGGCGATGCGGCGCTCGAGCTGCTTGTGGAGGTCGAGGGTGCCGTTGAGGAAGGGAGAGCCGGCGCAGCCGGTGCCGTATTTCTTGATAGCTTCGATGGCGGCTTCCTTGATACGGGGGTCGCTGACGAGGCCGGAATAACAGTTGGAACCGAACATGAGGACCTTGCGTCCGTTGATGATTACTTCGGGTTCCTGTTCGCTCTCAATGGCGCGGAAATAGGGGTAAACTCCGGCGGCTTTGGCCTCCTGGGGAGCTGTGTATTGGGCGAGTTTTGCTTGAAGTAACTTCATAGCTTGTAATTAGTTTCTTTTTCCTCGGGTAAACTGGACAGCGGAAATGCAAGGGTTTCCGGGACTGATTGGCGGCGAAACTGGAGAGGGAAATTTGCCGACTATATAGATTTAATAAAGATGATAGCCGCGAAGCAATGCAGTGTTTTGACTGCCAAGACATGATGCGGTTGTTTCAGCCGACAAAGTTAGCAATTTTTCTTGAAAAATCTGTACAAAATTCTATGAAATTTCACACTTTTAGTGTTTTTGCGCATTTTTTATACAAAACACGAGCTTTTGCTTTCGTATAAAGCGCTCTTCAAAGCAAAAAGTGAGCTTTCATACAAAACGCGCCCGTTCATACAAAACGCGCGCTCCTGTCGGGTTTTGACAGGAACGCGCGCGTATAGGGGAGGGTGACGTATCAGTCTTTCTTGATGAGGGTGGAGGGGGCGTCGGGCTTTACTATGCCGTCGCGGATGAGGAGAGCGTCGATGGTGGGATCCTGGCCGCGGAAGCGCTTGTAAATCACGTCGGGAGCTTCGGTGCCACCCTTCTCGAGGATGTTGTGGCGGAAGGAATCGGCGGTAGCCGGATCGAAGATGCCGTTCTCCTTGAACTTGGCGAAGGCGTCGGCGTCGAGAACCTCGGCCCATTTATAGGAGTAATAGCCGGCTGCGTAGCCGCCCGAGAAGATGTGGCTGAACTGCGGCGAGGTGGCTGAACCGTCGACATTCGGGAAGATGCGGACCTGCTCCATGGCTGCGCGCTCGAAGGCTACAGGGTCGGCGACGGCGGTGGTGTCGGTCAGCGAATGCCATGCCATGTCGACATAGCCGAAGGAGAGCTGGCGCATGCAGGAGTAAGCGGCGCCGAACTGCGAGGATTCCACGATTTTGTCGACCAGATTCTGCGGAATCGGTTCGCCGGTGATGTAGTTCTTGGCGAAGGAGTCGAGGAATTCTTTCTCGGTCAGGTAGTTCTCGTTGAACTGCGAGGGGAGTTCCACGAAGTCGCGGTAAACGTTGGTGCCTGACAGACCTACGTAGTTGCATCGGGTGAGCAGGCCGTGGAGGGCGTGGCCGAATTCGTGGAGGAATGTCTCGACCTCGTAGGGGGTGAGGAGCGAGGGCTTGTCGGCGGTGGGTTTGGTGAAGTTCATCACGATGGACACCAGAGGACGGTGGTCAACCCCTTCGGCGTCGACGAACTGCTCGGAGAAACCGGTCATCCATGCGCCCGGACGCTTGGTCTCGCGGGGGAAGAAGTCTGTGTAGAGCACACCGATATACTTACCCTTGGCGTCGAGTACATCGTAAACCTTCACGTCGGGGTGGTAAGGCTCAATCTTGGCGTTGGGCACGAACTGCAGGCCGTAGAGCTTGGTAGCCAGACCGAAGACACCCTTGATGACATTGTCGAGCTCGAAGTAGGGGCGGAGCTGCTCCTCATCGTAGCTGTAACGTTCGTTTTTCAGCTTGTTGGCATAGTAGCTGTAGTCCCAGGCGTTGATTTCCACGGGCTTGCCCTCGAGTTTGGAGGCGAACTCGGTGAGGTCGGCCATCTCCTTCTGCAGAGCGGGCTTGTAGGCGTCGCGGAGCTGGTCGAGGAGCTTGTAGACATTCTCGGGGTTGCGGGCCATGGTGCGCTTCAGCGAGTGCTCGGCGTAGGTCTTGCTGCCTAAGAGGTTGGCGAGCTGCAGACGCAGGGAGGCAATCTTGGTCAGCACGGGGAGGTTGTTGTATTCACCCTTGGTGTTGCGGCCGGTGTAGAGACGGTAGAACTTCTCGCGGAGGTCGGGGCGCTCGGAGTATTTCATGAACGCCATGTAGGTGGGCTGGGCGAGGGTGAACAGGAACTCACCCTTGCGGCCTTTGGCTTCGGCGAGCTGGGCGGCTTCGTCGACAATCCCTTTGGGGAGACCGGCGAGATCATCGGCGGTCAGCCAGATTTCGTAGGTGTTCAGCTCCTTGAGCACGTTCTGACCGAACACGGTGGTCAGCTCCGAAAGCTCGGAGGAAATCTGGCGGAACTTCTCGCGGTCCTCACCCTGGAGGTCGGCGCCGGAGAGGGCGAAGGAATCGTAGGTGTTCTGCAGGAGCATCTGCTGCTCGGGGGTGAGAGTCAGGGAGGCGCGGTTGTCGTAGATGGTCTTGATGCGCTTCCAGAGGTCCTCATTGAGCACAATGGAGGTGGAATAGTCGGAGAGCTTGGGCGACACGCGCATCGAAATCTCCATCAGCTCGTCGTCGGCATTGGCCGAGAGGATGGGGAAGAAAACGTTCAGCACGCGGTTGAGGTCGGCGCCGGCGCGGTCGAGAGCAGCGATGGTGTTCTCGAAAGTCGGAGCCTCGGGGTTGTGGGCGATGGCGTCGATTTCGGCGCGGGCCTTTTCGATGCCGGCGTCGATGGCCGGTTCGTAGTCGGAATTGTGGATTTTGGAGAAAGGAGCGGTGTTATGCTCGGTCTGGAATTGGTCGGCGAAAACTGCGCCGGGAACATTCTGTGCCATGGAGGTCAAAAAAGAACAACTGACAATGATTGCGGTAAGGAGTTTTTTCATATCGCGTAAATTTATGCAAAGTTAGCTTTTTTTGGTGTGACGTGCAAGATGCGGCCTTAAAGTTTTGTTTTTTTTTAAGCTGCGGGAGGTGTGCTTTCGGAAAAAAGTGTTAACTTTGGGGAATAGTTTCACAAATCTCAACCGCGGCGGATTTTCGTCCCCGCGGGAAACTTCAGTTTCACAGCATGAAAGAATCGAAGAGCTGCTATATATTTGAGATGCCTCTGAAAGTCAGGGACTACGAAGTCGACTCGCAGGGAATCGTCAACAACGCCAATTATCTGCATTACCTCGAGCACACTCGCCATGAGTTCTGTGAGAGCCGCGGTGTGTCGTTCCGCGATATGCAGCGTCGCGGAATCGATCCGGTGGTCAGCAAAATCGAGATTTCCTACATGACCCCTCTTCGGTTGTCGGAAACAATGACCAGTGCGCTGTGGCTCGAACGCCGCGGTGCGCGGTTCATTTTCCATCAGGATATTTTCAACCTGCGCGGCAAGCAGGTGGTGAAGGCCCTGGTGACCATCGTGGCGCTGGAGAACGGTCGCCTGAGCCGCGGCGATCAGCTCGCCGAGGCCTTTGCCGGGAGTTTTTCCGACGGCAAGTCCGGCGAGAACGGCGGCAGCAAAACCTTTTGAACTTGATTGATTGACAGTGAGTTATGGAAATGAGTGACGAATTGCTCTGCCGGGTGGCGTTAGGCTCGGTGAAGGGGATGACCCTGGAGCAGGCGCGGCGTCTCGAGGCAATGGGTTGGAGCGCCGGGCGGCTCATGACCACCGACCTCCAGACGGTTACGCGCGAAACGCGTCTGAATCCCTCGCTGTTCAACGACTCGGTGCGCGCGGCTGCCATGCAGCTCGCACGGGCGGAGATTGAATTTGTCAAATCTCACAGAATCAATCTGATATGGTGGCAGGACGAGGCCTATCCCCGGCGATTGGCGGAGTGCGACGACGCCCCGCTGATGCTCTACAGTCTCGGTCAGGCGAACCTCAATCCCCGCTATTCCATCGGCATTGTCGGCACGCGCAACGCCACCGTCTACGGTATTTCATTTATCGGCAAACTTGTCGAGGAACTGAAAGTGAAGCTCGGCAATGACCTGCTGATTGTCAGCGGATTAGCATTCGGTTGCGACATCGCGGCCCATCGTGCCGCGATGAAATGCGGAGTGCCTACCGCCGCTGTGCTGGCCCATGGCCTCGACACGCTGTATCCCCCGGGCAACCGCAACGACGCCGTAAAAATGATTTCCGAAGGGAGCGGCATCCTCATCAGCGACTATCCGCACGGCACCCGGCCTTTCCGCGGTAACTTCCTGGCCCGCAACCGGATAGTAGCCGGAATGGCCGACTGCCTGGTCGTGGCTGAATCGGCTGCCGAGCATGGCGGGGCGCTCTATACCGCAAGGCTTGCCCGCGAATATAACCGCGAGGTCCTCGCGCTGCCAGGCCGTGTCGGCGACAAGTTCAGCGGCGGCTGTAACAAGCTGATACGCACGCAGGTGGCGCAGCTCTGCGAGAACGCCGACCAATTGATTGAGGCGATGGGATGGGCTCCGCTTCCCGCGGAGCAGCCGCTTCAGCAACAGCTGTTTGCGGACTTTACCCCCGAGGAGGAAGCGGTCATCGAATATCTCCGCCGCAATGGCGAAGGGGACCTCAACGCCATGGCCGGGGAGCTGAAATATCCGGTCGGAAAGATGATGGCGTTGCTGATGAAACTCGAAATCGAAGGACATATCCTCTCGCTCCCCGGTTCGCGCTTTCGCCCGGCGTAATAAACAAAATGGCTTACTTACACCTTATATAATATAGGGAGTTCAAAACGGGCTCGTACGCCCCGCTCCCCATCGAAAGTCAAAAAACTGCGGCTGACAGCCGCCCCCAACACGTCAACCATGGAAAAGAAAATTATCGCCCCCTCCGAGCTGATCATCAACCCCGACGGCTCTGTGTTCCATCTCCATCTTCTCCCCGAACAGCTCACCGACCGCATTATCCTCGTCGGTGACCCGGCCCGCGTCAACATCGTGGCCGAGCATTTCGACCATCGCGACTTCGAGGTGCAGTCGCGCGAATTCCACACCATCGGCGGCTCTTACAAAGGGAAACCAATCATGTGTCTGAGCCACGGCATCGGCCCGGACAACATCGACATCGTTATCAACGAACTCGACGCCCTGGCCAACATCGACTTCAAGACCCGCGAGGTCAGGGAGCAGAAGCGCCGCCTCTCGATGGTGCGCATCGGCACCTCCGGCGCCCTTCAGCCCGAACTGATGCTCGGAACCCCTGTCATCGCCGAGAAAGCCATCGGTTTCGACGGCGTTCTCAACTACTACGCCGGCCGCAACGAGGTCGCCGACCTTGACTTCGAGCATGCCTTCTGCGAAAGCGTGGGCTGGAATCCCCTCTGGGCGAAACCCTACGTGGTCGACGCCGACGCTGAACTCGTCGCCCAGATCGGCGGCGACGACATGGTTCGCGGCAACACCATTTCGGCTGTAGGTTTCTACGGTCCGCAGGGACGCGAACTTCGCCTCCCACTGGCCAATCCCGACCTCAACCGCCGCATTGAGGAATTCCGTTTCAACGGCCGCAAGGTCACCAATTACGAGATGGAATCCGCCCCGCTGCAGGGCCTCGGCCGCCTGATGGGCCACCGCTGCATGACCGTATGCTCCATAATCGCCAACCGTATGCGCCACGACGCCACCCCTAACTACAAGACCGCCATTCGCGACCTCATCGCAACGGTTCTTGAACGTATTTAAACCTCGCGGTTAGCGGCGTTGCAGCCGCGTTTTCCCAGAACGCAGCTGTGATTAACGGCGCGTTATAGCCGCTTTTCCCGAACGCAGCTGACCATCCGAAAGCCATATGTCGGCCTGACGGCAGAGATTATTCTCGGCCGTCGGGCTGTTGTGTTTAATATACGGGAAAGCACCCGTTCAATGTTAAAATAAAAGAGGCGGACGATGAAAACATAAAAAATCGAAAAAGAATGTAGAAATAATTTGCATAAGTCAGTTTAATATTTTATCTTTGCCGAGTAAGTATGTGACGGCAGTTTTTTCATCATTTTAATTGCCTCAGCTTACGTAGGTATCCAATTCATTATCGCCAATGCGGCCAGTCACACTGCGCCTTGCGCAGATTAAAGATTTCGCAACGACCTGTTTGCGAGCTTTTTACATATCGGTTTTTGTTCTTTGTGCCATGTCGGCGTCGGCCGCCGGTGACACGAAGGGTAATTCCCCTGCCGCAGCAAACCAAAATTCTTCCAAAGCCAAACAGGATTCTGTCGTATTAAAGCAAATTCAGGGAGAACTTGATTTGCTGGCTCAGGCAAAAACAGCATCGGACTCCCTCGCTCCGCTTTTCAACCTCCACGACCTGTATTATGGCTCCGACCGGGGCCGCAGCTACGGCTGGCAGCTTGTTCAGACCGCTCGCCGCGCCGGCCGCGACGACATCGCCCTCGACGCCATCCGCAACATCGCGAATTCAGGACTCTCGAACGACTCCATCCTAACCCTGACCCTCGAACAGGCAAAACTTTTCCCCGCCTCGAGCGACCGGGAGCACACCATCGCTTTCATCCGTGTGACCCAGAACAACTGCAAGATGCTCTATTCTTCCGACGAGGAAAAGGAGAAACAGCTCCAGCAACTTCTGCAGCAGCTCAACACCAACCCTCCGACCGACCTCAACGAGCGGATTCTGCTCCTCTACGCCGTCTGCCTCCGTCTGTCGGACATTTCGGCCGGCGAAACCCTTGCGAAATACCTCAAGCAGCTTGACGGCCTCATCGAGCAGTCGGACCCTGACAGCCATGCCCTGCGCAACGCCTATTATGTGTGGGCTTCGATGATTTTCTCCAAGGTGCAGCGCCCCGCCGAGGCCATCGACGTCTGTCAGAAACTGCTGAAGGAGATGGACTATCTCGACGCCCGAAACAAGGAGCTCGGCCGCAAATACCGGTCGTACGACGCCAACCGTTATCTTGTCTATACCCGCATCCTTCAGAATTATACGGCGCTTCAGCCCGCTGCTCTCGAAAAATACCATAAGCTGGCCCTGGAGATGACCGGACGCGATGCCCGCTGCCGCGCCGCTTACCGCGATGCCCCGACCCCCGACCTCTATTATTATTACGCCAAAAAGGATTACCCGAAGGTGTTCAGCATCCTCGATGGTAATCTCGATAAAAAACGCTACAGCTTCAACCGCCGAGTGGTGCTGAAGATGTACATCGAGTCGGCCAAGGCCATCGGGCGCGGCGACCGTCTGCTCGAAACCTATCCGCAATATATCGCCGAACTGGAAACCACCCTCGACTCGCGCCAGCAGGAGCGTTTCCGCGAACTCCAGGTGCTCTACGATGTCAACGACTTCAAAATCAACAACCTGCGTCTGCAGGAGGAGAAGCAGGGCGCCCAGAAGGTGATGTGGCGCACGGTAACCTTCGTATGCTGCGTGCTGCTGCTCGTGCTCATCCTGTCGCTGCTTGTCGTGCTCAGGCTTAACCGCCGCAAAGCGCTGCTGACCAGGAAACTGGAGCGTTCCAACGCCGAGGTTGCCCGCGAACGCGACAATCTCGCCGCCAAGAACGTAGAGCTCAAGGAGGCCCGCGACGAGGCCGCCAGCGCAAACCGTCTGAAGTCGGAGTTCATCAACAACATGAGCCACGAAATCTCGACGCCCCTCCAGGCCATGAACGAATACGCCACAATCCTCGTGGAGAACACCGAGGAGGACCGCCGGCAGTTCATGCGCGATTTCGCTTACCGGCTGCACCTGAACTGCTCGATGGTCAGCACCATCATCGAGGATGTGCTCCAGCTGTCATACCTCAGCAACAGCTCGCTGAGAATTGAAAACAGCATTTACGACTCCGTTCCGATCTGCGAGGCCGCGGCCGATGCCTGCCGCCATAGTTTCGCCGACGGTGTGGAACTGAAAATCGATGCCGAAAACTTCCTTTTCAGCATCGACCGCCACCGCCTGCTCCAGATTCTCAACAATCTGCTGAGCAATGCTGCCAAATTCACGAGCCATGGCGTTATCTCCCTCACCTGCCGCAGGGACGAGGCGAACAATACCGCCGTGTTCACTGTCGAAGACACCGGTATCGGTATCCCGTATTCCGAGCGGGAGCATATCTTCGACCGATTCGTGAAACTCTCGCCCAAAACTCCCGGCGCAGGGATTGGCCTGACCATCGCCCGCATGCTTGCGGAGCGGATGGGGGGCACACTGGTGCTCGACACCACCAAGACCGCTTCCGGCGCCCGGTTTGTACTGACCCTCCCCCTTTCCGAAGGGGCGAAAACCTCCACTCCCATCCGTAAATAACTTTTTGCCGGGATGTCCCTTTCAGAAGATTTCACACACGCACACAAATCTTCCCTTTTCACGTACTTACCTTAAAGAATATATACACCATTGTAAATATTTGTATTAACACATTGATAAACATTATATTATGGCAATTATAGATTGTATTATATGGAAACCCCAGGGCAACCAGGTGGTTTACGCTTATCATTATCCCGAGAACAACCTCTCGACCTACACCCAACTCATCGTGCAGGAATCGCAGGTGGCCCTCCTTTTCTCCAAAGGGCGGCTTATTGGCAAGTTCGGACCGGACAAACATACCCTCGACACCGCCAACCTGCCGATTCTCCGCAGCCTCTACGGCATCCCCTTCGGCGGAAAGAACCCCTTCACCGCCGAAGTGTGGTTCGTAAACCTTGTCGAAAGCTATAATATCCCCTGGGATATTTTCCAGCTCGGCATCCATGACTCCGACTACAACACCTTCCTCCCTCTGATGGCCTCCGGCCAGTACGGCCTGAAGGTCATCGACCCCGAGAAGTTCCTCATCAAAGTCGTCGGTACAAAATATATCTACACCGAAGACGAAATGACCGCCCAGTTCACCGGCGAATTCTCCACGAAGGTGAAGTCGGCCCTGGTCCAGTACATGACCCAGAACCATATCGGCTACAAGTTCGTCTCGGGGTATCTCGACCAGCTCTCCGCCCACGTAACCGAGGTGATGCGTCCCTTCTGGGCGAATCTCGGTCTGGAGCTTACAAAGTTCTATATCAGCAACATAGATATCGACACCACTACCCCCGAGGGTGTCAAGGTAAAACAGGCCCTGTCCGAGCAGAGCTCCATGTCGATTACCGGTCACACCTGGCAGCAAGCCCAGATGTTCGACACCGCCAACAACGCCATCGGACAGTTTGGCAACGGCGGCGACAGCTCGCTCATCGGCGGCCTTATGGCCATCAACATGATGGGCGGCATGAACGGCGGCGGCATGGGCGGCGCGGCAATGGCACCCCAGTATCAGCAGCCCACCTTCGGCCCCGGCGGACAAGGCGGTTATCCCGGCGGACAGGGAGGTTATCCGGGTGGCCAAGGGGGCTATCCGGGTGGCCAGGGGAGCTTTCCCGGCGGTCAGCAGCCGCGCATGGTGTTCTGCGCCGACTGTGCCCAGAAATTCCCCTCGACATCAGGGTTCTGTCCTCACTGCGGCCACAAATACAATCCCTGCCCCAAATGCGGCACCGACAATCCCGAAGGCGCCCGCCGCTGTGTAAGTTGCGGCACACAGCTTGCCGGCCCCTCGCAGAAATGTGCTTTCTGCGGCGCCGAAATCCCGCAGGGAACCCGTTTCTGCCCATCCTGCGGTCAGCCGGTGATTGCTCCCGACAATAAGTGCTCCCGCTGCGGCGCTACTCTGCCTCCCGGCACCAAGTTCTGCCCCTCGTGCGGCCAAAAGCGTAACAACTGATAAAAAACTGGTTTTATGAATCTGAATATACTGAAACTCCTGCTCGGCATTTTCGGTCAGGGACTGATTATCGCCGGCTTCCTGCTGCTGCGGGGCGGCTGCCCGGATAACATACTGTGGCTCAACATCGTAGTGGCCTCTGTGGTCTACTGGCTGCTCGGATACAGCTTCGGCATGGCTCCCGTCGACATGAATGACGAGGCCAAGCGCCAGGTCGGCGGCCTCGGCATCAGCTGGTTCTCGGTGGTTACCTATTCCATCTGCGCCATCGGCTTCATGGCCGGCTGCGCCGCCTACGGCAACGGCCCGGAGGGTGTCAGCTTCAAGTGGCAGATACTGGTGCAGGGCGCTCTGGTTTTCTTCCTGCTGATGGGACTGCTCTCGTCGGCCTTCGCCTCGCAGAAAGCCGCCCAGATCCACAACACCGAACGTCAGCAGTCGCGCGGTAAGGAGGACCTGAAATATACATTCTCCGATCTGGCTTTTGCTGCTGAAAATGCTCCCGGTCTGGACCCCGCCATCAGGCAGCGTCTCAAGGACCTCAGCCAGGCGACACGTTTCATTACCCCCTGCAACACTCCCGAAGCCCGCATGGCCGACCAGCGCATCTTCAACCTCGCCAATCAGCTGCGCCCGGCCCTGTTCCAGCCGCAGCTCAACAGCGCGCAGATCCAGGGGCTCATCGCCTCGCTGGAAAGCGCACTCAACCAGCGGCGCCAGATTCTCAACTGATACTCATAATCCTAATTTATAACCCTTAATCAAAATCCCATGGAAGGAAAAATTTTCCCTGATTCCGCCAATATATGGCAAGATCAGGCCAAAATCCTTTTCAACTACTATCGTCAGGCAGCCGAACGCGTTGTCACGGAAGAGGAGCGGATCGAACACGAAATCGCTCGGCTTGAAGAGGAAAAAGCCCACATCGCGAAGGAGATTTCAGGCCTCTGGATCTGGTTCCTGACCATCATCCTTTTTTTCATTTATTTCATCAAGAAAAGTAACTACGAAAAGCAGATTGCCGAAATCGACGCCCGGATTCTGGAGTTCCAGAACCAGTGGCAGCAGATTTTCCGCAACTACCGCGTGAAACGTCTCGGTGTAGCATACGTTCCGGTTGCCGAACAGATCAAGTATCAGGACAAGAGCTTCATCGTGGATTATACCTCAACCGTTCCCGAACAGGAGATTTCCATGTCGATGTCGCGCCAGAACGACCTGCTGGTCGAAACTATCCGTAATCTCGAGCAGCTGGCCAAGGAGGCTCCCATGGTGGAAACTTCCGAAGAGTCCGAGGTCATCGCTACCGACGACTACTCCCTGTCGATTCAGGAGGTTCACGAAAACGACTACCTCGGCGCCCTGGAGCGTTCGCTCCGCACCGTAACCTACTGCATGAACGACCTCGACACCACCTCCGTAACCCTCCCCGTGGTGCTCGACGGCAACCCGTTCCTCGGCCAGCTCGACCAGTTCGGCACAACCAACCCGCCGGCCGACGCTCCCGTGCTCGAAGTCTTCGACTCGGCTCAGTATGCCCCCGCCGTAGAGAAATTCGCTGAAATCAACCGCATGAAGAGCTCCCTGTCCGACGAGACAGGCCGCTTCGAGGAGGTTCTGCGCCAGCTCATGCAGACCATCGCCCAGTCGGTTCAGTCGCTTTCCGCACTGAAGATCGCTTCGGTCGACAAGGTGGTCCTCGATTCCAACAAGCTGCTGTACCAGATACTTAAAGCTCCCTACAACCACTATTCCCCGGTTCTCGAAATGGACGAAATCGAGCGTATCCGCAACGAGCGCTTCGACTTCTCCGACGACGTCCAGGGCTACGTGCCCTTCCAGCTCCGTCCCTCCTCGCGCGTGCGCTTCAACCCCGTTTCCGGGACATGGATTGCCGAGGATGGCTCCCAGACCGTCGTTCCCTTCGGCGTGCATCAGCTCTACGAGGAAATTGTCGCCCCGATGGTGCAGAGCCTGATGGAGGAGAACCGACTGAAACGTCTCGACATCTACAACCACATCCAGGACCAGAAGGTTTCCTACCTCAACAAGTGGCATCAGGACACCGACAGCTTCTACCGCGACAACCGCGCTCAGGCTCAGGATATCCTCAACCTCATGCAGGAAGCCCTCACTAAGTATGTGGCCGCCTACAACACCCTCGTTTCGCTGCAGCGCACCGAGGAACAGATGCAGCAGTCCGGCTCGCAGAACCTCGACAGCGCCGTGGTCAAGAACGTCGCCAATTCCGCTGAGTCCCTCGCCGCCTTCGAGCTCCAGGGTCAGGAATTCCAGAAAGTTCAGGCCGACTTCGAGGAGTATATGGATCGCCTGAAGGAGGACATCGATCTCAAGGCCCAGCGTTTCGCTCATGTGAAATACTACGATGCCCAGCTGCGCGACGGTTACTCCAACGAGGTGGCCGTGGCTTCGTCGGAAATCGCCGATATGGACGACCGCCGCAAGTCGCTCGCTTCGGTCAACCCGAAGCTTGCCAAAGATTCCCAGCTTCCCCCCGAACCCAACGTCGCAGACCTCACCTACGAACACTTCTCGCTCAACCTCAACGCTTTGGCCAACAGTGCTCTGGCTAATCTCGATGCCGGCAAGGACGCTGAAGACGATGAGGAAGAAGAATTCGACGGCGAAGAATATCAGGATTCCGAAGTGAACGAAATGTCGGAAACCGGGGAATATGAGGAATCCGATGAGGACAACGAGGAGGAATCTGATGATGAATCCGAAGATGAATCCGAAGAAGAGTTCGACGATGAATCTGAAGATGAATCCGACGACGAAGATGAAGAAGAGGAGGAAGAGGAAGAACAGCAACCCGAACAGCCTCAGAATCAGCAGTATCCTCAGTACCAGCAGTACTCCCAGAACCAGCAGTATCCCCAGCAGGGACAGTATCCTCAGCAGGGCTATCCCCAGCAAGGCTATCCCCAGCAGGGTTATCCCCAGCAGGGTTATCCCCAGCAGGGTCAGTATCCTCCTCAGCAGGGTCAGTACCCCCAGTATCCTCAGCGTCCTGAAGTTTAACCCGGAAATCCCCCATACCTATGTCTTCAACGATTAACTGCCATGTCGACACCACGCCGATGGCCCGCACAGTAGGGACGGTTTCCACGCACGTTAACGGCACTACCGCCGCAGTCGTTGCGATGAAAGGCGCCGTGATTGCGGCCGAAAAAGAGGGTGCCGATCACGTTTGCTCAAAGATCAACCACGGCTTCCACTCTCTGATGCAGTCGCAGATTTCCCAGAAAACCGCGGCTCTGCAGAGCGAAGTCGACTCTCTGCTGCTCAAGCTCAACCATCAGCGCAAGCAGGTCACTGCCCTGCGTCAGCGCATGGAGCGCGATTATCAGCGCACTTGCAGCCGCTATATCAAGATTTTCACCACCATCAACCGCAGTCTCGACCAGCGCATCACCGAGGTTGACCGTCCGGTCATCAGCTTTGCCGATGGTGAGGCCTCGAAGGTTATGAACCGCGCGTCGCTGCTTACCGCCGATGTGCCCGTAGGGCAGTCGGAGTCGGTGCGCACCTCGCAGGTGGTCGGTGCATCGAAACTGAAAAATCAGGCCGTCAAGGCTCTGAACGCCATAAACAGTTTCATCTCCGACTCCGTGGCCCTCGACAACGTCACCCACAGGATTCTTCTGAATCGCCGTCTGCCCGAGCAGGCCGTCATGGCCTCCTGGAATGTACCCGTGATGGTTGTCGAGACCAATTTCGACGCCTCCGATGTCAGCCGCTCGGAATTCTACACCTCACAGGTGAACCTGCCGCAGGAATCGGCTCGTCGCATCGAACTGGCCGTGGACTCTGCTGTCCGCTCCGAGCAGCTCCCCTGGCGCAACCAGCCCAGCAACGACCCCGAGGTGGTCAGCCAGTTCCGCGCGATGGTGGCACAGTCGGGTCTCGCCCCCCGCACTCAGGAGATGATGCTGCGTATGTTCGAGGCCAATACTTATCAAACCCTCTAAACCGACACTCCCATGAGTTATACTCAACATTTGCCCACCCAATACATCACCGTGCATTATTCGGGGAGTGTCAGTTACCCCGCCTCGCAAAACGGCGGCACTGTCTCCTACAGCGGCACGGTTCAGGAGCCCGTGGATGTGGTGGTACACGTCGATACCGAGAGATTCGACGCTGAGGTTGACCATTGCAACGACTCGGTGAACCTCCTGACCGGCTCCGTGGCCGCCACTGAGGCTGCCCAGGTGGCGTCGGTCCGCGCGAACTCCCGGAAAATCGGCGAAACGCTGATTTCCGGATTCCATCATTATGTAGGCTATGAAATCTCGCAGCAGATTGCCGAGCTCCGCAATAAGATTGATGCACTGCTCCTGAATCTCCGCAAGTTCTCGGAGCGCTGCCGGAACAAACGCGACCAGATGCAGTCGGACTACAACCGCACGTGTGCCCGTTATCTCAAGATTTTCAGTGAATTAGATCAGGAACTCGAGAACCGCATCCACTCCATCGACGCCCCGGTGTTCGACTTCTCTCAGAGCGCCGACACCATCAGTCAGGACAGCGACCTGCAGGGGATGGTGGCCGTTTCGTCGGTTTCCGCGTCTGAGAACTCGCGTCTCCACGCCATGATTTCCGCCTCGATCGCCAAGAAGCGCGCCAAAGAGGCCATCGCGAAGGCCGAAGAGTTCCTCAGCGTGCAGTATGCCGCCGACCGCGTGCTCGCCGACTCGCTGCGCCCCGGCGAGGCCGCCATCGAGTACATGCCCTGCTGCCTGGTCGAAACCGAAGTCGGTCCGCAGCAACATTCGGCCCAGATTTACTCCGCGCCGATGCTTTCGCGGATTCCCGACGGAACCCTCAGCAATGAGATGAATGAATTCCCCTGGCAGTCAGCCGTCACGGCCGACAGCGCCCAGCGTATCGGAGCTTACTACAACGAGGAGGTCGCCGCCATGACCGCCGGCGCCGGCGACGAGCACTCCCGCCGCGTGGCCGCCATGACCGCCCGGCTTTTCGATCTCAGCTCCACGGCTGCTCCCGGATTCTGATTCCTCCCTCCATTCTCAAAAAACTTACCCATGAAAGAGAAAGAATTAAAAGAACTTCAGGAAATCCGTTTTGACACAACGGAAATAAATCTCCGCGACAATCTTGTGCGCGGTTCAATACTTCCGCAGAAAATCGCGGAACTCCCCCGCAACATCATTTTAAACGGAAATGTGGTTGTGGAGGGTGCCGTCTACGGCCACCGTATCGAAATCCGCAAGGGCGACGTTGAAATCGCCGGCGCCGTATTCGCCCGCAACGAGCTCTACATCTCCGGGGAGGTCGATGCCCCCGTGGTGTTCTACAAGTCGGTTGGCTCGGCCAATTCCGTGGTTTCGCGCGGCAACAATGTCCGTCCGCGCTTCGGCTGCGACATCAATGCCCGTCAGGTTTCGCTGCGCAATGCCTTCGTCTGCGGGAGTATCTATGCCGATGAAATCGATCTGGAGAACTGTGTGGTAATCGGCGGTGTGTTCGCTACCTCCGACGCCCGCATCTCAAACTGTATTCTCGGCACATTCAACACTCCGCAGGTTACGCTCGAAGGGACCGTGCAGCTGCTTCTCCCCTCGGCCTTCACCATCGATGCCCCCAAGACCGGTGCCAATACCCGTCTCTACAACCTTTCGCTGGCCGACCTCGGCGCTCTGTTCCGCGGCATGCCGCAGTCTCCCGACTCCGGTCGCATACCCATGGACCTTGTGACCGACGAAGTGAAATCCAGCCTCACCTCCGGTGAGACGCAGCGCACGCTCCGCTCCTTCACTGTCATCGGCAAGGTGCTCGCCGCCGACCTCATCGACACCGACCGCTTCCAGAACCACTTCCTGCTGACAGCCGCCGCCCTCGGTCCCCAGCTGCTCAAAACCTACGACCTCGGCAAGAACGCCGACGGCACCGATGCAGCCCTGACTCCGGACCGCCTCCAGGACTTCTTCTTTGAGCTCCTCGACGGCCGCCTCGAGCCCCAGCCCATGACCGCCACCTTCTCCCTCTCGCAGCTCTGATAGGCAAAAGCCGCAGGCTTTTGCAACAGTTGTAAAAGCCTGCGGCTTTTACTTGACATCCACCCGCTCATGCGGGGAGCTAAAATTAGAGCCCGCGAAGGCGGAGCGCCACCCCCCCCGCTTGAGCAGCGGGGCGCCATATAAAAAAGCGAGCCCCCGGCTTTTGGGGAGCTCGCTTTTTATGTGGTTTGGCGCGGGGATGCAGGATTGGGTGCGCTGGTTTGGCCGGGGGTGCAAGGTGGGGAGCGCCGGGTTGGCGGGGTGCAGGGTTGGGAGCGCCGGGATGGAGCGGGGGGCGGTCCGGGTTACTGCAGGCAGCGGGAGATGATTTCCTCGGATACGCCTTCGGCGCGGAGGCATTTGGCGATGCGCTGGCGCTCGGCATCTTCGCGGGCTTTGACAAATTCGTTGACCTGGCTGCGGAAATCGGCGCCCACGCGTTCGCGGCAGGCATCCTCGAAGCGACGGCGGTAGTCCTCAACCTCCTGATAGCTGGAGTCACCGCCCATGATCATGCGGTTGTTGTCGTGCTGGCGGAACATCATCGCGGCCACAGAGCGGATAGCTTTGATCAGGCGCTGGCGTCCTTCGGCCGTGTTGAGGTCGATGCCGGCGAAGGTGGAGCGGTCCTTGTGGAGGATGAAATAGTATAGACCGGCGACAATCAGGGCCGTGATGGCCAGGATGTCGTCGTCGCGTTCGCGCAGGTCGTCGGTGAAATTGTTGACCAGTTCTACGATGTGTAGTTCACGCAGGCGCGAGGTGCGCTCGGTGATATGGTTCCCTTCGGCGATTTCCCAGCGGAGAAGCTCCGTCATGATTTCGTCGGAGATGAGATTGTTCATGAGTTTTTCGATGACGTTGGAGTATCCCTCCTCGGTTGCGATATCGTGGAGCGAATCGCGGATGAGGTCGTTCATCCAGTAGTCATACTTCTTGACGAATTCATCGTAGAATTCGTCGAGGTTGCGGTAGCGGTTATAGAAAACGATAGGTTCGATCTTGGCCTTCTTGACGATGTCAGTGACCAGCGCCATTGAGAACCCCTTCTTCTTGATTTGAGAAATAGCGGCTTTCTGGATTGCTTCTTCGATGTCGGCCTTTGATCGGCGGGGTCTACGCGTTTTAACTTCGTTCTGTTCTGCCATATTCGTGTTGTTAAATTAAACAAGCTGCCATCCAAACAGCTGGTACCAGTATGAAGAATCCTGCGTAGCAGGAGCATAGTGCGTCGGGTAATTTCTCAGGCAACGTAGCCGCGGAAGAGGATAAAATCGGGAACCGCTGTAGCGATTACCTCTTGCTAACCGCAAGGAAATCAGACTGGTAATAGTTGCAAAAGCTTAGGTGATAGCTTCCTGAAAAGACTTTTTAAGATACCAGCGGGCAGACGCCGGCGCTTCGGAGGAAGTCTATTTCCGGAGTTTTCGGCAAATATAATGCATTTTTTACAAATCGCCAACTTCTTTTGTTGAAAATGGGTCAAAAGCGTGTGGCCGATTCAGCTACTTCGCTGCGCGGAAGAGGGGGGAGAGGTGGGAGGAGGTAAAAGCCGCAGGCTTTTACCACAGTTGCAAAAGCCTGCGGCTTTTGCCTGATGGCGGG
>CABUTS010000039.1 GCA_902494515.1 uncultured Muribaculaceae bacterium | reverse complement strand
TCGACGGCAATTTCCCCGAATCCTCCTACCCCACCGCCAGCCGGCTCGTTCTGAAAGAGGGCGCGCAGGTGATGTTCAACAAAAACGACTTCGTAAACCACCAGTATTACAACGGCCTGATCGGCCGGGTGGTCTTCGCCGACGAAGGCTGCGTGAGAGTGGAGGTTCCCGGCCGCCCGGACCCCGTCGAGGTCACCCCGCAGGCCTGGGAAAACTGCACCTACACCATCAACGAGGTAACCCACACCGTAGAGACTCAGGTTCAGGGCACCTTCACCCAGATGCCGCTGCGCCTGGCCTGGGCTATCACCATCCACAAAAGCCAGGGTCTGACCTTCGACAAGGTAATCATCGACGCCGGAGCGTCGTTCGCTCCCGGCCAGGTTTACGTGGCACTGTCGCGCTGCCGTTCGCTCGAAGGGATGGTGCTCGCCACCCCGATTCAGGAGGGTACGCTGCGGCCCGACGCCGAGGTCGCCGCCTTCATCGCCAACCAGGCAACCGCCGCCGAGGATTCGATCCGGCAGCTCGACGGCATCAAGGCCGCCTACTACCGCCAGCTGCTGCTCGAGCTGTTCACCTTCCGCGACATCATGACCCGGGTGCAGTCGCTCGCCCACATCGTCTACACCACCTACCGCCATAAATTCCCGCAGGAAACAGCCCGGCTCCAGAGCATCGACGACACCCTTCGCGGCGAAATCAACGACGTGTCAAACAAGTGGATAGCCATGGTTAACGCCACTGACTACTCCACACTCACCTCCGAGCCGTTCCTGCAGCGCGTACGCAACGGAGCCGTATGGTTCTACAATAAATTTGTCGACACCTTCGGCGCCTCGGTCAAGCAGTTCGCCGCCATCAAGTCCGAAAACAAGAACGCCAGCAGGCGCGTAGCGGAGCTCGCCGAAGAACTCCGTCAGGCTTACATCAGCCGCCTGTATCTGCTCAAGGACATCAACGAGTCGGGCTTCACCATCGCCAACTACCTCGGGGCAAAGCAGCAGGCCTGGTTCAAGGCAACCGCCGACCCCGCGGAGGTCGCCCGCGCCCAGAAACGTATGGCCCGCAGCTCATCCGCCGGCCGCAAGACCCGCCCCGAAAATGCTCTCCGCCAGTCCCGCCCCGAGAACGCCCCCCGCAAGCCGAGAGCCCCGAAAGGCGAGACATTCGACATCACTTTCCGCCTTTTCCGTCAGGGACTTTCACGCGAAGAGATCGCCAAAGAGCGCGGCCTCGCTTTCGGCACCATTACCAGCCACATGGAGCGCTTTATCCGCAGCGGCGAGGTAACGCTCGAGGAGGTGCTGACCCCGGTCGTGGCCAACGCCATCTCCTCCGCCATCCAACGTCTCGGCCCCGACGCCACCATCGACGACCTTGAAGCCGTGCTCCCCGGCGTTCCCCGCTGCGACATCCACCTCGTCCGCAGGCTTTCCTGATGAATTTAGATTTGTGCAATTCAGGAAAAATCCGTAAATTTGTAGCTTAATTCCGGATTTGCGCCCGGCATGCCCGCCGGACTCCGCACTTCCACTTAACTCACAACTATTTAAACTAAAAATGGCACAGCAAGAAGACGTGTTTAAGAAAATCGTTTCACACGCCAAGGAATACGGTTTTGTCTTTCAGTCAAGCGAAATCTACGACGGTCTCTCCGCAGTTTACGATTACGGCCAGAACGGCGTCGAGCTCAAGAACAACATCAAACGCTACTGGTGGGAGGCCATGACCCTCCTCCACGAGAACATTGTCGGTATCGACTCCGCAATTTTCATGCACCCCACCATCTGGAAGGCTTCCGGCCACGTCGACGCTTTCAACGACCCCCTCATCGACAACCGCGACTCCAAGAAGCGCTACCGCGCCGATGTCCTCATCGAAGACCAGATGGCAAAGTACGATGAGAAAATCGACAAGGAAATCAAAAAGGCGGCCAAGCGCTTCGGCGACTCGTTCGACGAGGCTATGTTCCGCCAGACCAATCCCCGCGTGGCTGAAATCGTGGCCAAGCGCGACGCCCTCCACGAGCGCTACTCCAAGGCCATGAACGACAACGATCTCAACGAACTCCGCCAGATCATCATTGACGAGGAGATCGTAGACCCCGTATCCGGCACCCGCAACTGGACCGAGGTCCGTCAGTTCAACCTCATGTTCAAGACCGAGATGGGTTCCACCGCCGACGGTTCCATGACCGTTTACCTCCGTCCGGAGACCGCCCAGGGTATCTTCGTAAACTACCTCAACGTCCAGAAGACCGGCCGCATGCGCATCCCCTTCGGCATCGCCCAGATCGGCAAGGCCTTCCGCAATGAGATTGTTGCCCGTCAGTTCATCTTCCGTATGCGCGAATTCGAGCAGATGGAGATGCAGTTCTTCGTTCGCCCCGGCTCCGAGATGGAATACTTCAAGAAGTGGAAAGAAACCCGCCTGCGCTGGCACAAGGCCCTCGGCCTCGGCGATGAGAAATACCGCTTCCACGACCACGACAAGCTGGCTCACTACGCCAACGCCGCCACCGACATCGAGTTCCAGATGCCCTTCGGCTTCAAGGAGGTCGAGGGTATCCACTCCCGCACCAACTTCGACCTCTCGCAGCACGCCAAGTTCTCCGGCAAGAAAATCGAATACTTCGACCCCGAGCTCAACGAGAGCTACACCCCCTACGTCATCGAGACCTCGATCGGCGTGGATCGTATGTTCCTCTCCGTGCTCTGCTCGAGCTATGAGGAGCAGGCCCTCGAAGGGGGCGAATCCCGCGTTGTGCTCCACCTCCCCGAGCCGCTGGCTCCCGTGAAGTGCGCCGTAATGCCCCTGGTCCGCAAGGACGGTCTGCCCGAAAAGGCCCGCGAAATCGTCAACGACCTCAAGTTCGACTTCAACACCCATTACGAGGAGAAGGACTCCATCGGCAAGCGCTACCGCCGTCAGGACGCCATCGGAACCCCCTTCTGCATCACCGTAGACCATCAGACACTCGAGGACAACACCGTAACCCTGCGTGAGCGCGACTCCATGGCCCAGACCCGCGTGAAGATTGAAGACCTCCACCGCCTCATCCACGACCGCGTGTCGCTGAACTCGCTTCTCCGCAAGATCGGCTGATTCCGGTCAGTTCAAAACCAAATGCGAAGCGGCGCCCCCAGGCTCTCCGGCGCCGCTTCCATCTAATTCTCTAACAAATGATTAAGAAACTCTCCATCCTTCTCGTCGGCATCGTTGCGCTCTGCTCGCTCAGTTCCTGCAACTACAACTCGCTGGTTGAAAAGCAGCAGGGCGTAGATCAGGCCTGGGCTCAGGTTGAAAACCAGTATCAGCGCCGCGCCGACCTTATCCCCAACCTCGTCGAAACAGTCAAGGGGTACTCCACCCACGAGTCCGAAACCCTCCAGAAAGTAACCGAAGCCCGCGCCAAAGCCACTTCGATCACCATCGACGCCGAAAACCTCAACGAAGAAACCCTCGCCAAATATCAGCAGGCTCAGGGCGAACTCTCGCAGGCTCTCAAGTCGCTGCTCGCTGTCACCGAGGCTTATCCCGACCTCAAGGCCAATGAGAACTTCATGCAGCTCCAGGCTCAGCTCGAAGGCACCGAAAACCGGATTGCCACCGAACGCAAGCGCTACACCGAGGCTGTGGCCGACTACAACACGGCCATCAAGAAGTTCCCCACCAACATCTACGCCGGATGGTTCGGCTTCGAGGCCAAACCGCAGTTCCGCGCCGAAGCCGGTGCTGACCAGGCCCCCGAGGTTAAATTCTGATTCAGGCCGGCATCTGTCTGCCTGTGTTTTTCTTCAGGCCGGCATCTGTCTGCCCGAGTTTAATTATCTATTTTGGAAAATTTCCTACAATGAAGAAATTTTTTCTTTACGCCCTGGCCTTGGTGGTTGTCCTCCCCCTGATGGCTTTTCTGACCGCCTGCGACGATGACGACGCCAACATCTGGATGGAATACCGTGAAAACCGCGAAGCCAACCAGCTCTGGATCACCGAGCAGGAAGCCCTCACCAACCCCGACGGCTCCAAATTCTACGACCGCCTTGTTCCCGCATGGAATAAAGACAGCTACATCCTGATCCACTGGTTCAACGACCGCGCCGAAACCGCCGGCAACCTCCAGCCGATGCTCACCTCCTCGGTGAGCGTATGGTACACCGGCCGCAACATGCACGGCAAGATTTTCGACGCCGATTCCACCTCGACCGACGGCACCAAGTTCGCCGTCAACTCCGTGGTACAAGGCTGGCAGGTTGCACTGCAATATATGCACGTCGGCGACTCCGTCCAGATTCTACTCCCCTACGACATGGCCTACGACGCCTCGAGCCCCTCGACCGACATCCTCCCCTACTCGGCCCTTCAGTTCAACATCCGCCTTCTCAACGTCCCCACCTACGAAATCCCCTGATTCCCCCTCTTAACCCCTATAGAAACTGCGCCGCGAAATCCTTCGCGGCGCAGTTTCTATTCTAATCAGGGGAAAAATAGTATTTCGGGAAATTTAGTATTTGTTTCCTACGGTTTTGGCTTAATTTGGGGAATTGTTCCCCTCGGGTTTTTGTCTAATTCTAATTGGCGGGGAGTGGAATTGGTTCCCTTCGGTTTTTGGGCTAATCGGGGGATTGGGTTCCGTCGGGTTTTGGTCAGGGTGGAAAAGCGTGAGCTTTTCAAAAGCCTGCGAAGTAGCCTACGCTTTTCAAAAAAACCGAGGGGGAAATTGAACCAAAGCGCCGCAAAGGCGTTTAATTATCAAAGAAGGCATTTTACTGGCGTTATTAAAAAGCCGTTAAACTCATAAGAGAGTTACCTTCTCAGCCCGGACTCCTCCCGTAGTGGCCCGGGCTTCTTTGTTGCCAAAGCAGGGCCGCATTATAGCTGGCCCGGGCTTCTTTGTTGCCAAATCCGAGCTGCGTTATAGCTGGCCCGGGCTTCTTTGTTGCCGATTCGGGGTTTCAGAAGCCGCGGCGGCGGATCTTGATGGGAATCATCTCGGAGGTGACGGGGGCGTTGTCGGGGAGGACGAGGGCAAGATGGCCCCCACCGCCGGCGCCGAGCATCTTCCAGGCGAGCGCTTTATCCTTGTACTTATCTATGAATTCCTGAACTCCGGGCTGCATCATGGCGGGAAACATCGCAACCTGAGCGTTGAAGGAATCGGCAAAAGCCCGAGCGAAGTCCCCGAGATTGCGCTCCATGATGGCGTCCCAGCAACGCGCTGCGGCCGAAGTCAGGTCTACGACCTTTTCCGGGGTGATATCCTTCCCCTCGACCACGGAGCATCCCGGACGGCGGGGGAACATGGGAACCAGCACAATATGCTGCTCGAGCCAGGAAAGAATCTTCTCATCGTGGCAGGATTCGATGCGCGAGGGCCAATAGTGGCCGTCGTAATAGTGGCGGTTGAGACCCGACATGCAGATGCCGATGGCATCCTGCGCGCCGGAGATATGCCCCTTGTTTTCCGGGTCGTTCTCGAAGCAGAACAGCAGGCGGGCAAGCATCTCCTCGTTGTAGTCCGGCAGCTCGTAAGGCCAGATTTTGCGCGCTGCATTGCGGGTGGAGGTCGACATACCGCCGCGCTCCATGAACTCGACAGTCGGCTCAATCGACACCGTCAGCGCCCAGCCGGCGCCATATTCCGAAACATACGGCTGATCAATCCATGTGCCCGCGAGGTCAACGCGGTAAGGGAGATGCGACTTCACCTCGCTGCGCAGCGAGGTGGTCGAGCGGGCCTTCAGCCCCTCGTCGGGCACACGCTGGAGCTCCACCAGTTCAATGCCGCGCTCCTTGCAAAGGCGGCGTTTATCGTCCGATACACCGTCGGAGTTCACCACGAAAATATCGGGCTTCACAATGTCGAGCGTATCGAGGAAGTCGAGCATGCCGCTCCCCGGGTTGATGTATGCATCCTTTACGTAGCGGATAGCCTTCACCATGTAGAGGCGCTCCTTCTCCGAATAAACGGTCTTACGGTTTTTCAGTTCCTGAATTGTTTTGTCGGAGCCGATTCCGACGTAGAGGTCGCCGTATTGCGCGGCCTCCCGAAAGAATGCCACATGCCCCGAATGAAGCATGTCATAGCAACCCGAAACGAAAACTTTCTTTGCCATTGAGTGAGTTAGTTTGAGCGGACTTTAAGTCCCTTTATGATAAGGATTTGTTGTTTTTATACATTACACCGACAGCATAGACGAGAACCACGACGAAGCACGCCGCCGGCACCCAGAACGATGCGCCGATACCGAAGCTGTCCGATGTCCAGGCCTGCAGCGGGGTGATGACAGCGCCGCCGAGAATCGCCATGATCAGTCCGGCAGATGCCAGCATTGCCTTTTCAGGCGCGATACCCTCCAGCGCTATGCCGTAGATTGTCGGGAACATCAGCGACATACAGGCGGAAACAGCCACGAGCAACACCACCGACAGCATCCCGCTGCTGAATATAACTCCCGCTGTCACCAGAATCGCCGCAACCGACGCCGCAATAAGCAGAAGCACCGGTCGCACGAAGCCCATCAGCCAGGTGAAGAAGAAGCGGAAGAGGGTGAAAGCGACGATTGACCAGAGGAATGCAGTGGAAGCGTCGGCCTCCTGCACCCCGAGGCGGTCCATCGTCAGGCGGATAGTGAACGACCAGACGCCGGTCTGGACCCCGACATAGAAGAACTGGGCCACCACGCCGTAGCGCCAGCGGCGGTTGTGCCACAGGCTGGCAATCGTGGATTTCAGATTCAGATGTCCGGAGTTCTTGCTGTCAGGCATCTTCACGAACAGCACCCCGATTAGAATCGCCACCAGCACAAAGCCGATGAGCATATATGCCCCCGACACGGCGCTGAGTTCATGGCTCTGCATCGCGGCGAGCTGGGTGGGATCCATCTGCGCGCGGGCGGCGTGGTCGGCGTCCTGAAGTTCCGAGAGGATGAAATGACGGCTGAGCAGGATACCGGCCACTGCGCCCACAGGGTTCAGCGACTGCGCGATGTTCAGGCGCCGTGTGGCGGTTTCGGACGGCCCCATCGAGAGGATACACGGATTGGCGGTGGTCTCCAGAACGGCGCATCCCGCGGCCATCACATAGATTGCAAAGAGGAAAAAGGAGTACGACGCACACTGTCCCGCGGGGTAGAACAGCATGGTTCCGGCGGCGTAGAGCGCCAGACCGAGAATAATGCCGGCCTTATAGGTGTGGCGGCTGATGAAGATTGATGCCGGAAGCGCCACACAGAAATAGGCGCCATAGAAAGCCGTCTGCACGAGCGACGTCTGCAGGTCGCTCATCGACATGATACGGCGGAACGCCGCCAGCAGCGTGTCGTTCATGTTATTCGCCATACCCCACAGCAGGAACAGCAGCGACACAATGGCAAACGCCCAGATATTAATTTTTTGAATCGGTTTGACAGTCATGGTGTTAATTAAAGCCCATCATTGCTTATCGACCACAAAGTTAGCAATTTTCCATGAAAGCAGCAAAAATAATCAGAGCCGGCTGCATCCATAAAGGCAGCGGGGCGCCCGCGCGAATAGACAGCAGAACGCCCGGCGAATAGACAGGGCGCCCGCGCGAATAGACAGCAGAGGCTGCCGGCGGGATGCGGGCAGCCTCTGTAGGGGTATTCTGCGAAGCAGGTCGCGGTGTCGGCTGAAATGCCACCGGACGACCGGATTACTTGCGGATACCGAGCTCTTTCTGAGCGATGATTGCGCGGTAGCGGTTGATGTCCTTCTTGATCAGGTAATCGAGGAGGCGGCGACGCTTGCCGACAAGAGCTTTAAGAGCACGAGCAGTTGTATGATCTTTGTGATTTGACTTGAGGTGTTCAGTCAAATGAGCAATACGGACCGAGAACAATGCAATCTGGGCTTCAGGAGAGCCAGTGTCAGTCTTACCCTTACCGTATTTCTCGAAGATCTCGATTTTTTCGTCAGAATTCAGATGCATTCTTTCAGAGATTTTGAGAAGTGAGTAATATAATAAATGGAGGCGTTGCCTCTTTTGCGGGGGCAAAGTTAGCATTTTTTTTCGAAACAGCCAAACATCCCCCAAAGTTTTTTTCTAAATAGATTACTAATTACGCGGGGCTAATTACGCGGGGTGTCTTCGACGATTTCGCCCTTGAGTATCATCACATCGGAATTATCGCGGGTGGAACCGGAATATTTCGCACGTGTGGTCAGCAGTCACACGGTGTTGTCGTCGAAGAGGAACAACGAGTTGTAGTAAGCTCCGGTGCCGGCGGGCAATACGTTGCCGTTAAGCGGTTTGTTGGAGTATTTGAAGGTCTTGCACGAGCTGTCGGCGACGATGGTCTGCGGACGGCATGTCTGCCATACGCTTCCGGTCATGTCGGTATGGGCCATGATGAGAAATTCGCCGGTGGGAAGCTGAATCATGTATGGTGCGCCGGCGCCGTTGTCGAGCGAAGTTCTCCAGCGGCGGTCGGAGTTGTTGCCGTCCCAGTTGCCGGTGGACCAGTTGCCGTCGATCTCACGGTGCACGATCGTAGGGGGCACGCCGCCATTGACACTCTCTTCAATAAAGCAGACGCCCCTGTTGCCCTGCATCACCACCCCCACGGGCATGCCGTCGCGGGCGCCGGACTTGAAGCTTGCGCGGCGGAAGGAGGTCCATGTCTGGCCGTTGTCGGTGGAGCGGGCTGTGACGATTTCCTGCAGATCCGCGCCTTCGCCATTCCACCATGATGCCTCCGACGACACGAACAGTTCGAGTTCGCCGCTGGGGAGCTGAACCACCATCGGTTCCCAGGTGCGTCCGCGACCCACGACAATGGGGTCGCCCCATGTCTCGCCGTCGTCTTTCGACAGACACACGAGCACCTTGCAGTTTTCGTTGGTCTCGGGATTGCCGTTGGCGACTACAGAGAGAATGATCCAGCCGTTCTGCAGACGTGTCATTTCGGGGTTACAGATGCGCCAGTAGTTGCTTCCGAGGAATTCCTCCCCTTTCTTATATATGGTCACACGTAGTGGCCGTCGCCTTTGTCGGTGACAGTGTACTCCCTGAGCGAACTGCTGTCGGTGCCGAGGAAAAACTTGGGAGCGGGGTTGTCGGCGCCCGTGATTGAAAACGGGACAGTCATTCGCGTTTTTTCGATTACCCAGTCTGCGGAGTCGAAAGCGATGCCGGCTTTTGTCGTCACGTCTTTCTCCGGGCCGAAAATCATCGAGCCGTCTTCGGTGAGGATATAGGGAACTATCTGATAATGGGTCGACGGCTCGAGGCCCGTGACGGGAATATCGACGGTGTTGCCTTCGGGGAGGGCGTCGCCGACTTTAGTGCGCGGCCATGCATGTAAGTCGCGGCCGATGCCGGCTATAAGGCTGGCATAGCCGTATTCCTTCACCCGGGCTTCGCCTAAGCTGAAGCGCATGAGAGTGACGGTGGTGCCGTTTGCGGTTGTGTTCTTTGCCGTTGAATTGAATGTCACGGGACGCACTTCGCGTTCCACCACAACATCGGGGCATGAGGGGTCCCCCTTCACGATTGCGCGGCAGAGTGTGATACCGGTAAGTTTGAAGCTGCAGCTTGGACCGTCGGTGTTGGCGATTGTCTCCCAGGTAGCGCCGCCGTCGGTAGATTTCTGCCATTTGAGGGTGCCGTAGTTTGATGAGGTCCAGTCGACTTTCAGGGTCACTGTTTGGTTATTGCGGGCATAGCTTACTTCGCGGTCGGCCCAGAGGGAAGCCGTGGAGAGCAGCATCAGGGCCAGTGTAAGCAGGTTTCGGAGATTCATTTTCAGAAAGTATATGATGTGATGTCCGGATTCGGGTTTTGTAATGATTACGAAATCAGCGCTTGATCAGCCGCGCTGTGGCTGCTTTGCCGTTGCCGTCGGAAAGTGTGAGGATATACTGGCCGGCAGCGAGTTCGGAGAAGTCGGCATCGGTCATCGGCATGCCCGAGGAGCTTTCGATCACCTTTACCAGACGTCCCGACATGTCGACAGCTGCGATGCGCACGGCGTCGAAGCCCGAGATGCAGACAGCTCCGTCGGTGGGGATGGGAGCGATTTTCAGCTTTTCGGCCTCAACGCGGTCGAGTGAGGCGATTGCGACATGGAAACTGACAGTCTGGAGACAGTCGCAGGTATCGGAAATGTCGAGCCGGTATGTGCCGGGGGTCTGCGCATAATAAGTGGCGTCGGTAGAAAGGGTGTTGCCCGAGGCGTCGGACCAGCGGTAGGTGTACTCTCCGCTTCCGCCGGTTATCACCACGTCGCCGCCGAGGAAGAGACCGCCTGCGTCGGATGTCATCTCTACTTCAACGGTATTGGTCGACACTTCGAAAAGCGGATTCTGCTGCACATGAAGGTCGATTACAGTCTGGGCTGAAAGTCCGAGAGTTGCAGCTAAGGAGAGTGCGCCTGTCAGAAATTTTTTCATGATTGATTGTAAGGTTTAAGGGTCTTCGGGGGCTGTTTATCAACCCCTTAGGTCAGGTATTTATAAGGTTGACATTCTTCAATAAAATCAGCATTCCTGATTTTTGCGTAAAGTTACTGACTACTATTGATTTGACCAATCTTTTCGGCCCGATTTTTTATGTCAAAAAAAGCAATCCCCCGCAATTGTTCGGATTGCGGGGGTGTTCATTGTTTCGCCAAAAGGCACGTCGCTGCAGTGCTGTATAATTATAGGGCAGCGGCGGAATCAGTCGTCGAGGGCGAGGCGCTCCTTGGCAGGGTTGCGGTAGTGGATTTTGCCCTCCACATACTCCTGGGTGGCGATCAGCACGGGTTTCGGGAGCTTTTCGTAGTAGCGGGAGATTTCAATCTGCTCGCGGTTTTCGGATACCTCCTCGAGGTTGTCGGTTACCGAGCTGAACTCCTGGAGCTTCTTGTCGAGCTCATGTTTCATTTCGCCGGCGATCTGGTTGGCGCGTTTTGCGATGATACAGACAGTTTCGTAGATATTGCCGGTATCCTTGCAGAGATCCATGATGTCGCGCGTAACAGTGTTGAGGGGCGCGTTAGTCTTCTTGTAGTCCATCAAAAATATCTGGTATATTTAATTTTCAGTGTCTTGTCCATCTTGCAGGCCGCAGCCTCAGCTATCAGTCCTTCACGTATTTGCGCGCGATTTTGAGGATATTGTCGGCCTCCTCGCGGTTTTTGGAGTCGGGATAGTTGTTGATGAAGGAATAATACTCGTCGATGACGTCGCGGAAGCGGTCGGCCTTGCGCTCGTCGACCGAAAGGTCGGCTTCCTGGTATTTGGCTTTGAGCACAAGCATCTCGAGGTCCTCCTTGTACTTCGAGTAGGGGTATTCCTTGATGGCGTTGCGGGCCGTCACGATGCAGGATTCATAGTTGTTGCCCATATAGGTTCCGAGGTTGTAGTAAAGCTGCGCGTTCTGCAGCTCCTTGAGGGTCAGCTTGTCCTGAAGCTCGAAGATGGCGTTCTGGGCGAGCGACACTTTGTCGGACCTGGGGAAATAATCGAGGAAGCCCTGCAGCTCTTCGATGGCCTTGATGGTCTCCGACTGGTCGAGCTGCGCCTCAGGGGAGTCGAGGTAATAGGCGTAGCCGGCGTAGAAACGCGAAGGCTCGGCATATTTCCCCTTGGGATATCGCTGATAGTAAGCCTTGAAGTAGGTGGCAGCGTCGGGGTACTCCTTGTTCTCGTAGTAGCTCATGCCCAGGAGGTAAAGCGACTCCTCGGCGCGTTCCGAGCCCTTGAACACAGTGATGAGGTCCTTGAGCAGGGTGTAGCTCTGGACATACTTTTTCTGTTCAAAGGCCTTCTTGGCGTATTCAAATTTATAGTTGGCGTCGGTGCTCTTCAGCACTTTCTGGTATTCACCGCAGGAGCTCAGGCCGCAGACGGCCACGAGCGCCAGCAGGATTACTGAGAGACATTTGACGATTTTTTTCTGCATAAATGAGAGTGCTCCGGTTAGTTAGAATTGATTCCGGCGTTTCAATCGGCAAAGTTACGGATTTTTTTCGGATTTTGCAGCAATATCGCCTCAAATTTTTTCATTTATAGAATTTTCTGTAATTTTGTAGGCGGAAACGCGGGGCTTCTCCCCGCTCCGACTGAAAGAAATGAGCACCAACGACGAATATAGCCGCCGGCAGGGGGGTGCACACCGCCCCAGGCGCAACATTGAGTTCTTCGACCCTGACTTCGACGCCGACACGACGCCGAGCCACGAAGACTATTATCCCCGGCGCAACAACGCCCGCGATGACCGCGACTACGATTACGACGACCGCGATTACGATGACCGTAGCTATGAAGATGACCGCGGCTACGATGACCGCGATTATAATGACGGGACTTACGAGGATAACAGCTACGACAACGAGGCTTACAACGACAGCGGTTACGACGACAGCGGTTACGACAACGAGCCGTATGACGACGTCCGATACGACGCCCCCTACCCTCCCCGCGATCCGCAGCCCGTTAACCGCGATCCGCAGCCCGTTAACCGCGATCCCCAGCCCGTTAACCGCGAACCGCAGCCGGCGCCCCGCGACTCCGACCAGGGTTACCGCGCAGGCTACCGCGACGGTTTCCGCGACAACGAAGCCCGCGCCGCCTATCCTCCCCAGGGGGGCAACGGCGCTCTTCCCCCCGAAAGCAATCAAGATATGGACGACGAGAAATCCCGCGGCTTTGTCCGCCGCCACCCCATTCTGATGAACCTGATCTACGCCTGTGCGGCCGGTCTGGTGCTGATCTACATGGCGCTATGGTTCCTCGACCTTTGGACATTCCACGGCCAGGAACGCGCCGTCCCCGACGTCAAGGGGCAGAGTTTCGAGACAGCCACGGCAAACATCAGCCGCGCAGGGCTGAATACCGTAGTAACCGACTCAGTTTACGACAATTATGCCCGCCCCGGCACCGTTGCCGAGCAGAGTCCTATCCCCAATTCCAAAATCAAGAAGGGGGGCAACGTATACCTTACAATCGTGGCGTTCACCCCGAAGATGGTGACGATTCCCGACATCTACGACGTCTCGGAACGCCAGGCCCGCTCGATGCTCGAAGGTCTCGGAATCACCCAGATCATGACCGTGTCGGTTCCCTCGGAATACGAAGGTCTGGTCATGGGCGCCAAGTTCAACGGCGTTTCGCTCCGGCCGGGAGCCCGTGTGCCGATTTCGGCCGTAATTACCCTCGAGGTCGGCGAAGGCTACGACACATTCGCCGACTCAACCTCCGACACTCTCGTCGACTCCGTGGCCATCGAGGAAGCCATCGAAGTCCTCAACATCGACTGACCTTAAACCCCTAAACCCATCAACTCCTCAACTCCTCAACTCCTCAACTCCTCAACTCCTCAACTCCTCAACTCCCATGTCCCAATTTGACGAAGATTTCGACGAACTCGACGACTTCCCTTCCGGCGATGCCGCCCCCGGTTCCATACCCGACGAAAACGGCATGTACGAGCATTTCCGCTTCGTGGCCGACGCCGGGCAGCAGTTGCTGCGAGTCGACAAATTCCTCGTCGACCACCTGCAGAAGGCGTCGCGCAACCGCATCCAGCAGGCCGCCGAAGCCGGCTGCATCCTGGTCAACGGCCGGGCGGTGAAGTCGAACTACCGCGTCAAGCCCGCCGACGTGGTGCAGGTGGTGATGGACCGTCCGCGCTATTCCAACGAGATTCTCCCCGAGGATATCCCCCTCGACATCGTTTATGAGGACGAGGATGTATTGGTGGTCAACAAGCCGGCCGGACTGGTCGTGCACCCCGGTCACGGCAACTGGACCGGCACCCTTGTCAACGCCCTGGCCTGGCACCTGCGCGACAATCCCGACTACGACATCAACGACCCGCGCCTCGGCCTGGTGCACCGCATCGACAAGGACACCTCCGGGCTCCTCGTCGTGGCCAAGACCCCCGACGCCAAGACTGACCTCGGCCGTCAGTTCTTCAACAAAACCACCAAGCGCGAATACCGCGCGCTGGTATGGGGCATCCCCGACCCCGCCGTCGGCCGAATCGAGGGGAACATCGGCCGCAACCCCAAGGATCGCCTCCAGATGACCGTTTTCCCGCCCGATTCCGACCAGGGGAAACACGCCGTCACCCACTATGAGGTCCTCGAACCCCTCGCCCACGTGGCGCTGGTGAAATGCGTCCTCGAGACCGGCCGCACCCACCAGATCCGCGCCCACATGCGCCACATCGGCCATCCGCTCTTCGCCGACGCCCGCTACGGCGGCGACCAGATTCTCCGCGGCAACACCTCCGGCGCCTATAAACAGTTCATCCACAACTGCTTCGAAATCTGCCCCCGCCAGGCGCTCCACGCCCGCACCCTCGGCTTCATCCACCCCCGCACCGGTCAGGAAATGTTCTTCTCCGCCCCTCTCCCCCCCGACATGACCGCCCTGCTCGACCGCTGGCGCACCTACGCCGCCTCCCATTCCTGATAATATCTTCAGACAAGCCGTACGGACCGCGGACTATCTAAAATTGCTGGCAAAACGTACGGCCCCTGATAAACGGATGAACGGCCCCTGAATATTTTTTTTAAATAATGGCGCTGAAATTTGCTGTTTTGCATTCTTTTACTTAACTTTGCGACTGGGAAACAAATTTTAATAAATCTACATCTCTTTTTTAACCATACTCTTCTATGACCAGCATAAACCCCACATCCGCAGCCGACTTCAATCAGGCTGCATACTATAATATAACTGAAGACATTACCCTCAACGGTAATCTCTCCATCCCGCAGGGCAGTGTGCTTGACTTCTGCGGCGGTTCTATCTGCGGATCCGGCACAATAAATCTTAATGGAGCAAAAGTTGTGGCTGCCCCCTATTGCATATTCTGCAAAGACGTTTCAGTCAGCGGTTTTGCCCAGAGCGAAGTGCTTGCCGAGTGGTTCAATGACCCGGAACTATATGCTGATAATAACGTCGGAGAAGAAGTTTTAATAAACAAAGCCATACTGTCGGCCCACGGATGTCCCGTAGTGCTTGATTCGCGACGATATTCTATTCAGGGTTCCGTCAAATTCATTGCAGGGTTGAATCACCAGACACTGATTTGTCCCGGCGAACTGTATATTGACAGTTACAACGAAGACACAATTGCCATTCTCCTCGATAATGTCAGCTACGTTACCCTCAAAATCAACACTATCCAAGGCAAAGCTACCCAAAACACCGACGGCGGTTACACTTACAGAGGCATCGGAATCAGTTTCCGCGGCCAAGTTCACATGGCAGTTATTGATCTGTTTCGGGCGCAGGGCTTAAAAATCGGACTCGACCTTTCGCCAAAGGCCACCCCGAATATTGCACATATCACCCCCCAAAAGTCTATCATTTCCGGCCCTGGAGACATTGTGCATCCTCCTCTGGCAAGCTTAAATTATGCTTTTATCCAGAACTGCAAATTCAAATTCAATCTTATCAGGGCTACAACCTGCATCCGCATCGACCTGTTCGCCAAGAACAAATTAGCCGACTATAAGAACTGCTGGATTACCTCTAACCAGTTTTACGGCGGTCGACTTCGGGGCGAAAACGGGATTGTGTTCGGCACGCCAGGTGCAAACTTTTTTGAAGGCGGCACTGAAACTTGCCCCGCGGCTCACGCCCACAGTCTTGTTTTCGAAAACATTGCCATCGAACAAATGTCGAATAGGCCGGTATATCTGGCGTATGTATCGCAATCAAAGTTCATCAACACCCGGATGATGCAGAGCCTACCCGGAGGTTCCGGTATCGAAGGCAACACTCATTCTCCCTGGATTGCGCTCTACAACGTATCGAATATTGAAATCGGCATGATAGGGCATGTCAACACAAGCCATCTTTCGATTGTTGATGAGTCCACGGAATTTCCCGGTCCCGATCCGGCTCCCCAGCCCTATTTCTCCAACATCGTCGACAATATCATCGTCAAGGGGGATGTGCTTGATTCCGACTGGTATGTGAATCATTTCGACACCGTTGTGTTCCGCACCTCCTACACCGCTGAAAATGTTCCCGTACCTCGGATGTTCGTCACCAGTTCGATTCAACCATTCAATATGGCCAAGGTTGTGACACGTGATGATTTCGAAACTCAAAAAGATAACGATAGCTTAAAGCCCCAAATTATATATAGACATGAGATACTGTTAACAAAGTTAATCCCAAAACTTGACATTGCGCCAAGTGCCTATAAGGACTATACAAATCCGCTTCCGCCTGACTGTCATCCTTCATTTGACGTTCTGCCAGACACCGTCTTCTTTGATTTAAATAACACAGGTATAGAACAAAACCTCAACGAGTGGAAAATTCTGCTGAACGGGATCTGGCGTTTCCCCCAGATGATCCCTTCACTATACATAAAGTTACCTTCCGGCTCCAACGTAAACAAAATTATATTTGTTCCACCTACCGACAAGTCTATCAAAATGATTAAGGACTTCGAAGCAGCCACAAACGGAAACATCTCTTTTAATAAAGGAGGTCTTTTCAAGCTCGCATGGGAAAAACAGGAAACCGTCAATAGTATGGTATGGCCGATACTCAGAATAATCCACATATCGGACCAAATCATAGAATCCGACTCGGATTCATAATAAAAACAGCCTTATGAAACATATTCTCAGACATATCATCGTGATGGCTATCGGGATACTGTCGTGTGTCAGCGCCTCGGCGCAGCACGAGAGCGAAGCCTACATTTCCATCCGCGATTATTATAGCACATTTTTGCAACGTCCACAGTACGGAAATGTGTTAAGGATGATCGCCGATTTCGACTATCCCCATAAAGCACAGAGAGAAGTTGTTATTCCCGGCAAATACTTTTCAACCGAACTCGGCACCTATGCAAAGGTGGATTGGATTTGTACAACCGCAATTAAAGCAAGCACAATGAGTGCATCCTCAATATATTTTCCGGCTTCCGTAACTGAGTACCCAACATATCAAAACCTAACTACGGGACTTCGGTTCACCAGTGACTACGAAAGCGGATGTTTTAACTTGTATGACTACGGTGTTCCAGATCGAAATCGCGATCTCACGACCGTGACTTATGAATCTCCGCATCCCGCCTTTGAAGATATTACCGTAATGTACATTTTCGTGCCGGATAAGAATCCGCCTGACTCCTGGCTCGATTGTTCTCAATCGCCCTGGACCATTCATCCTATTTTCGGCCATAAGAATCCTTTCGAAAACTGTTATCCGCTTAAAAGTATCGTTGTGCTGGACCCAAATACTCCTTTACATTCAATAAAAGGTGTACTTTATAAGGATTACGATGAGCAGCAGACATTAATGGCCTTCCCTTTTAAGAGAAAGGGTGCATATAGCATTCCGGAACCGACCTCCAGCATCGCGCCTGATGCCTTTCCCAAAGGATGCAAGATAACATCGCTTACATTGCCTGTTACCCTCACTGAAATCATGGATGATGATGCATTCTGCGGACTGACTTCGCTACATTCCGTAATTGTCAACTGGACTGAACCGGTTGAATTCTGCTTCTCTCTCTTTTCTGAGGAGCAATACATAAAGTGTATTCTGGTAGTGCCTGACGGGACTGTGCCGGCTTACTCCACAACCATGCCATGGTGTATGTTCTCCAATATCGAAGAGCAGAGCGCAGGCATCGATGTTCCGGAGGCCTCCGCCAAAGAGCTGACTTGCGACGTGTATAATCTCTCCGGCGTGCAATGCAAACACTGCGTTTCTCCACGCGACTGGGATGAAGGACTCGCCCCCGGCATCTACATCCTCCGCATGAGCGATGGTTCTACAATCAAAAAATCCCTGACAAGATAACAACTCAAGACAAGTACAAAAAACATACTCTCCTTATGAACTGCATAACACCCACATCAGCTTCTGACTTCAATCAGGCTGCATACTACAATATTATCACTGAAATCGAAATCAGCGGTGAGCTGACTATCCCGAAGGGTAGTGTGCTTGACTTCTGCGGCGGTTCTTTCTGCGGATCCGGCACAATAAATCTTAATGGCGCAAAAGTTGTGGCTGTCCCCTATTGCATATTCTGCAAAGACGTTTCAGTCAGCGGTTTTGCCCAGAGCGAAGTGCTTGCCGAATGGTTCAATGACAAAAGTTTCTTTCCCTCAACATCTTCCGGCACAGAAACCAATACCGTTGGGGAAGAAGTCTTCATAAACAAGGCCATCCAATGTGCCCGAGGTTGCCCTGTGGTCACAAACGCCCGTCAGTACAAAATTAAGGGCCCGATCACCTTTATTCCCGGAACAACTCCACAAACCCTGATTTGTCCCGGTGAACTGTTCATTGACAGTCTTGATGAAACAAAAATTGCCATTCTCCTCGAAGATGTCAGCAATGTCACACTCAGAGTCAACAAGCTTAAAGGCAATTCAACCAAAAACGCTGACAATAGTTACACCTTTCGAGGCACCGGAATCTGTTTCCGGGGGAATGTGCAAATGGCCGATATTGATGTATTCATGGCAACGGGATTTACAACAGGCCTCGACCTTTCGCCAAAGGTTACGGCTAACGGGGCTTATATTCAAGATTGCAAATTCAAGTTCCAGTTAATCCATGCCACTACCTGCATAAAAATCGACTTGTTCGCCCACAACACCGTTTCCGACTATCCGAACTGTTGGATAACCTCCAATCAGTTTCACGGAGGTCGCCTAAGTGGAGAAAACGGAATTGTGTTCGGAACGCCTGATAATGATTTTTTTGATGGTGGCACTATGACCCGTCCAGCTGCTCACGTAAACAGTCTTGTGTTCGATTGCCTTGGTATTGAGAAACTCACAAAGTCGCCCATATATCTGGCGTATGTCACTCAGTCAAAGTTCTTAGACTTACGAATGATGGAGGCTCTCCCCGGAATCAGTACGATTGAGGGGGCATACAACTCGCCATGGATTTCGCTCTATAATGTCTCCGATATTGAAATCGGGGTGAAAGGCGCTGTGCGCACAAGTCATCTTTCGATTGTCAAGCAATTCCAACAATTTACGCCCCCGGTACTTGCTCCTGATCCCTATTTTCCAAACGTCGTTAACAATGTAATCATAAAAGGTGATGTAGTTGATTCCGGCTACACTCAGGCGCATTATGATACTGTAGTGTTCCGCAGCACTCCCAATTCCACAAATAGCGACCCAGAGCCACAGATGTTCGTCACCAGTTCAGTTCAACCGTACAATATGGCCAAGGTCGTCACACGTAAAGATTTCGGGCCACATATAAATATAAATACGGACAGTGTAACACCCCAAATTACATCTAACCTTGAGGTTCTATTAACCAAATTGCTCCCTACGCTTAACGTTACGTCCAGCGTGTCAAACGGCTATAATAATCCGCTTCTGACTGCTGATAGTAATGCAATTAATGTCATTCCAGACACAGTATTCATTGATTTGACAAACAAAGACATACCAGCCCACAACAAGGAATGGAAAATTCTGCTGGATGGTATCTGGCGCTTACCCAAAATAATCCCTTCATTCTATATAAATTTGCCTGCCGATAACAAGGTAACGTTCGTTAAATCTTCCGATAAAACCATTAAACTATTAAAAGACTTCGGAGAAACCATGTGCAGCAGCATTTCGTTTACAAGAGGTGGTCTATTCAGACTGGAATGGGCAAAACAGGTAGTCATCGGAGGAACGACAGAGCCCGTCCTAAGGATAATCAGAGTGGCTGAGTAATCAGGATTAGAACATTTCATACCCAACAAAACGATTCTTCAATGAAACAGATATTCAAACATATCATCGCATCTGCAGTCGGGATACTTTCGTGTGTCAGCGCATTGGCGCAGCACGAGAGCCAACCATTCATACAAATCCGGGATGAATACTCTGATTTTCTACAACGTCAAGTTTGTGGAAGAGTGTCACATTCAATCACCGATGGTAGCAATTACAAAGGGGAAGTTGTTATCCCCGGCAAATACTATTCATATTATCTGAAAAGCTTTGCGAAGGTTAATTGGATCGAAGCAAGTGCCCTTGGACATGCGAAAAAAGCTACTTCATTTTATGTTCCCGCCTCTGCAACGGAGTTCCCTACATACCTAAATAAAACTAAAGGCCTTGGTAAACGGTTTTGGTATGATGATGGCAGCATGTACATCTCCGACAATTCTAAAACAGTGACTTATGAGTCTCCTCACCCTATAATGTGGGAAACTGATGTACAATTAGCAGGTTCTTGGCTTAACACCCCCCAACAAGAGCCGCCCTATATTTGGAGCGATTATGAACAACATTGGGTGACAATTCGCTCCCCTTTTCGCGATTTTATCTATGAGAACTGCAATTCACTTAGAAGTATCGTGGTATTGGATCCCAACACAGAATTACGTTCCATCAAGGGTGTGCTTTACAATGGTCAGCTTTTAGAAGCATATCCTCCGGGACGTACGGATGAAGAATATATCATACCCGAACCTACTGCAGCCATTAACAGATACGCATTTGCCCCAGGTTGTAAACTGAAATCACTCACATTGCCCTCTACTATCGAAGGTTTTAGCAGCTGGCTTACCTTTTATAACCTGACGGACCTTGAAAAGCTTTATGTCAACTGGACGAGCCCCCCAGACTTCTTAGACACGCTTTTTTCAGACATAACTTACGAGACATGTACACTGATAGTACCGGACGGGACTATATACAATTACTTTGGCACAATCCAATGGAGTCGGTTCAATCACATTGTTGAAAAAAGCGCCGCAGGTCTGGAAATTCCGGATGCTTCCTCCAAAGACCTGACCTGCGACGTGTATAGTCTCTCGGGGGTGAAGTACAAATCCGGTGTTTCTCCACGCGACTGAATGGAAGGCCTCGCTCCCGGCATCTACATCCTCCGTATGAGCGGCGGCACCACAATCAAAAAATCTCTGACTTACTAACCGGTCAAAATCAGGCCATAAAACATATCCTTTATGAACTGTATAACACCCACTTCGGCAGCTGAATTCAATCAGGTGGCATATTTTATGATTACCCACGAAATCGCTCTCAACGGTGATTTGGAACTCCAGCCGGGCAGTGTCCTTGACTTTCGGGGAGGATATTTCTCCGGAAAAGCAAAGCTCGACTTAAAAGGTTGTCCGATTCGCGCGCCACACACAGGCATTTTTGCCAAAGATATAGAGGTCGCCAACCTTGGCGGCAATCCGGCGGTTTATGCCGAGTGGTTTAACCTCGACTATAGTGATAACACCTGCGGGAACGAGGATTTCATCAACCGGGCGCTGGTGGCTGCTCAAGGGATTCCTGTCATACTGGAGTCCAAAACCTATTATCTTAAAAATCCAATTTACTTAGGGCCTTATGTTGAGGAAGTGGAAGATAAAGATAAAGAAGAAATCATCTCTATTGAACACAACATCACCTCTCAAATCGGAACATTTACTCTCATTTGTCCCGGGACTCTGAAGCTTAACTCCGACACAAGTGCCATTGCGCTTGGGTATAAGAACCTGCGCATTCAGGTCAATCAGATTGAGGGTCCGGATTTGACTGAATCCGAAAAACAAGCTATTAGTCCAGCTTTATACCAAGGCTCCGGGCTGCGGTTCTATGACAACGTTTATAATGCCGACATTGACGTCGCCTGCATGACGAATATTCATAAGGGTATAAACGTTGTCTTGAATCACCTACATGACGCAAATTCCGATGGCACTTACGATGTCGAGCATAAAACAGATATAGGCCTGCAGTATCTCAAACTCAATTTCTGTAACATTGATGCTGATTATTGCATTTATGGAAATTTGAAGAAAACACCTAATTTCAAAAAATGGTTCAACGAATGTCAGTTCAACGGAGGTAGACTTGTCGGCCGATATGGAATTTTCTTGCTTTGCGACACTACAGCGTTCAACGGCAACGTTTTCCGCACCATTGAATTAGGAGATCTCACGGAAGCTGCTATTCAGACAGATGTCAGTGAGTTCTGCTATTATCGCAATTTGAGCGTCACTTCACAGATCCCCACCGGCAGCGATAAAAAATTGGTGAAGGTAACCCAAGCACGCGCGACTCAGTTGTCTTTCCTCAACTATCTCGCCCCCAATAGGGTCGAGTTCAACGGTCGGTGCGACAGCACTGTAATATCCGCACCGATATATGCACCGCAGCTCAGCCTTGATGTACCGAACCAATTCGACACCATTACCGTAAGGTCTGTAATCTATAAGAGCGCTAATCAAGCTGAGCCTGACAAGATAGACATTTATCCACTGCTGACATCTTCTGTTCATCCCTTTAATATGGCGAAGACCGTAACCCGGATTCCCGACAAAGAGTTGCTTATACTTTCCGATCTTTTCCCGAAAGTTGAATGTGAGAATTCATCTGTCGCCCTATCAGTGGATTTTGACGTTTTGCCATCAATGGTGTTTTTCAAAGTTGATTCGCTCGAGACTCTGAAAGTTGACCTCGGCGGTCTGAAAGACATCAGTCCGTCATTCAATGAATTTTATGCTCAAATAGCCATCGGTGGAAGACTTCTTCTGACCGGTGGGAACCAGCGCCATCCCTTGCAATTCGCTTACCATGCATCCGAAGGTTTTACATATTCGGCATCCCTGGCAATAATCAAAACAGGTTTATATAAGATGGTTTGGCAAGGACAGGATAAACTTCTCGTTTATAAAGAGTCTTGACCAGACATTGCATCAACATTCTCTAATATTCATTCAATCATTTCCAAAATATGGCTAAACCTACAATCTCCAGAATCGCATTTCTGCTGTTGATGTTATCAGCTTCGGTAGCATCATGGTCACAGGAATATTTTACCGACCAGAGCAAGCACATTATTTTCATGGTCCTCGACGACGGGTATGCTTACGTCGACGGTCTTGATGAAAACTTTCAGGGTTCCGTTCTCGAGATTCCTGCCACACTGACAAATACCTCCGACGGCCAGACCTATCAAGTAGCGGGCATATATTCGTTAAACAACGATAATATCACTTCGGTGTCCTTTGCGGGAACCGGAGGGTTGGGCCTCACCCTGAAGGCATTTTCCTGGAACACTTCGCTCAGGACTGTGAATTTCAAAGTCGACAGTCTGATGATAAACCAATATAAGGACTATGACACTCACCGGAATCCTTTCCGCGGCTGTACGTCGCTCACAAGCGTGAACGGCGAGCCGGTTGTGTTCACCGAAAAGGAGGGGGTTATCTGCTACTGCGCCGGATTCCCGGCAACAACCTATACTCTCGACAGCAGCCGCTACGGCGCAACCATCAGCGAATCGGCTTTCGAGGGCGCTCGCTATCTGAAAGTGTTAAACCTGCCGGGGGTCAATCATGTCAAGACCCGGGCTTTCAAGGACTGCACATCGCTGACAACCGTAAATATGCCGTTGGTGCGCCAGCTTTATCCCGGCACTTTTCAGGGATGCACTTCGCTGAAATCCTTTGTGCTGCCCGACGACATGACCATCCTGCAGGGTGAGACTTTCGACGGCTGCACTTCGCTTGAAAGCGTCACCTTCCCCACGCCGTTCCATAGCATCGCCTACCGTGCTTTCCGAGGGTGCACCTCGCTGAAGAGCATCGAACTCCCCGACGAAATAGCAACCATCTATGTCCAGGCCTTCAAGGATTGCACCGGGCTGACAAGTATAGTCCTCCCCCGGGAGTTGGAAGAGTTCGGTCCGGAGGTTTTCGCAGGTTGTACAGCCCTGCGCACCATCACTGCTCCGATGCCCCGGCCGTTTGAGGTCCGTAACTCCAACGTCTTCGATGAGGCAACATACCAAACCGCTACCCTTATTGTTCCCCGGGGAACCCGCGACGCCTACGCCTCCACTTTCCCATGGAATAGATTCGTCAATATTGTAGAGCAAGACCTTTAAACTTCTCCGCGATATGAATAAACATTCTGTCAAACTTATCATCGCCATTGCCGTCGGGATGCTGTCCTATGACAGCGTTTCGGCGCAACACGAGAGCGAACCCACCATTACCATCAGCGATAACTACGATGCTTTCGTGCTACGCCCATTATGCGGAAGAGTACAACGGGCACTCAAACTCGGGACGCGATACAAAGGTGAAATTGTTATTCCCGGCAAATACTATTCGACCATGTTTAACTCTTATACTATGGTCAACTGGATTACAAATACAGCATTTAAGGGAAATGCTCTATATATGACTTCCGTGTATGTTCCGGCCTCCGCGACAGAGTACCCCACCTATCTGAACCTGACGGAAACACTCGCCTATAAAGAAAACTATGAAGACGGAAGTTTTTCGTTTCCCTCCAATCCGAATCTCAAGACAACGACTTATGAATCTCCATATCCCGCTTTTGACACCAAACAAGTATGGGTTAGTACTAACAGACAGATAGCTGACGGTGTTGGATGGTACTGCTATGAACAAGAATGGGAGTACATATATTCGGCTTTTGACAATAATCCTTTCAAGGACTGCCCGGCGCTAAAAAGTATAGTTGTGCTGGATCCAAATACTCCACTACATTCCATAAAGGGTGTACTTTTCCGAGATTATGAAGATGTGCAGGAATTAGTGGCGTTTCCATTGGGTCGAACCGGAACGTATAGCATACCGGAGCCAACAAACCGAATCGGGCCTAAGGCTTTTCCTACAGGATGTAAGATAACATCGCTGACATTGCCATCTACCCTCTCCGAAGTAAAGTATTCCGATGCTTTCAGCCAATTGACATCACTTTCGACTGTCATTGTCAACTGGACTGAACCGGTTAGCTTCCGCTCCACGCTCTTTTCTGACGAAACGTACCAAGCAGCTACTTTGGTTGTACCTGACGGAACAATGCCGGCATACGCAACAACCGTGCCTTGGAGTCTATTCTCCAACATCAAAGAGCAAAGTGCGAACATTGAAACTCCGGTTGCCTCTTCCAAAGAGCTTACTTGCGACGTGTATAATCTTTCCGGTATACAATGTAAGTCCGGTGTTTCTCCCCGCGACTGGATGGAAGGGCTCTCCCCTGGTATCTACATTCTCCGCATGAGCGACGGTTCAACCCTGAAATCCATCGCAAAATAACCAGAGAGCCCCTGACGGGGGATACTTATCAGCAGAATTCGTCAGGATGCTGAGGGTGTATCAAAATTGATTATTTGTAGGGACATACCTTTGGCATGCAAACTTAATCACCTGATTTCCAGATATCACGTGCCAAAGGCACGTCCCTGCGTTATGGTAAATATCAATTTTGATACACCCTCAAACAACATTTTTTGTCCTTATTTCAAGGACACATTCTATTTATTTGCAAAAACAGACTGCGCCTCGGTCCGTCAGAGCTGAGGCGCAGGCTTGTTTATAGGCTGTGTATGGGAAACAGCGATGTTCGGGAGAAAGGGGGAGGGAGAAAGGGGGAGGGAGAGAGGGGGAGGGAGAGAGG